>CAYNNX010000058.1:0-24831 GCA_964398515.1 uncultured Streptantibioticus sp. | reverse complement strand
ACGGCAGCACCGTATCGGGCGCTCGACCGGTTTGAGCCCGTCGACGTCCATGGCCTCCAGGGCCCCGCGCCGGTCGCCCCGATCGCCCCGGGCCCACCGGGCGATCGTCACGGACGCGGTCGGCACGTCCCGGCGCGGGCCGAGCATGCGGGGTACGTCAGGCCCGGACAGGTCGGCGCCGACGAGACCGACCCTCCGTCCCGGGTATGCCTGTTCGCGTCCGAGTTCCACCGCCACGCTCGACTTGCCCACACCGCCCTTCCCGCTCGCGACGGCTACGATCGGCAGTTTTCCCGGGGTACCGAAAAGCGCCCATGGCTTCACCGTAGCCACGCCCGTAGGACCGCACGGCAGGGTTGCCCGACTTCGCGGACGCACCGCCCGGAACCGGTTACCCAGCGGCCCCCCTTGCCTGCGGCAAGCGGCGGTTGACCACGGTGGTCACCGCGAGGTGTGTGCCGCGGGGTGACAAGTGTGAGCGGGAAGGCGGCCGTTGCGGCGGCGGTCCGGCGCGGCTCCTGCTCGCGCCACCGCCTGGGTCCGATGGGTCGCACGCAGGTTTGGCCCTCTCCGCCCGCGGTAGACGAACCGTCGAGGCACTCATGACTCACGACAACGGCGGAAGAGCAGACAACCGCGCCGACGACGGCGACACCACACGGAGCGGGTCGCACACGACCCGGCCCACACCTATGGAAGTCCTACGGAAGGCGGGAGCCAGGTTCCGCGAACTGACCGGCCTCGCGGCCGAGTCTGTGACGTCCTTCAGCCGGTCCGACGACGGCTGGGCACTGGAGGTCGAGGTTCTGGAGCTCTCCCGCGTCCCGGACACGATGAGCCTGCTCGCGACTTACCAGGTCCACCTGGACGAACAGGGAGAACTGATCGGATACCGGCGGGTCCGCCGCTATGAGCGAGGACGTGCCGGTCTCGGGTGACCCGCTCGCGAGGCACGGCTCCACGAAAGGAGACACCACCGATGACGGTGATGCCCGCGACACAATCGGGCTCTGTAAGCACAGGCAGCGGAGGCGGCAGCAGCGGTCTCTACGACGTCCTCGAACTCGTCCTCGACCGCGGTCTGGTCATCGACGCCTTCGTACGCGTGTCACTGGTCGGGATCGAGATTCTCAAGATCGACGTACGGGTGGTCGTGGCCAGCGTCGACACCTATCTGCGGTTCGCCGAGGCGTGCAACCGTCTCGACCTGGAGTCGGGCCCGCACAAGGAACCGGGACTGCCCGACCTGGTGGGCGAGATCACCGAGTCGGGCGCGCGAGGGAAGTCCAAGGGAGCGCTCTCCGGAGCCGCGCAGACCCTCACCGACGCCTTCAACCAGGCGCGCGGCGAGGCCTCGAAGAGCGAATCCGAGCCCCGCGCCCGCCGCTCCCCCGCGCGCCGCACGGGCAAGACGGCGAAGGAGGAGGACGAGTGAGCAGCCACGACACCCACGGCACCTATGTGTACGGAATCACCCTGGCAGCCCCCACTTCTACTCCCTCGGCTCCCCAGCGGCTGACCGGAGTCGGCGACCCACCGTTCCCGGTCCGTACCGTCGAGGAGGGCGGCCTGACCGCCTGGGTCAGCGACTGCCCGCAACGGCTCCGCCCCAAGCGGCGCGATCTGCTCGCCCACCAGAGGGTGCTGTCGCAGGCCGCGGCGGCCGGTCCCGTACTGCCCCTGCGCTTCGGCAGCGTTTCCGCCGACGACGCCTCGGTGCGGGCGGCGCTCGCCGAGCGGGCGGAGCACTACCGGGAGCGGCTGACGGCACTCGAGGGGAGGGTCGAGTACAACGTCAAGGCCGCCCACCGCGAAGAGGCGGTCCTACGGCGGGTGCTGCAGGAGGAGGACCCCGTACGGGAGCTCAACGCCGCCAACCGGGCGGCCGGCGGCGGCACCTACGAGGACCGGCTGCGCCTCGGCGAACTGGTGGCGAAAGCCGTTCAGGCCCGCGAGGCGCGAGACGCCCGGCTGCTGCACGACGCGCTGCGCCCGCTCGCCGAGGACAGCCGCCCGGGACCGCAGGGCCAGGCCTGGTTGGCCAACCACTCCTATCTGGTCGCCGGTGACTCGGCGGACGCCTTCCTCGCAGGCGTCGAGCGGTTCCAGCGGGACAATTCGCACCTGGAGGTGAAGGTGGCCGGACCGCTGCCTCCGTACAGCTTCGTCGACGCCGGACCCGGCGCCCAGCCGTCCGCGGCCGCCTCCGCCCACGCGGCACCCGCACAGGCCCAGCGGGCGGCCTCGGCACCGGCCGCGGCGGAGGGCTGAACCGGTGGGGCTCGTCGGCGAACTGCTGATGCTGCCGCTCGCCCCGGTACGCGGTACCGGCTGGGTGCTGCGGCAGCTCACCGAGGAGGCGGAACGCCGGTACTACGACCCCGCGGCGGTCCAAGCAGAGTTGGCCCGCCTGGAAGAGCGCCTGACCGCGGGCGAGATCGATGAGGCCGCGTTCGACCGGGCCGAGGACATCCTCCTCGACCGGTTGGAGGAGGCCCGACGACGACAGGGACGACCGAACAGGACGGCGACGTGATGAACAACCGCATGGCGCTGGCGCTCGCCGTCGGCGGCGGCTACGTACTCGGCCGGACGAGGAAGGCGAAGCTGGCCCTCGGCCTCGGCGGCCTCGTGCTCGGCCGGAGACTCACCCTTGGTCCCCAGGGGCTCGCCCGGCTCGTCGGCGAGCGGCTGCTCGGCAGTCCGCAGTTGCAGGAGGCCGGCGACCGGTTCCGCCAGGATCTGCGCGGGGTGGGCCGGGCGGCCGCCGATGCCGTGGTGACCCGGCAACTGGACGGCCTGGCCGACCGGTTGCACGACCGAACGCTCGATGTGCACGACCGGCTCTCGGCCCGGATCGGGCAGGACGGCGCCGCGGCGGCCGACGACCGCAGCGACGGGGAGGAGGCCGACGACGGGGACCGCAGGACGAGTGCGAAGCGCACGTCCGGCAAGCGCACGACGGCTGGTAGGCCTCCCGCCAAGCGCGCCTCCGGTCGCGAACCGGGGAAGGCCTCCGCCGGGAAACCCGCCAAGAAGGCGGCAGACAGCAAGACCACAGCCCGCAAGACGGTCTCGGCGGCGCGGGGCGCGACGCGCAAGACCACCCGGGCCGGCGGTGGCGGCAAGGGAGGTGGCGACCGTGCCTGAGGGCCACCGCACGGACGAGCGCTCCGCAGCCGTCGACCGGTTCGTGGAGGAGCTCGAAGGCTACCTGGCCGCGCAGGCCCAACGGCTGCTCGCGGCGAGCGGCCGCAAACTGGGCCGGGCGACGGTGAAGCTCTCCGAGACAGCCGAGGGCCGCAGCCCCGGACTGGCCGAGCTCGCCCTGGAAGGCGGCCGCAGGGTCGTCGCGGGCAAGGGCCCGGTGCGCGCCGCCCTGGAGACCGGTGCGAGCCGCCTCAAGGACACCGTGGCGGGCGCCCTGGGGAGCATCGGAAGCCGGCGCGGGAGCGGCGGCAGCGGTCAGCGGCCCACCGTCATCCTGGAACAGGTAGACGTCGGCGTCCCGGTCCGCCAGGCGTACGACCAGTGGACGCGGCTGCAGGACTTCAGCACGTTCGCCGAGGGCGTGCGCAGTGCCACGGCGACCGATGCGACCACCTCGGAGTGGACCGCCGGGATCTGCTGGTCCACGCGCAGCTGGAAGGCGCACATCACCGAGCAGATACCCGACCGGAGGATCGCGTGGAGCTCGGAGGGCGCCAAGGGCACCACCAGGGGCACCGTGACCTTCCACTCGCTGGGCGAGGACCTCACCCGCGTCCTGCTGGTCGTGGAGTACTACCCCAAGGGCCTGTTCGAGAAGACGGGGAACCTCTGGCGCGCCCAGGGCCGCCGTGTCCGCCTGGACCTCAAGCACTTCGCCCGGCACGTCTCCCTGCGCGGTGAGCCCCCCGAGGGGTGGCGCGGCGAGATCCGCGACGGCGAGGTGGTCGACGACACCGACACCGACGCCACCGACACCGACGCCACCGGCGAAGAGCCCGAGGACGCCTACGCGGAGGACGGCGAGTACCCGGACGAACCCTTCCGGGACGATGACGCGGACGCGGAGGACGAGGGGTACGAGTACGCCGACGACGAGGAGGAGTACGAGTACGCCGACGCATCGGGCGAGGAGCGCCGATGACGACACCAGGCCGCCTTTCCGATCCCTATGCTCCGGCCGCCGGCGGCAACCTCGCCGACATCCTGGAGCGGGTCCTCGACAAGGGCGTGGTGATCGCCGGGGACATCCGCGTCAACCTGCTCGACATCGAACTGCTCACCATCAAGCTGCGGTTGGTGGTGGCCTCCGTCGACAAGGCGAAGGAGATGGGCATCGACTGGTGGGAGGACGATCCCGCCCTCTCCTCGCGTGCCCGAAGTCGTGAACTCGCCCGAGAGAACGCCGAGTTGCGCCGCCGCATCGCCGAATCGCCCCCCGGCTTCGACGGCGGTCACCACGAGGGCCGGGAACTCCAGGAGCGCCGGGATCTCCAAGAGCACCAGGAACCCCAGGAGCGCCGGGAGGAGGAGTCCCGTTGAGCGACCTTGTGTACGCCTATGGCATCGTCCGGGCCGCGGCGCCCCCGTTGCCGGCCGGGGTCCGCGGGGTGGCGGGCACCCCGGTCCGCACGGTCCGGCAGGGCGAGCTGGCCGCCCTGGTCGGCGCGGTGCCCGGTGCCGACTTCACGGAGCAGGCGCTGCGCGAGCGGCTGGAGGAGCTCGCCTGGCTGGAGGCCACCGCCCGTGCCCATCAGGGCGTGGTGGATGCCGCGGCCTCCCCCGGCCCCGTCCTGCCCCTGCGGCTGGCGACCGTCTACCGGGACGAGGACGGGGTGCGCGCGATGCTGTCGGAGAGCGGTGAGCGCTTCGCGGAAGCCCTGGCCAAGCTGGACGGTCGTGTCGAGTGGGGGGTGAAGGTGTATGCGACCCGTCCCGCGGAACCGCCCGCCAGGACACCAGCCCCCGCCACGGCGACGGCGTCCGTGCCCACGGTCGGTGCCGCCACGGGCCGCGACTACCTGCGGCGCCGGCGGCGTGAACGCGACGCGCGGGAGAGCGATTGGGAGCAGGCCGCCGAACTGGCCCGGCAGGTGCACGAGGCGCTGCGGGGCCACGCCGAGTCGTCCCGGCTGCACCGCCCGCAGGACGCGCGCCTGTCCGGCACCGCCGATCCCAACGTGCTCAACGCGGCCTACCTCGTGCCCCGGGGCGAGGCCGATGGGTTCGCCGCACGGGTGAAGGCGCTCGCCGCCTCGGCACCCCGGGCGAGGGTGGAGCTGACGGGTCCGTGGGCCCCGTACTCCTTCGCCGCCGACGTCACGGACGGCGGTGAGGAAGCGCGATGACCGTCGAAGCGGAGCTCGCGGCCCAACCGCTCGCGCGACGGGAGATCGCGTTGGTCGACCTGCTCGACCGACTGCTCGCGGGCGGTGTGGTGATCACCGGGGATCTGACGCTGCGGATCGCCGACGTCGATCTGGTGACCATCGAACTGCGCGCCCTGATCAGCTCGGTGGCCGGGCTGCTGCCGGCGGCGGCTGAGGGAGGCGTCCGATGAACCGCATGGAACTGGAGCCCGACACCGTCGAGCGCGACCTGGTCAAGCTCGTACTGACCGTGGTGGAACTGCTGCGGCAACTGATGGAGCGTCAGGCATTGCGGCGGGTGGACGACGGGGACCTGACTGAGGATCAGGAGGAACGCATCGGACTGACCCTGATGCTCCTCGATGAGCGCATGGGCGAGCTCTGCGCGCGCTACGGCCTGGAACCCGCCGACCTCAACCTCGATCTGGGACCGCTCGGGCCGCTGCTGCCACGCGAGTGATCAGCGTTCTCCGCAGCGGGTTCAGCCGACGGAGGCGTCGGCGAAGGCGGCCTTGGTGAGGGTGGTGGCCGCCCGCACCGCGCCGGCGATCGCGTCGTCGACCGGTAGACCGCACAGGTCGGTCAGGACGAACAGTGCCTCGGCGCCGACCACGACGGCGAGCTCCTGCTTCAGGCGGGCCATCGCCTCGGGAGGAAGGAACTGCGGCCCGTCGGGGTCCTCGAACGGCGCCAGGGCATGGTCGATGAGGCCGAAGCGGATGCCCGGACGGGCCTGCGAGCCGGCGGGCCTGGCGATCGTGTGGGAGATCATCGCGCGTACCGAGCCCTGGTAGGCGTACACGCCGCGCATCAGGTAGTCGCAGGCGAAGGCGATGCGCTCGGCCGGATCGGCTGATGCGGCGACCGGCGCGAGAGCCTGCGCCGGATCCGGCCACAGGCCCACCAGGGCCTCCTGGAGCAGCGAGACCAGGTCGGGGAAGTAGCGGTAGGCGGTGGCCTCCGAGACCAGGGCCGCCTTCGCGACCTCGGGCATCGTGATCTCGGCGCCGGAGCGGGCGAGCTCCCGGCAGGCGTCGACGATCGCCTTGCGCGTTCTGGCCTTCTGGTTCGTACGCCCGGTGGCGGCCTCGGCGGCCATGACGTGCGCCCCCTCTCGTTACTGCGCTCTCTCTTCATAAGAGTCTACTTGCATAACGAGTGCAAGCTCACTACCTTCATGAGAGTCCACTCTCACTGAGCACGGAAAGAGGAGGCACCATGGCCCGGGCATCCATCGTCGAACCCGGCGACGGCGAGATCCTGCGACTGGGGCCCGCCACCATGCGGATCCTCGAGGACGGCAGCACCACCGACCACCGCCTGGGCATCGGCGAGATCACCCTCGCCCCGCACTCCGAGGGCCCGCCCCAGCACCGCCACGCCCGGCACGACGAGGGCTTCTACGTGGTCTCCGGCACGGCCCGGTTCACCATCGGCACCACCACGTACGACGCGCCGGCCGGCACCCTCGCGATGATCCCGCCCGGCGCCCCGCACACGTTCGCCAACCCCACCGATGAACCCGTGGTACTCCTCAACACCTTCACGCCCGACCTGTACGTCCAGTACTTCCGGGACCTGCGCGCGATGATCGAGCAGAGCGGGGAGCTGACCCCTGAGGCAAACGTACAGGTCATGCAGCGCTACGCCACCGAGCCGGCCACCGACTACGCCGACTGACCGCCGCACCGGCTCCCCCCTCCTTCGACTTCAGGAGCACCATGGCCACGGCCACCTACCCGCTTTCCACCCCGTTCGGCGAGATACCCGTCACCGTCACCGAGCGCGGGCACGGCCACCCCGTCGTGCTCCTGCACGGCGGCGCCGGCCCCGACTCCGTCTCCGGGTTCGCCGACCTGCTGGCCGCGCGGCGCCCGCTACGGGTGCTGACCCCGGTCAACCCGGGCTTCGACGGCACGCCGCGCCCCGACGGGCTCGACTCCGTCCGCAAGCTCGCCGAGGTCTACCGGCAACTGCTCGACCGCCTCGATCTGACCGGTGTGACCGTCGTGGGCAACTCCATCGGCGGCTGGGCCGCGGCCGAACTCGCCCTCGTCGCGGGCGAGCGCATCGACCGGCTCGTCCTGGTCAACGCCGCCGGCCTGGCAAGCACCGAGCACCCCGTCGCGGACTTCTTCTCGCTGACGCTCAATCAGGTCATCGACCTCAGCTACGCGGACCCCGACGCCCACCGGATCGACCTCGCCGCGCTGACCGACGCCCAGAAGACCAGGGCCGCCGGGAACCGAGCGGCCCTGCAGGTCTACGGCGGCCTGACGATGGCCGATCCCGAACTGACCGCACGCCTCGCCGGGATCTCCGTTCCCACGCTAGTGGTCTGGGGCGAGGCCGACCGCATGGTGACACCGGCCTACGGTAAGCAGTACGCCGCGGCCATCCCGGGCGCGGACTTCCGCCTTCTGCCCGACACCGGGCACCTCCCGCAGGTCGAAACCCCGGAAGCCCTGCTGACGCTGCTCTGGCCGGCAGACGCATGAACCGAGGGTGGCGGCGGCCGGGGAGCCGCGGTCCTCAGGCCGATGACGCCGTTCCTGTCCGACGACGAGCCGACCATGCGCCCGTACCTCGACCGGTTCGCCGAACGCGGTTGGGTGCGCGTTGCGGACGCGGACGTGGTGGCGATGGCCGAAGAGGGCAAGCGCGCGCACCAGCGCATCGCACAGCGAGTCGGAGCACAGCGGGCGCAGATGACGGAGTGTCTCTCACCGGATGGCTACCGGATGCTCATGAACCTGCTGCGGCGAGTCGGCGCGCACCTCGAAACGCAGGTACCCGAAACGGCGCCTCGGTAGTCCGCGCGCCCGGCCCGCTCCCGAGGCGGGCCGGGCGCTGCCCGGACGCTTCCCGCTGCCGCACATGGGCGCTCTTCCGCACACCGGAGGTGTGGAGTCCACCGCTTCCCGCGCTGTCGTGAACTCAACCCGAAACGAATGGGTTTCACCTCAGGCACCGTGGTAAGCCGGACAGTACGTCATGCGCGCGCCGGCGTAGGCGCTGGATGGTGTTCGGACTCATGAGCCCCCGGCGCCGCCGACGGGTGTGCCGGGCGGGCTGTGGCGTTTGATCGCCTCACCCAGCCCACGCCTCAGGCGGTCGTCCACTCGCCCGCTCGACACACCCGCCACCAGGCTCCGGGCGACCTGGCGCAGCTTGGTGTTGGTGCGCTGGGAGACGTCGACCAGGATCTGAAAGGCGGTGGGAGCGGGGCATTGGGCGATGGTCATGACGATACCCGTGGCCTGGTCGATGACCGGCCGCCACGCCAGGGCCTCCTCCAACTGCCATAGCCGCTCCTGTAGGGCGTCCGCCTCGCCGTCTTCTGCCTGGGGCGATGCGGGGCGCGAACGGTGCGAAGAACGGTGTATGGAGGTCATAAGCAGTCCGCTTCACGAGGCGATTCCATGCCGCCCCCGTCCGGCACCTACTGTATGGGACCTTTCCCCCGCCCACAGACTCCATACAGTTGCGCTGCGGAACGTGTCGCGGAGAGGGCTCCATGCCGGGGCACCGACGTGCCCCGGCATCCGCCTCGGCGGTGATCGGCCTTGTGGCGCGTCACCTGCCGTTCGGTGGGAGCGAATCCCTCTTGGCCGACGGGAGCCGTGGCCGCGCTTCCTTATGGCGTGGCGCTCGCGGCGGATGCGGTGACCAGGTCGTCGTGGTGATCGACCTCGCTGGCCGCGGTCTGCTCGCGCAGCAGACGGGCGTCGGCATCGGCTGTCTGCGGCGCGTGGCGCACCACCAGGTACTTGCCTTCCGTGAGGTGGCGGCTGTACTTCGGGACGTGCCGCTTGGCGATGAAGTGTCCGAGGACGGCGCCGATCCCACCGCCGGCGGTGGCCCCCTCGGCGGCGCTTACCGCACCTGCGGCCAGCGGTCCGAGGACGATCAGAGGACCAACACCGGGGATGAACAGCAGTGCCGCCCCGGTGAGGACACCGAAGAGACCGCCGACCCAAGCACCGGTCTTCGCCCCGGACTTGGCCACATCGCCCGTGGTCACGAAGCCGTGAACCCGCGTCTCACTGTGCAGGTCCTGCCCGACGATCGACACCTCTGCCGCCGGAACCCCCTGATCCAGCAGCGTCTTGACCGCCGCCTCGGCCTCCTGCACCGACTCGTACACACCGATCACCGCATTGGACTCACTCACTCGAGCACCTCTTCTCCTCTAACGTGTGTCAGGGTCGGCCACCCATCAGGCGGGCCGTGGAGTTGCTCCTGCCCCGCCATGAGGCGACTATGACCGCCGAGCGGAACGCGACCGCAGAAAGTTCTCTCCCGTTACAGAAAGTTTCGATTCCTGTCCGGAACTGATTTGCCACACGAAACGATCAGCACGTCGTCCGGCAATCCGTTTCCGCCGACAGTGGGGTTTCAGCCGCGAAAGGGTGGGGAGGCAGTGTCTACCGAAAAGTCGACTGATACGTGATGTATTGGACCGATCGCACCAAGTAAGGAAAAATCCGGAGCGGTCGCCGATCTACCGGAAGGCCGCCGGAACCTTCGGAGCCGGGAGGAGCCAATGAGGAACATCATCACCATTCTGTTCGCCGCGATACTGCTCTGCGCAGCAGGCGCCGGCCTCGCTTCGGCG
The DNA here is from genome assembly GCA_964398515.1 of uncultured Streptantibioticus sp. Taxonomy (GTDB): domain Bacteria; phylum Actinomycetota; class Actinomycetes; order Streptomycetales; family Streptomycetaceae; genus CAYNNX01. The sequence goes on along the minus strand of CAYNNX010000058.1, from coordinate 14,856 downwards.
TCCACAGCACCGCAGCCGCCCATAGGGGGCGAACGGCACATCACGACCTTCCATTGCCCCCACCCGTTGCGGACCTTCAGCATCACGGCGGATCCATGGGTGATGGGACAGTACATCTGGTACTACGGCCAGCATGGCTGCACATACACCGAATAAGCCAGCCGTTCGGTACTGCGGTTGCAGTTCACCGCCCCTCCCCGCAGCTTGTCGGCGACATTTCACCGACAAGCTGCGGGGAGGGGCGGTTTACGCGGGCGTCAGCGATTACGGATTCCCGTCGGGTGACGGGACGGCAATTCAGCGAGCCGACGCAACGTCCGTCCGGCAGTCATATTGAAGGGGTGGGGTCCAACCGAGACGTTTCGGTTGGACCCCACCCCTTCAGCATGACTTCTTCAGTTGGGCGAGGGCCGGTTCACCATCGATACCAGCGCCCTCGGCCGCCGGCGGCGTCGGTTGAGCGCACGAGGAAGCCGAGGAGCCAGATGACCAGAACGGCTACCGCGAACCACCACAGGACCTTGACGGCGAAGCCGACGCCGAACAGGACGAGTGCGAGAAGCAGGACGAGTAGCAAGGGACCCATGAACATCAACCTCCTGGCTCGCGCCTGCCCTGCTGAAGGCGGTTCATTCTCTCCGGATTACTCAACCGCCGTTCACACTTGGCTGCTCTCATCATCTCTGTCTCGCCCACCACCTCTGCCTCAACGCGCTCTTCAGGCAACTGGGTGAATCGGCACGTTTGAAAGTGCAGTTGGGGGTAGACGGTAACGCAGACGTCGTGCCATCGCGGGACTGAAGGCCAGAAGGAGGAACACCTGATGCCGAGTCAGCTGGTGGAAGAGATCGGCACCGAGCACACCCAGGCGCCGCTCCGCTGCGCGGACCAGGCGCCCGAGTCGCTGCAATCCGTGGTGGTCGACGGCACGGCCAGTACGACCGAGGTGCGGGAGGTCTCACGGATACTCTTCGCCCGCCTGAACTCTCTTGAGGAAGGCACCGAGGAACACCAGTACGTTCGCAACACGTTGATCGAACTCAACATGGCGCTTGTGCGGTTCGCCGCGAAGCGCTTCCACAACCGGGCCGACCAGATGGAGGACATCCTGCAGGTCGGCACCATCGGACTGATCAAGGCCGTCGACCGGTTCGACCCCGACTACGGGGTGGAGTTCGTCACCTTCGCCCTGCCCACGATCACCGGTGAGATGAAGCGGTTCTTCCGCGACACCAGTTGGTCGGTGCGAGTGCCCCGCCGTCTGCAGGAGTTGCGGATCGACATGGCCAAGGCGTCCGATGCCCTCGCCTGCGATCTCGACCGCGCTCCCACGGTGGCGGAGCTCGCCGAACGTCTTGAGATCACCGAGGCCGAGGTGGTCGAGGCCCAGGTCGCGGCCAACGCCTACACCGCCTCCTCCCTCGACGCCCAGGCGACGGAAGAGGACGACGACGGCACGTCCTGGGTCCATCGCATGGGGCAGGAGGACCCGGCCTTGGAGACCGTGGAGAACCTCGCCGCCCTCAAGCCTCTGATCGCACAGCTTCCCGAACGCGAACGCGCCATCCTGGCCATGCGCTTCGGGGCCGACATGACACAGAGCGCGATCGGAGCCGAACTCGGGCTCTCCCAGATGCACATCTCCCGCCTCATCAGCCGCACCCTGAAGTCCTTGCGGGAACGACTACTAGCCTGCGACGGGTGACGCGCCACCGTTCACCCGTCGGGTCGCGCCCGAACACGGCACCACGACACGCGGCCGGGTGGTGTTGCAAGGGCAGGCCGTCGTTGTGGACCTCGTTCAGGCCGTCGTTGCGGACCTCGGCAGGCGAACGGTTGGTTGGTCGCTGGTCGGCGTTGGTCAGCGCACCGCAGGGCCCGACCCGGGTCCTGCGGTGACACGACCCGCGCGCGGTCATCGCACGCGGGCCGTCGCCGGGTTCAAGGCGATCCGTGCACGAACGCACTTCCCGCCGGCGTGCGGATGGACGAACACACGCTCACACAGTGCCGTCACGATCTCCAGCCCGTGCTGGCCGATACGAGCCGGATCGTGCTCCTTGGGGCGGATGTCGGCGTCGTTGCCGTCACAGACGGTCACGTCTATCCGGTCGGCAGCCAGCTCCAGACGCAAACCGCACTCCCCCGGAGCGTACTTGACCGCATTGGTCACCAACTCGCTCACCACAAGTTGGACATCGTGGATCACACGGTCCGCGATCTTCGTCTGCACGGTCTGCCGGGCGTGGTCGAGAAACTCCGCGGCGAAGTTGCGGGCCGCTGCGATGACATGGCGTTCCTGGACTGCATACGTCTTCTCCCGACGCACGAGCGGCATCTGCCGGCCGGCTATCCCTGTCGCGGTCATGGACGGCCGCACCTCCCCTTCTCCCCGTCCTCCTCCGAGTGGAGCTCCGGTGGTTGTCACGCGAGCGCCTACCCAGCTTCACCGCTCTTCCCCCACGCCACCGCTGTTCAATTCGAGCGAGCCCAATGGGCGGAGAAGGTGGTGGCCAGGCGGGTGCGTTCGACTGCGGGCAGTCCGTGCGCTTCGGCGATGCGGGCTACGGCGGCGCGCGCCTGCGCCGTTTCGGTGACGGTGGTGATGTACCAGGTGTGGGGGAAGCTCATAGGCGGCGGTCCGGCGGGGTGGGGGTCAACGGAGTTGACCGACCGCGGCGCTGCTCGCCCGTGCGGCCTCCGGTCCGTGGCCGAGACCGTCGGCGAGGATCAAGGTGAGCCGGTCGCCGGAGTCGGCGTGGGCCCAGGCGTCTCCGGAGTGTTCGGCGGCGGCGGACCGAACGTGCAGGCCGACGGCTCGCACCGGCGCGGTACGGGTGTTGTGTCGCGCGTGGCGGGGGGCCGGTGGACGGTCGCCCACACGTGCCATGACGACGGTGCCGTGACCGGGCGCACTGTGCAGGTCGAAGTCGTCTGCCGTGCCACGGCACGTCCCCAGGCCCGCACCCAGGGATGCCTTGCTCGAATAGCCGTCCCGCAGGGCGGTGGGGACGTAGACCAACCGGACGGCCGCCAGCCCCGGCGGCCGCCTGCGGTCACCGACCGTACCAGTCCAGGCAGACCACCAGAGCGTCGTCGTCCGGCAGGGGATTCCCGCGGTGGCCGGTCAGCTCCCGCAGCACCGCCCGCGGCATCTCCGACGCGGGCAGCAGTCTCGTGGCGGTGATCGCCCTGGCCAGCGCCCGCTCGCCGTACTTCTCGCCGGCGGGCGAGGCCACCGCGTAGACGCCGTCGCTGACGAAGACCAGCCGGTCGCCAGGCTCCACGTGGAACTCCTGGGCCACGTAGTCGGTCTCCTCGAACATGCCCAGCGGAAGCTGCGCCTCGAAACCGACCGGTTCGACCGTGCCGCCACGCAGTCTGAACGTCTGCGGCGATCCGGCGTCCACGACCTGCACGCGCCCTGTGGCCAGCTCGAACTCGAGCAACAGCACGGACAGGTACGACGCCCCACGGTAGTGGGCGTACACGGCCTGGTCGGCCAGCGCGGCCTGGTCGGCGATCGGGATCCCGGCGCGCCGGGCGTTGCGCAGGGCGTTGATCGCGAGGTTCGTCAGGAGGGACGCCTCTATGCCTTCTCCCATGCCGTTGGTGACCGTGAGGGTGAGGTGGTCGTCACCGGCGGACCAGTCGAAGTTGTCGCCGTAGATCGCATAGGCGGGCTCCAGCTGGGCGCCGATCGCGTACTCCGGGCGAGCGCAGGCGCGGCCGGGCAGCAGCTGCCACTGCATCTCCGCCGCCAGGGTCAGGCGGTCCCGGCGCCGGGCCTGGAGGTAGAGGTCCGTGTCGCGCTCGGCGACGACCACCTCGTGCCCGAGTACCTCGGCCACGTCCGCCAGCTCGTTCAGCGTCTCCGGCGGGCACTGCGCGTCGGGCAGGGTGACGGAGAGCACCCCGAGCCGGTCGCCACGGACACTCACCGGCAGATGCACGCCGATCCCCCCGCCGTCGAGGTCTTCGACGAAAGGCTCCTGGGCGCCGAAGGCACGTCCGGCGGGGCCGGTGTCCACCGGGACCGGCTGTGCGGCGTGCGGGAGTTCAGACACCGGCTGCAGCACCGTCAGTCCGTAGTCCACCATGCGGAGCTCGACGGACTGCGCTCCGTACTGCTCGGTCAGCACGGATCGGACCGCCTCGGCCAACTGGTGGGGGGCGGCAGTACGCAGCGCGCGCTCGGCTGCCACGAATCTGTTCACGATGGTGGTTACGCCATTCTTTGCGAGTACGGCACCCGCGCCCGCGTCGAGTGAAGGCGACTCGTCCGTTGGTCCAACTTTGCCAGGTTTGTTGTTTTACGTGTGCCGCCGAGCCCACCGGCAGGCTGACAGCGCCCGGCGGACCTGCCAGAGTGGAACCGTGACTCCTCCCCTTCCGCGCCGAAAGCCCGACGAGGTGGCACGTGTGGCCTCAGTCGCCGCCGAGCTGCTGGAAGTCCTGTGGGGCCGCGCGTCGACCGCGCCGGTGTCCTCCTCGCAGTTGCGCGTGCTGTTGATTCTGGAACACAACGACGGCATCAACCTGCGTACGCTCGCCGAAGCCCTGGGCTCCACGCCGCCGTCGGTGAGCCGCCTGTGTGACCGGCTGCAAGCGGTGGGATTCGTGGAGCGCACACCCAGCACGACGAGCCGACGCGAGCTGGAGCTCCACCTCAGCAGCCGCGGCAGCGCGTTCCTGCGCGACCTGCGTTCACGCCGCGAACAGGAGCTTCGGACGGTGATCGCCCAGATGCCGGCCGGAAAGCGGTCCGCTCTCATGGACGGCCTCGAGGCGTTCTGCGCCGCCGCCTCCCAGATGCACGACGACGGGGCCGACGCACGGACCGCGTGACCTTTCACCGCACTCCTCCGGAGGTAGCCCGCACCCGCACCCGAACGCCGCACTCAGCGGCCCGGAAGGGCAGCCGCCCTCCGTCCGAGACGTCCGCCTGGGACATCACCCTCCTCCCTCCGGCGCCGCTTTGACGGCTCAAGATTGTTGCCTGACGGGCACAGTTGTCAAACGGCAAGTATCGTACGCGGCCTGCGGGAACCGCTCGCGCGGAGCGAACAGCCGTGGACCCGCGAAGGCCGGCAACCGACGACGGCTGCCGGCGGCTCCGAGCCCCCTCGCACGCCTCAGGGCACGCGGACCCCAGGGGCCGGTCCGAGGACACGCGGCGCATGCCGAGGGAAGCCGCCCGAAGCACCCCCGCACAGCCCACGTATGCCCGACGCGGCTGCCGACCGGACGCGCCCCCGGACGGAGGAGGCGGGACGGCAGGAGACTGACGGGCCCCCGACATGGGTAACGTATGTTGTCGGTAGACAACTTTTGTCGTCCGTCGGAGGCAGGACATGACTGCGGCCACCAGCACCCCTTTCCTCGGGAACGCCGGAGCGGCCGGGGCGGTGGACGCCCTGGAACCTCCCGACGGCGGCCGCAGCAGCTCACCGCCGTCCCCTCGCCCGGCCACGGCCGACGTCCGTGCGCTGTCGAGGAGCCTGTTCCTGCGGCTGCGGACACTCGAGGAGGGCACGCCCGAATACTCCTACGTCCGGGCGACCTTGGTCGAGCAAAACCTCACTCTTGTCCGGTACGCAGCCCGCCGGTTCCCCGAGCGGGCCACGCAGCATGAGGACATCCTGCAAGCGGGAACGATCGGCCTGATCAAGGCCATCGACCGCTTCGACCCGGAGCGCGGGGAGTTCCCGGCCTTCGCTCTGCCCACCATCTTCGGCGAGATCAAGCGGTTCTTCCGGGACACCAGCTGGGCGGTGCACGTCCCCCGGCGCCTGCAGGAACTCCGCCTCGGCCTTGCCAAGGCGACCGACCGGCTCACCTGCGAACTGGGGCGCGAACCCACCAACGCCGAACTGGCCGACGCCCTCGGCCTCAGCGTCGAGGACGTCGAGGAGGGCCTGGCAGCCGCTCAGGCCTACACGGCCGGCTCGATCGATCCGCCCCCGGGCGCGGAGGAGGATCACACGCCGATCGCCGAACGGATGGGTTTCATCGACCCCCGTCTCGACGGTGTCGAGAACCATCAGACCCTCGTCCCCCTGGTGAAGAAACTCTCCTACGAGGACCGGCTCCTGCTGGGTCTGCGCTTCTGCGAGGATCTGACGCAAGCTCAGATCGCTGAGCGGCTGGGCTGCAACCAGGTACAGGTCTCACGAAGGCTCAGCCGCCTGTTCGGACTTCTCCGCCCGCAGCTTCTCGGCGACGGCTGACGGACGACGGGCTGACGGGCGCCACCGCCGGAGCCCGCGCATCACACCGCGGGGCGCTGCGCATCATGCAGGCCCCGCGGCCGGGCTTACGCCACGGCAGCGCCCGGTTGGACGTGGCGCCGGCCGAGGCTGCTCTGGTCGAGGTACTCGCGCGCTATGGACACCGCCGCCTCGATCTCACGCGTTCCGGTGGAGACGCACAGGGTGTAGATGGTGTCCAGCAACTCGCGGTGCACCTCCGGTGCGGCCTCGTCGTCGACCTGCGTGCGCAACTCCTCGTAGTGCGCCAGCAGTTGCCGCAGGACGAGGGGGTGGGGCATCAGCATCGGCTAATTCTCCTTCGCTCGGACCCGTGACTCCTCGGCTGCCCGCCGAGCAACGCCTCATGCGGTAGGAGGCTTCGCCCAGGAGGCCGGCGCAGGCTCGTGGTCGCCCCGGTCGGTCTGGCCCGCCGCCTGCGGTGTGCCCTGGACATGCCGGAGGGCCTCGCCCACCGTTTCCCTCACCGGCATGGTGAGACTCACCCCCGTAAGGTCGAGGATCCTGCGCACGCTCGCCCTCGGTGCCGCAAGTTGAACGCTGCCCCCCATGCCGCGAGTCGCCTGGTACGCGCGAAGGATGATGTTGAGTCCCGAGGAGTCCATGAAGGGCACGGCCGACAGATCCACCACCAGGTGACGACGGCCGTGGTGCAGCTGATTGGCCAAGTGGCAGTGGAGTTCGGTGCCGGTGTCCAGGTCCAGGTGGCCGCCGACCGCCACGAGCGCGACCTCCGGGTCCGGCACGTGCACCTCGACGGACAACGGTATGGCGGTCACAGTGAATCCCTTCGCCGGCTGTCAGAGCTGACCAGCGGTTACCCGCGACAAGCGACTCCATACACACCGGACGCAGCCGTCCCGGAGCATCCGCGACCATGCCCTCGGCCCGGGCAGTCCGGATGACCGAGGCTGCTGCGCAACGGACTTGCCCGGCCCGACTCCTCGCGGTGTCGCAGACCCGAGCAGAGCACACGTGGCCCGCATCGTGAACCGCCCTGCGGGTAGGCGCGGTTCATGACACACCCCCGCGCCGCGACCCGGCGGACGGCCGGTGTCGGCCGGGCCGCTCGGAGCGTCGTGAACACCGTGCGCCCCGCCGTGCCGCTCGCCCGGCGCGCGGCACCGCCACGAGGCTCACACCGCCTCCGCCTCCACGACGAGCCGGCAGGGTCCTGGGCGACGGCCGGGAGATTCGCGTGCCCGGCCGCCGTCGAGGCCGCCCTCGCTCAGCACACGTCGGGCGGTGCCCGCCTGCCTCCGGCGGGGTACGCGTGTGCGGACTCGCTACGTCTGCGTGGAACGACGCCAGGATCGCGCGGTCCCTTCGCGGCCGGCCCGCTGCGTCGCGTGGCACCCCGCGGGGAACGCGGCGGGCCGGACAGCGGAAGGCGGTGAGCCCCTGGTGAGCAGCGGTTCGCCTTCGTCGCGCCGCCGGCCGCACCCCCCGGCGCACCGGCCGCGGCCCGGGCGCCGGATGCGCATTGTGGTGCTGGGCAGCCGGTCTCCCCACACGGTGGGGGCCGTGCAGCGGGCCCGTACCGCCGCGACCGTCCGGACGGCCACGGCCTCCCCGCCCGTCGGCGTCGAGGCGGTCAATCCGAGCCTGCGCATCGCCGCCGGGTACGCCTGGCGCCTGCTGCTGTGCGGGGTGCTGGTCTACGAGGTGTTCACACGTCTCGGACGCTTCCAGCTGGTCGCGGTCGCCGTGTTCCTCGCCCTCGTGGTGGCATCCGTGCTGCGGCCCCTCGCCGATCTGCTCGCCCGCCACCTGCCCCGCCGCCTGGCCGTGGCCCTGTCCCTGCTGGGCAGCCTGGTGCTGCTGTTCGCCCTCCTGGCTCTGGCGGGCTATCTGGTGGCCGGGGAGTCGGCCAGGCTGGCCGGCGAGTTCCGCGGCGGAATCGGGCAGATCGAGCACTGGCTGGAGCGTCCGCCGTTCCGGGTCAGCCCGCGGACGCTGTCGGGGCTGCAGGGGAAGATCGCCACGTTCGTGTCCTCGCACCGTTCTGTCCTGGTCAGCAGCGCACTGGACAGCGCCGGCCGACTGGTCGACGTGGCCACGGCGGCGGCGCTGGCCCTGTTCTGCGCCGTCTTCTTCATCCACTCCGGCGAGCGGCTGTGGGGCTGGTTCCATGAGCAACTGCCCCGCACGGCCCGCGCGGCATGGGCGGGCGCGGGACGCGCGGCCTGGCAGTCCTTCGCCGGCTACACCCGCGGCATCATCATCGTGGCCGCCACCAACGCAGCCCTGGTGGGAATCGCCCTGTTCGCACTGCGGGTGCCACTCGCCCTGCCGCTGGCCGTCCTGGAGTTCTTCGCCGCCTTCGTCCCGCTCATCGGATCGCCCATCGCGCTGGCGGTGGCGAGCTTGGCGGCCCTCGCCGCGCGCGGGCCGATCACCGCGGCGATCGTCCTGCTGCTCATCGTCGTCATCGGGCAGATCGAGGGCCACGTGGTCTACCCGCTGGTGATGGGCTGGGCCGTCCGGCTCCACCCGGTGGTGATCGCCGTGTCGGTCATCGCAGGCAGCATCGTCGCCGGAGTCATCGGCGCGGTCGTGGCCGTCCCCATGGTGTCGGTCGCCTGGTCCGTCGTACGGGCCCTGCGCGATCGCCCCCTCGATCGGCGAGGCGACACCACCGCGCCCCGGTGAGCGCCACACCCACCGGCGGCGGGCGGCGCACACGAACACCATCACCGTCAGTCGGCCTCGATCGGGCGCAGCGCCCCCGGATCGCCGAAGACGATCAGCGTGTCGCCGGGTCCCAGGATGGTGTCCGGGTCGGGGTTGGGCAGCACTGTGCCGTCGGCGCGGTGGATGAGCAGGGGCAGCGCACCGCGGCACGCCTGCTTCAGCGGCTGTCCCAGGAGGTGGGAGTCGGGGTCGACGCGGATCTCCTCCAGACGGTCGCCGGAGGCCCCGGCGCGGGTGAATTCGAGGAAGTCCACCACGTGCGGCCGCACCGCGAGCAGGGCCATGCGCCTGCCGCTGGTCACATAGGGGGAGACGACGCTGCTGGCTCCGGCACGGGTGAGCCGTTCCGCCGAGGCCGCCTGCGAGGCGCGCGACACAATGGCGATGGACGGGTTGAGGGAGCGGGCGATGAGGGTGATGTAGACGTTCTCGGCGTCGGAGTCCACCGCGCAGACCAGCCCGCGGGCGCGCTCGATACCCGCTCGGCGCAGCACCTCCTCGGACGAGGCGGGTTCGATCAGGTGGAGCACGCGGTCGCGCTGCATCACCTCCTCCAGCTCGGGTTTGCTGTCGATCACCACGAACGGGAGCCCCTCGGCCTCGAACTCGCGCGCCACCGCCTGCCCCACCCGTCCGTATGCGCAGATGATGAAGTGGTCGCGCAAGGCATCGATACGGTGCTGCATGAAGCGTCTCCTTCCGCCGGGCCCGAACCGGCCCTCCACCAGTGCGGTCCCGACCACTCCGACGGCGGCGACGAACACCGCGACGCCCAGCACGGCCACGCTGGCGGTGAAGATCTTGCCGCCCGGGCCGAGCCGGTCGGCGGCGGTGGACCCTTCGGTGGTCAGCGTCATCACGGTCAGATAGACGGCGTCGGACAGCGAGAACCCGAACAGCGTGTACCCCACGGTGCCGTACGCGAGCAGCACGGCCAGCGCGGACGCCACCAGCAGCGCCCGCAGGCGGACGCCGTGCGGGGACCACACGAAACCCTCCCGTCGCCATCCGGTCGTGTGCTTCCCAGTGTGCTGCGCCGGGGCGCACTCCGCCCGGATCCGTGCCGGTCGGCGCACCCGTACGGCAGACCGGGCCGCCGGCGGGATCGCGATCACGCCTTGCCCGAGGTGCGTGCGCCCCCGGCCGCGCAGCGCCCCTGGGTGGCGGCTCGGACGGGGTGCCATCGGGTTCAGGTGGGCCTGATCATCCCGGTCGCCGTCCATCGCCTCACCGCCGTGTCCCCCTCGTCGCGCTGAGCACCAGCGAGATGCCGGTCAGCGCGAGGGCGATCGCCACGGCGTGGAGGACGACGTCGACCGAGCTCGAACCATGTCATGGCGTCGGTCAGGCCGCCGACCACCAAGGCCATACCTGTCAGGAGTTCCCCCGCCCGGAGTCGGCGTGCACCGGGGAACCTCTCCGTCCGATCCCGCATGCTCGCGCTTCCCAGGCAGACGGCGACCGCTCCGCCGATCACCATGATCCACGCTGCCGTGAGCCCCTCCCTGCCGAAGGACGCTACTGCGCACGCGAGGGACCGGCGATGGACGGCGAACCGCCCAGCGGGACGTCGGCCTGCTCCCGCTCGCACCGACGGCCGGTCCGGGTCACGGCCGCGCAGACCACGTGAGTTGCCTCACTGGCGCGGCGGTCCCCGGCGCCGAACCGCTGGTGGGCAGCGGCCCCGGTGGCCGGTGAGCGGCGGTGGCAGTAAACGTCAACAGGCTGTCATTGCGGCCGCCGAGGGATGGGATACAGGCTGTGACCGTGACACAGCGACGAGTTGTGGTGGTGCTGTACTCCGGGTGTCAGGCCCTGGACGTCACAGGCCCCATCGAGGTGTTCGACACGGTGAACCAGCTGTTATCCCAGCCGGACGCCGGCTACCGGATCGAGTGCGTCTCCGCCGAGGCGCCATGGGTGCGGACCTCTGCGGGCCTGGTGGTCCAGGCCGCGCCGCTGGACGCGGGCGAGGGGCCGATCGACACACTGCTCGTTCCGGGCGGCTGGGGGCTGAGGGACGTCCTCCCAGACCGCGGGCTGGTCGAGTGGATCGGGGGTGCCGCCGCCCGCTCGCGGCGGGTCACCTCGGTGTGCGGCGGGGCGTTCCTGCTCGCCGAGGCCGGACTGCTCGACGGGCGGCGGGCGACCACGCACTGGGCGTTCTGCGACGAGATGGCGCGCCGCTACCCACGGGTGGCGGTCGACCCCGGGCCGATCTTCGTCTGGGACGGCCCGTACGTGACGTCCGCCGGCGTCTCCACGGGTATCGACATGGCTCTGGCCCTGGTGGAGGCCGACCACGGTGCCGCGCTCGCACTGGAGATGGCGCGTTTCCTGGTGCTGTTCTTCAAACGGCACGGCGGCCAGTCGCAGTACAGCGCGGTTCTCGACGCCCAGTTGGCCGACCGCCCGCCCATCCGCTCAGTGCAGGAATGGATCTCGGCGAACCTCGAACGGCCGCTGCCGGTGAGCGATCTGGCCGAGCGGGCGAACATGAGCCCCCGCAACTTCGCCCGGGTCTTCCGGCGCGAGGTGGGCACCACGCCGGGCCGGTACGTCGAGCGGATGCGGATCGCCCAGGCCCGTGAACTGCTGGAGACCACCGACCTGTCGGTGGGCCAGGTGGCACGGCGCTGCGGCTTCCTGACTACCGAAACGTTTCTGCGGGCCTTCGCCCGGGCCGTTCGGCTCACCCCGGGCGAGTACCGCCACCGCTTCCAGCGGGTCTCCCCCGTCGGCCTCATCGTGGAGTCCGCCCGAGCGGAGGTGAGCGCGGTATGACCACGACCCGGCCGAACCGCGTCGTCGACCACCTGGCCGCGGAGCTGAGCCGCGCGGGGGTCAGCCATGTCTTCGGCGTCGGCGGGGCGAACATCGAGGACCTGTACGACGCCCTGCACTCCACCGCCGGGCAGGTGCAACCCGTCGTCGCCAAGCACGAGTTCTCGGCGGCCACCATGGCCGACGGATACGCCCGCGCGACCGCGCGGCTCGGTGTCGTCGCCGCCACCTCGGGCGGCGGAGCGATGAACCTGGTACCAGGACTCGCGGAGGCACACGCCTCGCGGATACCCGTTCTGGCGCTGGTCGGGCAGCCGCCGACCGCGCACGACGGACGGGGCGCGTTCCAGGACTCCAGCGGCAAGGCGGGCACCTTCGACGCACAGCAGGTGTTCGCACCCGTCTCCCGGTTCTGCGCGCGCGTCACCGAACCGCAGGCGATCCACGAGATGTTGGCGAGGGCCATGACGGCCGCGCGAACCCATCCGCGGGGCCCGGCGGTGCTGCTGCTGCCCAAGGACGTGCAGCAGGCGTCCGTCGCCGTCCCGTCGGCACGGCCCGGCACGCAGCGGCGGCCGCCGGCCCAGCCGGCCGCCGGACCGCAGGCGCCCGCCCTGGACCGGGCGGTGGACGTGCTGCGCGGCGCCGACGAGGTCCTGGTGATAGCGGGCGAGGGCGTGGCCGCCGGCGACGCCCGGGAGGAACTCGCCGCGCTGGCTCGGCGGCTGGGGGCCTGGGTGGCGGTGACCCCGGACGCCAAGGACGTCTTCGACAACCGTGATCCCCGGTTCGCGGGCGTCGCCGGGGTGATGGGCCACCGGCATGTCGAGGAGTGCCTGCGGCGCGCCGGCGCCTGCCTGCTGGTCGGCACCCGCCTGCCGGTGATGGCACGCGGCGGGCTGGACGCGGCCTTGGACGGCACCCCCGTCGTGTGCGTCGACCCCGAACCGCCGTTCGTGCCGGGTGTCGCGGTGCCGGGCGACCTCCGGGAGGCGCTGCGCACGCTGGCGGACCGGCTGGAGCCCCGGGCGGGGCAGCGGGAGTCCGCCGACCGCCCACGTGTGCCCGCAGCGCCGAGCAGGGGCACCGGGAGCCGCGGCGGCACCCTTTCCTACGTGGAGGCGCTCGCCGCGATCGAGTCGGCCCTGCCGTCGGACGCGCACGTCTTCGTGGACGCGGGCAACGTCGGTGCCAGCGCGATCCACTGGCTCCCTGCTCCGCGCCACGGCCGCTTCGTGGTGGCGGTGGGCATGGGCGGCATGGGGTACTCCTTCGGCGCGGGCATCGGCGCCGCCCTCGCCACCGGGCGGCGCACCTACGTCATCGCCGGGGACGGCGCGTTCTTCATGCACGGCATGGAGGTGCACACGGCCGTGGAGTACGCCGCGCCCGTCACCTTCGTCGTCCTCAACAACAACGCGCACGCCATGTGCGCCGTCCGTGAGGAGCTCTACCTGGGCGGCACTCGCGAGGACAACGTCTTCCTCCCGGCCGACATCGCCGCGGGCGCCGCTGCCATGTTCCCCACCCTGGCGGCGACCCGGGCCGATTCGGCGGTGCTGCTGCGCCGGGCACTGATGCGCGGCAACACCGGCCGCGGTCCGTCCCTGGTGGCCGTGGACGTCGACCCCGGCGAGCTCCCCCCGTTCCTGCCCTTCCAGGCCGCCGCCGGGCGGCGGCCGACCGACAGCAAGGAGAACGCCGATGAGCGTGGACCGGTCCATGTCGGCTGACGTCCCCGGACTGGTGAACGTGGAGAACACCAGTCCCGAGGAACTCGCGTCCCGCTGCCTGGAGTTGACCCGCGAGTCCTATCCGCACCGCCAGCTCTACGGCACGTACTGCACCATCGAGGAGTACGTCGACTGCCCGCCCGAGCAGACCTACGACTACCTGCGGCAGGGACACCATCTGGAGGAATGGACCTGCACCCTGCGGGAGTTCGCCCCGACGCAGACCCCCGGCCTGTGGGTGGGCCGCGACATGCTGGAGGCGGACACCCGCATCTACTGCAGGGTGGCCGCCAACGCCGAGGCGATGACGGTGGACTACCACTGCGCATGGGACCAGGGCGACAAGCTGTGGATGGTCTACCTGATGCGGGTGGTACCGGCCGAGTCGGTACTCGACCGGCCCGGGTCGGTGATCATCTGGACGAACTGCCACCACCCCTACTACGACGCCAACCCGCACCCCGAGCGCGCGCCACGGCCGGACCGGCGGTGGGTCGGGGAGTACTGGGACCTGTTCTACGCCGGTCACACCCTGGAGATGCGCAACCTCAAGGCGATCCTGGAGCACCGGCACCGCAACGGCCTTCCGGTCAGCGTGCCGCCCGTCCGGGCGGTGGCGAAGTGACCGCCACCGTCAGCCTCACCGATGTGGCGGGCTACCTCCCGGGAGACCCGGTCCCCGCCTCGTTCTACACCGACCACCCCGGTGCCGAGGACGGGCTGCGCGACAGCCCCATGTTCAAGATCCCGCCGCTGCGGCACCATGCGGCCCGCGACGAGACCAACGTCGACATGGTCGAGCGGGCCGTCCAGCCGCTGATCGAGCGGCACGGCCGCGACGAGATCCGCAACGTCGACGTGCTGCTGGTGCACAGCCAACTGCCGGACACCCCGTTCACGGGTGCGGGCACCGAGGTGGCCCGGCGGCTGGGGCTCACCCCGCAGTGGCTGGTCGACGTGGCCAACGCCGGGTGCGCGTCGTTCGTGCACATGCTGGGCCTGGCCCGTCACATCCTCACCACCACCGACGCCAGGACGGCCCTGGTCTGCAACGCCCAGAACGCCGCCGGCCGGCTCTTCACGCACCCCGAGGTCCGCCGGCTGTCCCAGGCGGCCATACCCGGCGACGGCTGCGGGGTGGGGTATCTCACCACATCGGGTTCGGCGCCCATACTGGCGGTCGAAACCCGGCACATCGGCGAGTACGCCGGCGACATGACGATGACCTGCGACGACGGCCGCAGATACTGGGAGCCCGGCGAGACGCCGCTGCGGATGGGCTTCACCGAGACCAGCGTGGCCGCGGTGCTGGAGCGCGGCAACCGCCTCGTGCCCGAGGTGGTCGCCGACCTGTGCCGACGGCTCGGTGTGCAGAG
>CAYNNX010000057.1:0-24869 GCA_964398515.1 uncultured Streptantibioticus sp. | reverse complement strand
ACGTGCCCGCCGCGGTCACCGCTGGCCACCAGGTTCGGGCGGAACTCCACGCGATCGTGGTCCGACCCTTGGCCGTCGAGTCGCTGCGCGCCGTATCCGTCGACATGCCGATGCACTCGGTTCTTGACGGCCTTTCCTTCGGGAACGCGCTGGAAGTACAGCCGCGGGCCCACGCCTGTTGGATCGACGCAGGCGAACCATGAGTCCCGTTGCTCGGGTGGTTGCGAGCGCTTGTACTCGTCCCACGTGGCGAATCCCTCGGGCGGCGGCACGACGTACCCGAGCACCTGGCACCAGAAGCGAGCGAGGCGCTCAGGTTCCGCGCAGTCGAAGGTGACTTGGAACGTCTTGATCGATGTCATCGGTCCTCCATGTTGGCGCCTCCTATTCCAGGGATGCGCGGTTTCATCGCCGTGCGGGTCGAGGTCACGCGTGACATGAGTGGCGTCAACCGGACCAGATCGACTGAGACGATGAGGAAATCTCGTCAAATCCCTTGATAGAGGAATAACTGGTACGAAGCGGTGCTCTCTCGGTCTTCCGGGTAGGGAACTCTGGCTGTCCCGCGCGGGAGCGGCGCCGACACCCTTCCCGCGACGCCAGGCAGTCCATGGATGTGCTGTGCTGCTGCATTCATGGGTCCGTGTCCTTGGGTCTGGGGCACTGCACGCGCCCCTGGGCCAGTTGCTCGTCGTGGATGACCGGCGGGATGAGCCCGCCTGACGGCCCGTCGCATGCAGGAGTCGGCGATCAGTCGGTGGTGCGCAGCAGCAGTATGCCCGTGGACGTGCGTCCGCCGATGAGCTGGTGCGCGTGGCCGGACCCCGGTGGTGCGGGTCCGCGGCCGCTCCCGCAGACGGATCTCCATCGCTGCGCTGACCTGCTACAAACCCGGTCACCGCTCCAGGCTCATCTACCGGCCCCGCCATGACGACGGCCGTCGCGATGGGCGCAAGAGCTTCTCCTGGCGCGACTACCGGGACCTCTTGATCGCAGCACACCAGCAGCTCGGCGGCCCGATCGTGCTCGTCTGGGACACCCTCAACGTCCACAAGGCCGCCGACCTGCAAAAGTTCGCCGAGGCCCGGGACTGGCTGACCATCTACTATCTGCCGCCCTACGCACCCGATCTCAACCCCGTCGAGGGGTCTGGTCCCTCCTGCGACGCGGCTGGCTCTCCAACGTCGCCTTCAGCACCCCCGAACACCTCGTCCAGCGCATCCGGCGCGGCCTACGGCACATCCAGTACCGCAGCAAACTCATGGACGGCTGCCTCGCCGAGACCGGCCTGACGATCAGACCCACCTGAGCAACCCGGCCACATCACGAGTTCAACCTCAGTAATGCAGGGCGACCGCGAGTGCCTCGGCCAGGGTCACGGGCGGGCGGCCGATCAGGCGGCGCAAGTCGCCGGAGTCGGTGTACATCTCGCCGCGGTTCATGCCGCGGTCAGCGTCAGCGAGGACCTCCGCCAGCTCGGCGGGTAGGCCCGCGGCGGCCAGTACCTGGGCGAAGTCGGTCACCGGGAGGTCAGCGTAGGTAACCTGCTTTCCGGCCGCAGCGGAGATCGCGGCGGCGAGCTCAGTCAGGGTGAAGGATTCGTCGCCGCCGAGCTCGTACACGGCGCCGGTGTGGCCTTCAGCGGTGAGGACGACCGCTGCGGCCTCGGCGTAGTCGGCGCGGGACGCGGCGCTGATCCGTCCCTCGCCTGCGGCGCCGACGACGGCGCCGTTCTGCAGGATCTGCGGCAGTTGGCTGGTGTAGTTCTCCAGGTACCAGCCGTTGCGCAGCAGCACGCTGGGGATTCCGCGGTCCCGCAGATACTCCTCGGTCTCGCCGTGCGTGGCACCGATGACGGTGGTGGCCGTGTCCGCGTGCGTCGTGCTCGTGTATGCCACTAGCGACACGCCAGCGGACGCCGCGGCGTCGATCACGCGGCGGTGGTTGGCGACCCGCTCGCCCACGGGGACCGAGGCCGAGATCAGCAGCAGCCTGTCCGCCCCCGCGAATGCCTCGGCCAGGCCGTCGGTGTCCGCGAAGTCGGCGCGGCGTACCGTGATGCCTCGGCCGGCCAGGTCCTTGATCCTGCCGATGTCCCGGCCGGTCGCGATGATGTCCGCGGCCGGGATCCCGCGCCGCAGCAGTGCCTCGATGGTGAGCCTGCCCAGCTGGCCGGTGGCTCCAGTGACGACGATCGACATGATGGTCATTCCTTCGTTCCGCGCGTGCCTCGCACGCCTGCCGCGGTCCGTCCGCGGCGGGATGGAACACAGAATGACCTGCACACTCACTGTTGGGGAGTAGCCACTTCTTGGTACGGTACTTACCGGATCGATAGCATTGAGGTGAGCCGTATGGCTTCTGTCGAGAACGTGACCGAGTCCATACCGTCATTCGATCCGTACGAGCGCGGCTGCCCGTCGCGGGACCTGCTCGACCAGATCGGCAGCAAGTGGGCGGTCCTCGTGCTGGGCGAACTCGGCCGGAACGGGACCTCCCGGTTCGGCCAGCTCCGGCAGGCGCTGGCGGGCGTGAGCGAGAAGATGCTCACCCAGACGCTGCGCACCCTCGAACGCGACGGGCTGATCAGCCGGACCGTCTACCCAGAGGTGCCGCCGCACGTGGAGTATGAGCTGACCGCGCTCGGCCAGACGCTGCGGGGACCGCTGAAGGCGCTCACGGAGTGGTCCGTGCTGCATATCGAAGAAGTCATCACCGCCCGCGAAGAGTACGACGACCGTACTGAGCGCACCCGGTAATCGGCGTCGGCCGACAGTCTGGTCATAGACGGCTGCCTCGCCGAGACCGGCCCGACAATCAGACTCACCTGAGCAACCCGGCGACATCACGAGTTCGACCTCAGTAGCGCCGGTTTTCGTTCCGATGTTCCTCAACCCCTACCGCTTCGGGCGGCCCTCGATGCGGTCCACGCAGCCGTGGCCACCTACGGCGCGGACTACGTCGGTGCGGTCCGTGTCCGTTGTGGTGGTGGGCGTATTCGTCCACGAGGAGGCGGAGGCGGCGCGCTCCGTGACCGGGATGCGGTCGGTGGCTTCGAGGGCGACGGTGCTGGTCGCAGCGATGAACGAGTTGCTGCGCCCAGCACCTTCACCATCAGCGGTCCAGGCGATGTCCCAGGACGTTGACCACGTGGCCGCTGGGTGCCGGACGAAGAACCGGGCCGCACGACCGATCATCATGCCCGGTGACGCCGCCGACCCGCCGTGGCGAACAGTGCGATCCATCATCCGACCTGCGCAGATGGGCTTCTCGGCGCCACCGGCGATACCGCCGGATCTGCCGGGGCGGCTGCCTTTGACGGCCTTCTGCAGCAGGCTTCAGGCCATGGTGCGGAAGACCGGCTCACCATCGTGCGGTCGCCGGGTGACCGGCCGGATCCGCGACAGAGCGGGAACCGTGAGGGTCCCGCCCAGGTCGCGCGTACGGCTGGTCGGTTCAGCGGACGAAGGCGACCTCCGGGTAGTGGTGGGAGGGGCCATCGAGCAGGTGGCTGTGCTGGTGGCGCAGTTCCTTGTCGAAGAAGGCCGCGAGGTAAACGCGTTGGATTTCGATGGCGCGGTCGGGGGCGATCGCGCCGAGTGTCTGGACGAGTGAGGCGGGAGTTTGCCTGAAGGCACCGGGTGCCTCGTGGAAGAAGGCCTCCCAGTCCAGGAAGGAGAGGTGCTCGGCGCCGAGCAGCTTCAGGTCGTACCGGTCGCCGTGCAGGTGTTTCCAGAAGGTTGCCCAGCTCCCGTCGTCGTTTCGGTTGTGGTGCTGGGAACTGAGCAGCAGGAAGGGGCGGTTGAGGCCCCGGGTGATCTCCGGTCCGAAGAATTGTCCGTCCAGGTCCGCACCGGCGCGGATCCTGGAGTCTGCCTGCATGGCCGCCGGCACCGTTCCCCCGCCGAGGGAGGCGCCGAACATCCCTATTCGGTCCATGTCTATCGCGTGGGACAGCCCGTGGGGCAGATGCGCGTGGTCCACGTCCGGGTTGTAGCCGTGGGCGATAGCTGCCAGCTGGTCGATGACGAAGCGGGTGTCGGCGACCCGGACGTCGAACACGCGGGTCGCGGGGGTGCCTGGCGGCATGGTGCTCACCTCCACCCGACCGCCGGGGAACTGCACTTCGCTGTCCTCGTGGGTGTCGTCGAGGGTGACGACCAGGTAGCCGCGGCTGGCCAGGTCTTCGACGAGCGCGGTGCTCGTCGCGCGGTCCGAACCCCGCCCGGGCGAGTACAGCAGCACCGGCAGCTTGCCGGCCTTCTGGTCAACCGGGGCGCCGGTGTGCCCGGCGGTGGTGGGCAGGGTCACCGTGTTCGGCGGCACCTGCATGGCGGCCAGGAGGTGCGCGGCGGCGGCGGGCTGGATCCAGGGCGCGGCAGGGTAGTGGGCGGTGTGCGTGGCCGGATACCACAGCGAAACCATCAGCTCGCGCGGCCGGCTGCCCGGCAGCCACGGATCCGTGCGGTGTGGATCGACCAGGTGGAGGTCGATCGTCCCGACCTGGTAGTGCCCGGTCGGGGCGGGGAGCGTCAGCTGACCCGGGGCGTTCGGCGGGGCCGGGTCGTTGGCCTTGGCCTGGGCGTTTGCCTGGGCCGGGTGGTTGGCCTTGGCCTGGGCGTTTGCCTGGGCCGGGTCGTTGGCCTTGGCCTGGGCGTTTGCCTGGGCCGGGTCGTTCTCCTCTGCCAGCGGCACCGCCTTGGCCGTGGGGGCCGCGGTGTTCTTCCCGGCAGCGTTGGCTGATCCGATCCCGACGCTCAGGAAGACGGCCAGTACACCCGTGGTACCGGCGACCCGGGCCCGCGTCCGGCTGCGGGGTTTTCTCCGTGCGTGCTTCACAGGCAGGCCTTCCTGATGGTGTTTCGCCCCATGAACAGTACTTGGCGGCACCCGGTGGTGACCGCGGCTGTCGCTAAGGCTCTCCTCAGTGTGAAGAGTCGGGGAAAGCGCATGTCTCAACTCTTTCGTATGGGGGGATACCCAGGGCGTGCCACGGGTGCCTTCGCGGGTGAATGCGATGCGGAGTGGAGGTCTATGCCCTGAGGTAGGGAATTATTACAGTACTTGTAGCCCCCTGCAATGACGCTCTGTCAACAACCTTGGTTACTGGTAGTAAGGGCCGAGAATGCACGACGCAGCCGTATTGATTGCCCACGCTAGGTGATCAATGCGGCGGCTTAGCACCCGATTTGCTATTGGTTACCGGCTGGTATTGCTCTGCCATGCGCCGTTCGTGACGGCTCGTCAGCCAGGCGCGCCCGGTGGCCCGGCAGCGCACCGCACACACCCGCCGCAGACCGCCCGCCACACCGACCGGATCGCCCGCGCCGGCAGCGCCGTGGCGGTGAACGCCGCGGCACAGGTCAGGAATCCGGCCCGGTCGACGCGCGAGAAGTCACCGGCCGGGGTACCGGTCATCCAGAAGAACGCCCGGAACGCGCCGAAGACCAGGCCGGCCGCCGACCACAACAGCAGGCCACACCCCGTCCAGCCCGCCCACGCCACCACCCGGCCACCTCGCGCCGCGCTGCCGCCGCCCCGGCGCGCCACGAGCACCGAGGAGACCACCAGCGGCAGCAGGCCGCCGACCCAGACCGCCCAGGGCGGCGCGATCCCCTCCCCGGCGATGCAGTCCTCGGCACCCGGCAGATGCGGCTGCGCCACGCGCCACCACAGTCGCCGCGGCCGCCGCGCACGCCGGCCACGCTTCCCGTCGGCGAGGCCCCGCGGTCCGGCCGGGCACGGCGGTGACTGCCACGGGTACGGGGGCATCGGTCATCGCACACTTTCCCGGGGGTGGTTTGTCGCCGACGCGACTCGTTGGCGGGGACACCGTGCGTGCAGCCTTGGAGGATCTGACCGCGCCGACGAGACCGTGGACGTCTGCAGAGCTGGGGGGCCGTCGAGGCCACCGATCGGCGGCCGCTCATCCTCCGGGGCGGCAGTCGTAGAGGGCGAAGCTGCCGTTGGTGGCGCGGCCGTAAGCGGTCGGGGGGATGCGGGTGCAGTGGGCCTTGACCCAGGTGGTGGCCGGGGTGGTGGGGCGCTGGGTGGTGAGCATGGCATAGCGGAGCTGGTGGGTCGCCACCAGGTCGCCGAACTGCTGGGCGCTGGGGAAGGGGGTGCGTCCGGTGAACCCGCCCATGACGAGCATGGGTTGTGCCTCGGCGCGCAGGAGGGGTTCGGCGGTGT
Organism: uncultured Streptantibioticus sp.; assembly: GCA_964398515.1. Classification (GTDB taxonomy): domain Bacteria; phylum Actinomycetota; class Actinomycetes; order Streptomycetales; family Streptomycetaceae; genus CAYNNX01. Next base: position 18,677 of record CAYNNX010000057.1, on the reverse strand, counting down.
AGGCGGCCTGGGTGGCGAGCAGGTACTTCTCGCCGTGGCGGTGCGCGTTGAGGTAGCCGAGCACGGCGGCGTCGCGGGCGGACGGCTGGTCGAGCCCGATCCTCCTGAGCGAGGCGCGGTGGTGGATGACGGCGAGGTAGTTGTCGCCGACCGGCCCGGCCAGGGGTGAGGTCGATGCGCCCGCATAGAGCGGGTCGAGGCAGGACGCGGCCCAGCCTGCCGGTACGACCAGTGTCGCCGCCACCCCGGCAGCCAGCGCCCCGCACACCAGCGGCCGGGAGGTGCGCGGCCCACGGGTCCACAGGCCCAGCACACCGCAGAGCGCGAGCATCACCGCGATCGGCAGCAGCCAGGAGACGAACCGGGTCGGCCAGTCGACCACCAGAGCCCACACCACGGTCAGCGTGATCGCGCAGGGCAGCGCCACGCGGCGCCGGCCGCCGTCTTCGTAGGCGCGCCAGAAGAGCGCGAGCCCCCCGCCCGCGAGCGCGGCGAGCGCCGGGGCGATGACGGCGGTGTAGTAGGGGTGGTTGCCGTTGGAGGCGCCGAACACCACGGCGTGCACGACCAGCCAGCCGCCCCAGAGCAGGAATCCTGCACGCAGCAGGTCGGTTCGCGGACGGCGACGGCGCCACACCACACACAGCACCAAAGACAGCAGCGCGAGCGGCAGGAACCACGCGACCTGCGGGCCGACGGTGTGGTTGACCAGCATGCCCCAACCGGTGTTGTCGCTGGTGCGGCTGGCGGCGGTCCCGGGGACGGCGCCGAACGCTGTGGGGTTGCTGCCGAAGCGGCTCAGGCCGTTGTAGGCGAAGACCAGGGTGAACGGGTCGTTGTTGGACGTTCCGTCGAGGTACGGGCGGTCGGCGGCCGGCGTCACCCAGGCGACCAGCACCCACAAGCAGGATGTGACGAGCGCCGTCACCCCGGCCAGCAGCACGCGCCCGGCTCGTTTCAACCAGGAGCCGGGAGCGGCGAGTTGGTAGACCCCGGCGAAGACCGGCAGCACCAGCCAGGCCTGCAACATCTTGGCCTGGAAGGCGAGCCCGACCCAGATCCCGCTGGTGATCAGCGGCAGCAGCCGCCCGGTGCGCACCGCCTTCTGCAGCGCTCCGGCGGCCGCGACCAGCAGCAGGGTGAGCGCGGTGTCCGAGATGGTGGCCCGGTTGAGGACCACGGTGATCGGGGTGAGGGTGAGCGCCAGCGCGGCGATCAGCGCGGCGAGCGGCCCGGCCCAGGCGCGGACGATCCGGTGCACCAGGTAGACGGTGAGCAGTCCCTCGACGACCTGCGGGAGCGCGGCCGCCCAACTGTGCGGGCCGAAGAGCCAGACGGCAGCGGCCTCGGGCCAGAAGGCACCGGGGAGCTTGTCGATGGTGATCGAACCGCTGGGGTCGAGCCCACCGAAGAGGAAGGCACGCCAACTGCCGGCCATCGACCGTACCGCCGCGCTGTAGAAGGGGTGGATGGCGGCGTGCCCGATGCCCCATGCGTACAGCACCGTGGCGAGGGCGAGCACCGCCGCGAGCGCGGGGCGCTCCCAGCGCTCGACGGCCTCGGACCGGCCGGAGCGGCGGGGCGCTGCCCGGTGGCGGCGGGGTGCCGCCCGGTGGCGACGGTGCGCGCCGGTGGACTGGGCGGCGGGGGTGGTGGCCATGGCGGGTCCTCGGGGGTACGGATCGGGTCGACTCGGCGGCATGTCACGGCTCACAGGCGGCGGGCGCTGCGGAAGCCGCGGGCGTAGAAGCCGTTCCCGTCGAGGATGGCGGCGCCGGCCAGGTCGCCCATGGTGGGTCCGTCGGCGGCCGAGCGGCTGGAGTAGAAGCGGGGGTGGCCGCCGTTGTCGAGACCCAGGTAGAAACCACAGTGGTCGATGTCGTGTGGCCTGCCGATGGCGATGGAGAAGAAGAGCAGGTCGCCCGGTTGGAGCGGGCTGACGTCGGTGGGCCGCTGCTTGGTGTCGGGGATCACCGTCACGCCCGGGCCGTAGGCGGCGATGGCGAACGCGCGCCGTGGCAGCCCGGGGCCCGGGGCGTTGGTCTCGTGCAGGGGGAAGCCCATCCGGTAGCCCCAGACCAGGCGCTGGAACCCGGAGCAGTCGACGTCGCCGTAACGGGCCTTCTCCGGCTGCCGGCGGGTGCCGTCCGGGAACGTCCACGGAATGCCGAGGTAGTCGTAGAAGTCGGACTTCTCGTCGTGGTAGTGGAACTCCAGCGGGGAGTCGACCCCCGGGACGCGCGGGCCGAAGTGCGCCCGCCCCGCGTAGCGCACCCCGGACTTGGTGTGCTTGTCGGGCGCACCGGCGCTGGAGTACTCGAAGGCGATGGTGAACAGGTCCGGGCTTCGGTCGGCGAGGGCCTTGGGGAACCACTGCTTGAACCAGTGGGTATCTTCCCTGCCGTGTTGCCACGCGGTGGGCAACAGCCGTACCCAGGCGGTTGTTTCGACCACCGCGGAGGTGGTCCTCGGCTCGCTGAAGCGGCGGGACGGCCCGGTGAGCACGACGGTACGGGCGCCGTCGGTGAACGTGGCGAGCATGGTGCCGTCGGCGGCGCGCACCAGGGTGCGGTCCGGCCCGGAAAGCCGCTCGAAAATGGGTTTCCCCCTTCCGGCCGGAGTCCTGCTGCTGGTGCCGTCGTTGTCGCCACCGTCGAAGCGGTTCCAGGCGAAACCGCCGACCACTCCGGCGGCAGCCAGGCCCGCGACCGTCCCCAGAACCGTACGGCGGCTCGGGCGCCGGTTCGGCCGGCTGCCGGGGGCGGGGTTCATGGCACGTCCTCCTGGTGGTGCGGGTGGAACGGGTGGTGGCGTTCAGCTGGTGGGCAGCGCGCCGAGCAACAGCCCGGCGACCAGCACCACGTAGGTGGCGAGCGTCACCGCCGTGGTGGAGATGAGGGTGGCCGTCGCCGGCTGGCGGACCAGCTGGTACGAGATGAGCCCCGGCACGATGAAACCGAGCGTCTGCGAGGTGTAGAGCAGCGGGAACTCGTGGTTGAGCGCGAGCATCAGCGTGGTCTGCATCAGTACCGCGCACAGCACCACGGCGGCGAACAGCCGCTTGCCGTACAGGATCACGTTGCGTTGCAGCGCCTTCGTCGCGACGTACGTCAGCACCGCGACGCCCACCATCATCACGGCCATCTGCGCGTCGGTGACGAGGGTGAGGGCGAGCCAGCCCGGGGTGATCATCCCGCCGGGGGAGAGGTTGGTGGTCAGATAGCAGATCAGCGAGAAGACCAGCCCGAGGGCGATCCCGAGCGCGGCGGTCTGTGGGGTGAGGGTGGCGGGGATCACTTACGGATTCCTCGTGGGCTGGTACGGATCGTGGGAGTGGGGCCAGTCGGCTTCGGCTTCGGCGTGGCCGTGGCGGGCGGCGAACCGGCGGGCCAGCTCGCGCTGGCCGGGGACGGACAGGCCGTGCGCCGGGGTCTCCAGCGGCGCCACCCAGCTGTACGGCTCCGGCTCGGGCGGGCGGGCGAGCGCGATCCGCACGGTGTCCTGATCCAAGCCGTCGGGGGCGACGGTGAGCGGTTCGTCGGAGTCGTCGAGCGGCAGTTCGGCGAGGCACTCCAGGAACAGCTCGCCCTGGCCGTGTATGTTGCCGATCGCCACCAGCGAGGAGGCCGGACCGAGTTCGGCGAGGATCGCTGCGGTCAGCTCCCGCGGGTCGCGGCGGTCGCCGCCGAGGTCGACGACCCTGCCGGCGAACCCCGCGGGAATGGCGTCGCGGGCGCTCTTGGTGGGATGGCCGATGAGCAGGACCACCTCCGCGGCGAGGTCGGAGACGATCGCGCCCATCTGGCCGTTGCGTTCCACGCGGTCCGGGCGGCAGTTGATGACCACGCTCAACGGCCGGTGGATCGCGCCGAGCTCCGCCAGCTGCTCGACGTTCATCAGCGTGGACTCCGGATCGTTGGCGGCGAAGACGTTTGCGAACCGCAGCCGCTTGCCCTCCGGCGTGACGTAGCGCTCCACCGAGAGCACACCCGGGTCCGGCGGCGCGTCCCACATCCCCCGCAGGGCGGCCTGCCGGTCCACGCCGAGCAGTTCGGCGACGGCGAGCGCGATCGCCACGTTCTCCTTGAAGGTGAACCAGTTGAAGCCGCGCAACTCGGCGTCGCTCACCGTTTGTGGATCGACCGCGATCAGCCGGCAGTTCCGCTTGTCGGCCTCCTCCTGGAGGATGTGCAGCCGCTCCTTCTCGGCGGTGACACACACTCCGCCGACCGGCATTGAGCGGGACAGCGAGCGGGCGACATCGTCCAGGGTCGGTCCCATCTCCTCGAGATGGTCCTCGCGCACGTTGCACAGCACGCCGATGGTGGAGCGGATCAGCTTCTCCTGGTTGGTCTCCTGCAGCGCGGGCATCACCGCCATGCACTCGATCACCAACGCGTCCGGCCGGTACGCCGCCGCCCGCCGCACGATGCCGATCTGCTCGACGATGTTGGACAGGCCGAACTTGCGGTAGACCGGCTCCTCGGTGGCGTCCGGGTGGATGAACCGGGCGGCCGTGCCGGTGGTCTTGGCGACGGTGACCAGACCGCCGCCGCGCAGTGCGCCCGCGCACAGCCGGGTGATCGAGCTCTTGCCGCGGATGCCGTTGACCAGCACCCGGGTCGGGATCTGGTCCAGCGAGGCGAAGTGCCGTTTCTGCTCCAGCACCCCGGCGACCAGCAGCGCGGCGCAGCACAGCAGCAGGACCACATAGAGGAAGAGCACGTCGATTCCGTCCTAACTACCGCTGGGGTGCGCTCTCGTGCCGGGACCGGGGGGTGACACCGGGCCGGGCGGCGGCGGCGTCGGCCTGGCCGGAGCCGGCCACCCGGCCGCGTTCTGCCAGGGTCTGCCGGATCAGCTCCAGGCCGCGGGTGACCGAGCCGACCTCGTCGTGGTTGACCGGGTAGAGCACGGTACGGCGGTCTCCGTCGGCCAGCCGCTCGGCGAGCACGGCCACGGTGCGCAGCGGCCGGATCACCACGATGTGCAGCCAGCCCAGGCAGGCCGCGCCCACCGTCAGACCGAGGATCCCGGCGAGCATGGTGCGCTGCTCCGCCTGGAACGCGGGGAGTTGGAGCGCCATCGCCGGTTCGGCCGTCACCACCCGCCAGCCGAGCCCGACGGCGGGGCCGCTCGGCGCAAGGGGCGCGGCGGCGTCGACGGACAGGCCCGAGGAGGAGCCGAGTACCGCGGAGGTGGCGGTGCCCGCGGTCCCCGGGGCGCCCAGGGTCGCCCGGGCGAGCCGGGCCAGACCCGGGTTGGGCAGCGCCTCGAAGGCGCGGTAACCGACGCTCGCCGCCAGGACCTCGTACTTCTCGTCCGTCACCCAGACGCTGCCCAACTTCGGCCGGGCGAGCAGGGAGTTGAGGGCCTTCACATCGATCTCGCCGAAGAGGACCACTCCGGCCCCGCGCGCCTTCCCCTCGACCACCGGGACCTGGGCGTAGGCGGCGATCGACGGGATGCGGCCGGAGGTGTTGACGGTGGTGATCCCGTTGCTCCCGGGCACGTGGACGATGGTGCGCAGCGGCGTCGCGCCCACCCGCAGCACGATGTGCCCGGTGCCGTCCAGCAGGTAGAGCGAGCGGAACCGGCGGTGGTCGGCGAGGGTGCGCTTGAGGACTTCCGTCTGGGCGGCCGACGACCGGCCGGACAGGCTCCTGGCCACGTCCGTCAGGTCGGTGTACGACTGGCCGAGAGACTGGCGGACGCGGTTGGCCGCGATCTCGGTACGCGCCTGCTGGTCGGCGACGACGGGCGCCGGCACCGCGGTCGCGGTGTCCACCCGGTTCAGCAGGAAGACCATCGGCACGGCCCAGCAGGCCAGCAGCACCACGGCGCCGGCGGCCAGCGCCCGGCAGCCCGGGCCGCGCCGTACCGGGATCTCTCGCGACCCGGTCTCGCCCAGCAGTTGGCGGCGCAGCGACTCCAGCGCCCGTCCGATCCGGGCCGGCTCGCCGAACCCGTGCACCGGAACCGGCCGCGCGAGCTCGTCCATCGCCCGTGGGCCGCTCTCGCCCGCGCCCCGCGCCAGGCGGCCGGTCGACAGGTACAGCCGCAGCAGGGGCCGTTGCACGGTGAACCGGAGCAACACGCCGACCAGTAACGCGATCCCGGCCAGCGCCCCCGCGGCTTCCCACGCGAACCGCGAGAAGTCGACCGAGGCGGCCGTGGCGGGCACCACCCGGGAGGTCAGGACGACCAGGCCGAGACCGTTGGCATCGCCCGGACCGGTCGCCGAGGCGACCGTCGCCCACCCGGCCACCGTCCGCCCGGAGTCGCTGGTGGCACCCAGCAGGCTTCCGGAGGCGTCGGTGCCGTGCCCCGGCGAGGCCGCCGCGCCGGCCGCCGCCGTGGGCAGACCGCGATCGGCCGCGCCCACCAGGGCCGTACCGCGGTTGGCGGTGACGAGTGGGGTGCCTTGCCGGTCCAGCACCTGCGCGGTGCGCCCGTCGCCGTACGCCGCGAGAGCCGGCACGGTTTCGGCAGCCACCAGCAACCACTGCTTGCGCCGGGTCGGATCGGCCTGATTCTGGTCCTGGTTGGCGTCGACGCTCTGTGCGGGCAGCGCGACCTCGGCGAAGTACAGCAGCCGCGGGCCGTTGCCCGAGATCACCAGCCGCGGCGGAACCGCGCCGTGGTCGGCGGCGAGCGCCGGGACGTCCGCCCCGGCCAGCGACACCGGTTCGCCGGTGGTCGCCAACTGGCGGCCCGACTGCGGATCCACCAGCGCGCTGCCCGTGACCGCCTTCCTTGCGGAAGTCAGCGACTTGAGCGCCGTCGTGGGGGTGGTGCTGCTCGTCACCGTGAACGAGTCGGCGGTGCGGCGCACCGTGGTGGCCTCGGCATCGATCGCCGTGCGCACCGACATCGCGGTGTCCGCGGCGATCCGCTGTTCCCCGTCCAACACGGCCTGCGGCACCCGATCGGCGTGGATGCCGCCGAGGCCGACCACTGTGAAGGCCGCGACCACCAGCAACATCGCGGTGAGCGAGGCGATCGGTGGACGGACTCCGCCCAGCAGCGGCATGTCGGCGCGGCGTCGGGTGCGGTGTCGGCGGGGCGCGCGGGCAACCGGGTGCAGAGCGGCGTCCTCTCGGCAAGGGGGAGCGTGTAGCAACTCGACCAGTATGAGGAGGTGATATCACAAGACAATCACAAGATTGTTCGTGCCGTGTTCCCGTACATGACCCATACGGAACCAACATGCCCAACTCGGCCGAGGCGGAGCAAGGTGGTGATCACCTCATCGGCGTCGTAACACGCGCGTTCCGCTGCGCGAGGTCCGACGTGATCTACGCCGTCCGGTACGTGTCGTCGTTCGCCGTGGCCGCAAGCCAGGGGCCGGAGTCCGTCCGGCCGGCGCCGGACCCCCGGTGACCCATCGCCCGGTCGCTCCCGCGTTTGCCCGCTCTCCACCCCACTTTGTGCTGTCGGAGCCACCCAGGCGGGCTTCACGGCCAACACCAGCGCCTCCCTCACCAAGGAGTGGATCCCCCTCGGTGGCCACGATGTCCAGCGAAGGGAGGCAGGCGTAAACGCACACGGTACCCGGAGCTTTCCCGGCACAGTGGTCGTCGGGCGGAGACTGCCGACCGCCACGAACCGGCTTTCCCCTACGTTGGGTTCCCGGCGGCGCTGTGGGCCGACCTGCCTCGTACCAACCTCGTGACCGTCACATCGTCGCGACGCACACTGCATCAGGGAGATTCGTGGTCATACCAGCTCGGCGTCTTGTCGCCTTCGTGCTGCTCGTCTTCGCCCTCGCTCTGCCGATGGCTCCCCCGAGTACTGCTACGTCGGCGTCGCCGTCGCCACTGCCGTACCCGACCCGTTCCGACTACCGCATCAAGGGAATCCAGCCCGACTTCTGGCCCAACACGGACGAGATCTCCGGCAACAACACCGGTGGTGTGTCGATGAACCTCGTCTGGGCGGACTGGGAGCCGAGCGTCAAGGCGCCACCGTGCGCCGCCAACGAGCAGGAGTTCGACGCTCACTGCTTCGCCGTCCAGCCCGCTGTGGACTCGGCCATCAAGGAGTGGACAGGCCGCGGCGTGGTCGTGACCGCCATCGTCTACGGCACGCCCGCGTGGGCCCGGCAAGGCCACCCCTGCTCACCCGCCCAGCCCAGCTTCGCCATCTTCTGCGTGCCCGACAAGCCGGCCGATTACGGCAGGTTCGCCGGCATGCTCGCCCAGCGCTATGACGGCCTGCACGGGCACGGCCGGATCGCAGACTTCGTGATCGACAACGAGGTCAACACCAACACATGGTTCAACACCGGCTGCGGCCGGGGAACCCCCTGCGACACCACCGCCTGGCTCGACGCCATAGCCTCCAACTACAACGCCGCCTACGACCGCATCTCCGCGCAGCAGCCGACCGCCAAGGTACTGACCTCGCTGGAACACCACTTCGGCACGGTCTACGACCGTCCGTCCGACGACGACCCGATGCTCTCCGGCATGACCGTGCTCAAGGGCCTGGCCGCCCGGGCTGGGTCGCGGCACTGGCGGGTCGCCTACCACCCCTATCCCGCCGACCTGTTCAGACCCGCCTTCTCCGCCGACGACTTCCCCATGGTCACCTACGGCAACATCGGCATAGTGGTGGGCTGGCTGCGCCAGCAGTTCCCGAACACCCCCTCGGCCTGGACGATCCAGCTCACCGAGAGCGGCATCAACTCAGGCGACCAGTCGAGCGAGTCAGCGCAGGCCGCAGCCGTGTGCGACACCTTCCGCAACGTGCTCGGCACACCGAACATCGAGAGCTACATCTACCACCGGATGCAGGACAACCCCGGCGAGGGGGGTCTCAAACTCGGCCTGCGCAGGCAGGACGGCACGGCAAAGCCCGCCTGGTCCACCTGGGCGCTGGCCAACCGCAACGACCTGTCCCCACCCCAGCTCTCCTGTGGCTTCGAACAGCTCCCCTACACGCTCCTGCGCCGCGGCTACGATCCCACCCGAGGCCATGTGGCCACCTCCCGGCTGCTGCCCCCCGGATTCGTCCAGGAGCAGACCTGGAAGCTGCTGCGTGACTCGGCGCCCGGGACGGTCATGCTCTACGAGTGCAAGGTGGGCGCGCACACGATGCTCACCGCTGACCCGGGCTGCGAGGGCCAGTTTCCCATGGGGCCCGTCGGCTACATCCACACCAGCCAGGTGAGCGGGTCCGTACCCCTGTACCGCTGCTACATCCCGTCCAATGGCGACCACTTCGTCTCCGACGCCACCAACTGCGAGGGCCGTACACGGGAGTCCCTGCTCGGCTACGCGCTCTTGTGACACCTCAGCGCACGTCGGCGAGCCGTGCTCAGGACTTGCGGACTCGTCTGCTGGTGATGGCGCGGAGATGACGGTCCGGTGTTCTGCGGCGTATCCCGGTCTCCGCCGCTGCGCGTCGGGTCGTCCCCTTCCGGTGGCCGTCGGCATGCGGTCTGTGGAATGCCCCACGAGGTGGGGCATTCCTTGGGAGGAATCGGCGCCGGATTCCGATGACAGGAATCCGGCGCCGGAGTCACCAGCTGGGTTCGGCTGGGTTTCGCAACCGAACACCCAGGTCAGCGTGGACCGTCAACCTGCCTGCGGCGCCTGCGGTTGCCGTGCCATACCGCGATGGCGCCGCCCGCAAACGCGACCGCTCCGACTTCCGGGCCGCCGAGTTGCATCGGAGCAGAGGACGGGGATGACGGCATGGACACCAGGCCGTAGCCGCCGGCCAGCCCTTTGCGGTCGTACGCGGAGCCTGGCAGCTTGTCCGCGTAGCGGCTGTGTACCAGCTTCTGGTAGGTGGCGAGCGTCACCGCCGGCTTGCCGTGCAGCCCTGAGGCCGCTTCCCGGTTGAGCGGTTCGACGGTGTTGTTCTTCAGGCGGTACCAGGCGTGGATCTGCGGCTCGGTGAAGACCATGGAGCGGCCCGTGGTCTGTCGGCCGTAGAGGACATCACTGTTGCCGTCCCGCACGCCCGCCAGATGCCAACGGCCGCCGTCACTCTTGGCCGCGGAGGAGAGCAGGACCGTGGCCTTGTGCCCGTTGGCGCCGTCCGCCAGGGAGGCCAGGTACGACAGGCGTGCCACGGTGCCGGAGGTGGGCTTCGCCTTCCCGGTAACGAAGTCGGGCGCGAGTTCGTACAGCGCGACCGGGTCGTTCAGGGTGAACGCCTGCTGGTCGTCACGTGCCCCCGATGCCTTCGGGGCCGCCGCGCCGGAGCCGCCGTCGGCGCCGGTGTTCGCCGTCACGCTGAGGAATCGGGACACGGCGTTGTGCACGTCCGCGGTGTGGAGCACCTGCCGTGCGTTCTGGTAGTCGGGGATGGCACTCGGGTCATCGACCGCCTGTGCCTGGCCGCAGTAGGCGGTGGAGAGCAGGGTCGCCGCCGCACCGAGGGAAAGGGCCAGGCCCGCGAGACGAACAGCACTGCGTTGTGTGGAAAATCTCTTGCCGCGCATTGCCGCCCGCCTCACTTGTGTATCCCGACGCGTGAATGGGTCCATTGAAACGACGAGTTGTTGACGTATTCGTTGTAGTTCCACCAGGTGTAGGTCTGCGTGGACGGCCAGGGATCACCGACGGCGATCATCTGCGATGACGGGTCGTAGCCGTAGATGACGTTCATGTGGCCGCCGCCGGAATTCCATCCGATTCGGACGGCAAAGGGGCGGCCGCCGTCGATCTCCTTGCCGACCTCGGAGAAGGAGGCATTGCGGTAGAGGTCGTATCCGGCGTTGCCCAGCCCGACGTTCGCCAGGCCGTTGGCGATGTCGTCGAGCGTGGCAGGCTGGTCGTCGCAGCTGAGGTTGCCGTTCTGGGCCGCGAGACGGCAGAAGTCGTACTGGTTGTACTTGGTGTAGCCCCAGTACTTGGCGATGGTCAGGCCGGTGGCGTCCCAGCACCATTCGTCCTGAACCTGCTTTTGCATGTCTATGGTGAGGGCCACCTGCCCACTGGGGTTGGAGTGCGAGGGCGGGCAGGTCGGCAGGCTTCCGGTGTTCCCTTGGACGAACGCCTCGGCTATGTAGAAGGATCCGGAGTCGGACCAGATCCAGCGGGGGTCGTTCTCCACGGTGTCACCCTGGACACGGCAGGTCATCGAGACCGTGCTGCCGACCGCGGCCTGACCGACGACGTGGGCGGAAAGGCTCGACGATGACCTTTCGTTGATGCTGCTGTAGTGGCCCTGACCGCCGGTCACGGTGCCGGTTACGGAACCAGCCCGGGCGTTGCCGCCGCTGAGCAGGAACGCGGTGGTGATCGCGGCGATCGCGACCACCGCTAATGGTCTCCACAGAGTTGTGACGCGAGGAAGACGCATATGTGGACTCTTTCGAGATGTGGGGGGAATCTATTGCCTAGCCCATAGGGCGGGTAAGGCGTGGGGCACGCCGAGTCGTCACCCGGCGAAGCCCCATGTGCGATCGGACCGACGCGCGTTTCAGCGAAATTGGTCCGGACCTTCCCGCCGGGGCTTTTCGCATGCGCACTCTGTTACCGCTTACGTCCGCTGCGCATCCACTACCGTACGCGCGACGAACGGCGGCGAACACCAGCGGTACCTCCCTGGCCAGTTGCGTTCAGAAAGCGCAGGAAAATTACTACAGCACCTTCACCGGCCCGCGCAAATGGCTCTGCGTCAACTCCCTAATCTACTCGGGAGTAGCCCGGTGGCCCGCAGGGTCGCATGTATCGCCCGGACTTTTCAGGGTCCCGCAAATTGCCTGAGCCTGAGCACATTTACGTAATTCGTGACGTCACATCAGGAAGAGGGAGCCGCTACTGACAGTCACTCAACCGCTGGTGGTCTCGGCACGGAAGACCTCAGCCACCACGACCTCGTGGCCCGCACCGGCGGGGTCCCCCACCAGGGCGCACGAAGAGCGGAGAAGACGCCGACCGCCGTGACCGACGGGCACGTCGCGGCGGCGGCTCGACGCCCCATCGTGCAGCCCACGCCGCCCCAACGGCCGCCCGTACGGCCATGTGCGGGGGACCGCCGGCAGGCCGACCCTGTGTCGGGGTGCAACGCGGTGCCGCCGACGAGCGGGGTAGGAAGGGGGAGTGTCGTGAGATGTGAGCGCGAGTGGGATGTGGTGGTCCGGGAGCCCGTGGAAGCGCCGACCGCAGGCCGCCCTGCTACTGGGCGCGCTAAAACGACCAGATCGCGGATTCGATGCCGTGGTGATCGGCGAGCCCCAACGCGCCTCTACGGCAGCCAATTCGGGCTTACGTTCCCCGTCTTCGGAATCCCGCCCCAACTGCGGCGGACGCTCACCGGGGACCGGGGCCGGGAGATGGCCGAGCACGGGACCATCACCACCGAGACAGGGATGCCGATCTACCTATGCAAGCCGCGCAGTCCGTGGCAGCGCGGCACCAACGAGAACACCAATCGGCTGCTTCGGCAGTACCTCCTCAAGGGCACGGACCTCCGCAGGTTCAGCCAGGCCGACCTGGACGCCATCGCCCACGAGCTCAACCATCGTCCGCGCAAGACCCATGCGTACCGCACTCCGGCAGAGGTCTACGCTGACCTCCTGAACAGCGCTGATGCGCTGACCGCTTGAGCTCGCCAACGATTGACGACAGGCACCGGGGACAGCCGTCACCCGCAGACCCCCGACGTTCAGCCCCGGCTGGTGCAGACTCCCGCTTCCCAGGCCCAGGCCGCGATCTCGACGCGGTTGCGGGCGGTGAGTTTGCGCTGGATGTTGCCCAGGTGGGTCTTGACCGTGGAGTGGGTGACGTAGAGCTTGGCCGCCACCTCTTCGTTGGTGTAGCCACGGGCGACCAGGCGGACGACGTCGAGTTCGCGCTGGGTGAGGGGTTCGGTGAGCCGTGTGGTCGCGCGGGTGGCGGAGGGAGCGGGGCGGGAGCCGGAATCTTCCTGCGGGGGCAGTGCCATGTGCTGCAGGAGGCGGACGGTGATGGAAGGTGTGATGAGTGAGTTGCCAGCGGCTGCCGCGCGTACGGCTTCGGCGAGGAGGGCGGGGGCGCCGTCTTTGAGGAGGAAGCCGCAGGCGCCGTTGCGCAGGGCTTGGTAGACGTATTCGTCGAGGTCGAAGGTGGTGGCGATCAGGACGTTGAGCGGGTCGGAGACGTCCGGGCCAGCGAGCAGGCGGGTGGCTGCCAGACCGTCGATTCCGGGCATGCGGATGTCGAGGAGACAGACGTCCGGGCGGAGTCGGCGGGCTGTTTCCACGGCGTCGGTGCCGTCGGCGGCCTCGGCGATGACGTCCATGTCCGGCTGGGCGCTGAGGATCATGCGGAAGGCCGACCGGATCATGTCTTGGTCGTCGGCGATCAGGACCCGGATCTTCATGTGGTCATGGTCGCAGAGGTGGTGGGGGCTGCCGGTCGCGTGGTCATGGGCGGTTCGCCTGGGGTGACGGTGGCAGGGGGATGTCGGCGGTGACCTCCCAGCCGGAGCAGCCGTGTCGGGGGCCGGCGGTGAAGTGACCGCCGATGGCCTCGACCCGTTCGGCGAGCCCGATGAGGCCGTAGCCGCCGCGGTGTTGGCCGTGGGTGGGCTGTCCGGTGGCGTCTGCGCCGCACTGGTCAGTCGGCGGATGGCCGGATGTGCCGGTCCGGGTGCGGGGTGCCGTGCCGCTTGCGGCCCGGCCGTCGTCCGTCACCGAGACGTCCAGCCGGCCGGGGTCGTCGGCCCGGAGCCGGATGTCCACGGTGACGTGTGCGGCGGTGTCGGCGTACTTGCGGATGTTGGTGAGCGATTCCTGCACCAGACGGTGCACGGTGGTGCTGATCTCGGGTGGGAAGGACCGTTCGGCCAGCCGGGGGTCGAGGGTGAGCCGGGCCGACCGGTCTGTGGCCGAGAAGCTCTCGACGAGGTCGCGCACGCGTGTGAGATCGCCTCCGGGGCGGGTGGCGGCCGGATCCCCCGGGGTGCGCAGCATGGAGACCATGCTGCGCATGGACTCCATCGCCTGTGAACCGGCCTCCTGGAACCCGGCGAACATCCGGTCCAGGTCTGCTGGGGTTGGTGCCTGGCCGGCCAAGGTGACGTAGCGGGCTGCCTTGGCCTGCGCGACGATCGCGGTGACATGGTGGGCCACGAAGTCGTGCAGCTCCCGGGCGTGCTCCAGGCGCTCGGCCTGGCGGGCAGCCTGCTCAGCGGCCTTGCGCTCGTTGGCCTGGTAGGTGTCGGCGAGGCGCAGGTACAGGCCCAGCACGACCATCAGCACGATGCCGAACAGGACCGCCGGCGGAGCGTAGACCTTCACCTGGGGGAGATCGGTTGTCGGAAGTCGCAGGAACAGCAGTCCGGCGGCCGCGGCCGTGCCGGGGACGAGCACCGTGATCCACAGCGGGGACTGCTGTCGCACCGTGCGGGCGATCAGCAGCAGCAGGGCGCACAGCTCCGTGGCGCCGGGGGTGTTCTCGGGCCGGTGGGTCAACTGCGTGGTGAGCAGGGACAAGGCGATGGACGCGAGCACGGCGCACGCGGCAATGAGCAGGAAGTACTTCTGCGAGACGAACAGCGCCGCCACGCACAGGGCACCGGTAGCGATGGTGGCCACTGCGGTCGGCCAGAACCGGGTGTTACACCCTTCGGCGACGAGCAGGGCGAGGACGGGGACACCGGCCAGCACGAGCAGGACCTGATGTGTACGGGAGCGGCCCCGGAAGGCGTGGATCATGCCACCTCACGTTACGGCGGTATCCGGCGGGCCGCCTCGGCTCTTCGGCCGATGTGTGTGGGTCGGGCCGTTCGGCATTCCGGTTGATCCCCGGCGGCCCTGTCCCACCGGATGATCGGGGTGCGGGACGGGGCCGAGTCCACCGTCCCTGACCCCCACCCCTTGCCTGGCTGAACTGGAGCCATCCGCCATGTCACATCACCCTGGGGCGCAGGGCCCCGGACCGACGCCGCACCCCCTGATGGCGCAGGCGGTCACCGCGGCCACCGCTCCGGTAGCGGCCTCGGCCACGGATCTGACCAAGGTCTATGGCCAGGGGGAGACCCGTGTGACCGCGCTGGACTGCGTGTCCGTGGAGTTCGACCGCGGCTGCTTCGCCGCGATCATGGGCCCGTCGGGCTCGGGAAAGTCCACGCTGATGCACTGCATGGCGGGGCTGGACGCCATCTCCTCCGGTACGGCCCGGATCGGCGATGTCGACCTGTCCTCCCTGGGGGACAAGCAGCTCACCCGGCTGCGCCGCGACAAGGTCGGCTTCATCTTCCAGGCGTTCAACCTGATGCTGACTCTGACGGCCGGCGAGAACATCACGCTGCCGATGGACATCGCGGGCCGTAAGCCGGACCGGAGGTGGGTGAGCCGGGTCATCGACACGGTGGGCCTGTCGGAACGCCTGTCGCACCGCCCGTCCCAGCTGTCCGGTGGCCAGCAGCAGCGGGTCGCCGTCGCCCGCGCGCTGGCCTCCCAGCCCGAGATCATCTTCGCGGATGAGCCCACCGGGAACCTCGACTCCCACTCCGGAGCGGAGGTACTGGGGTTTCTGCGCTCGTCCGTCCTGGAGCTGGGCCAGACCGTGGTGATGGTCACTCACGACCCCGTCGCCGCCTCCTACGCGGACCGCGTGGTCTTCCTGGCCGACGGCCGGATCGTCGATTCCCTCCGCCAGCCGACCGCTGACACGGTGCTCGACCGCATGCTGCGCCTCTCGTCGACTCCTTCCCGGCACCCCGGCCTCGCCCCCGGCTGGCATTCCAGCTGATCTGCGGGCTCTCCGTGCCCGGTCGCCCTCTCCTCTTCCCTCCAGGACTGATCGCCCATGTTCCGTACCGCCCTGCGCAATGTGCTCGCACACAAGGCCAGGCTGCTGATGACCGTCCTCGCCGTGACGCTCGGCGTGGCCTTCGTCGCCGGCACCCTGGTCTTCACCTCGACCGTCTCCGTCGCGTACCAGAACAGCTCGCACAAGGGTTTCGGGCACGTCGACGTCGCCATCCAATCGGACGGTGCCGACGCCCGGCCGGGTACCGTCCCCAAGCTCACCCCGGAACTCGTGGACCGGATGAGGAAGGTGCCCGGCGTCCAGTCGGTGACCGCAGTGGTCTCCGGTTTCACCGCCGTGGCTGGCAAGAACGGCGAGCTGGTGGGCGAGGGGTGGTCCACACAGGGTGCCAACTACGCCGTGAACAGCGGCGCCCGGGATGCCCGCTACCCGCTCAAGGAGGGCCGTGCACCGAAGGGGCCGGGCGAGGTGGCCCTGGATGCCAAGACCGCCCAGCGGGCGGGGTACCGCGTCGGTGACACCGTCCGCCTGTCGGTCGACGGGCCGGTCCGCACGCCGCGGCTGGTCGGGATCTTCGCCACCGATAGTGGTGAGGTCGCCGCGGGCGGCACGCTCGCCCTGTTCGACACGCCCACCGCGCAGCAACTGTTCGCCAGGCCAGGGGAGTTCAGCGAGATCGACGTCAAGGCCGCACCGGGCACCTCCCAGACCGAGCTCGCGGCGGCCGTCGACAAGGTGCTCCCCGAAGGTCTGCGGTCGACCACCGGACAGGAGCTCGCCGACGAGCAGGCGCTCAGGGCCGAGAGCAGTGTGACCAGCCTGCGCTCCACCCTGCTGGTCTTCGCCGCTATCGCGCTGTTCGTCGGGATCTTCCTCATCGCCAACACGTTCACCATGCTCGTGGCCCAGCGCATCAGGGAGCTGGCCCTGCTGCGCGCGGTGGGCGCCACCCGCCGTCAGGTGACCCGAACCGTCCTCATCGAGGCGTTCCTCGTCGGTCTGGTGGCCTCGGTGGCGGGGCTGGCCGCCGGCGTCGGCCTCGGTGCCGCGCTGCCCCCGCTGACCTCGTCCTTCGGCAAGGGCGGACACACGCTGCCCGATGGCCCTCTGGCCGTCACCCCGGCCACGGTCGTCACCTCACTCGCCCTCGGTATCGGCGTCACGATGTTGGCCGCCTGGCTGCCGGGCCGCCGCGCCGCGAAGATCTCGCCGGTGGCCGCGATGGGAAGCGTGCACGCGGCGGCCACCCCCCGCTCGCTGGTCGTGCGCAACGCCCTCGGCGCCCTGATCACCACGGCCGGCGCCGTCACCGTGCTGGGCGCGACCGGAATGAAGCTGGACGACGGACAGATGCTCATGGTGCTGGGGGGTGCAGTCCTGATGACCGGGGTGCTCGTCCTCACTCCCCTGCTTTCCCGCCCGTTCATCGCCGCCGCCGCGCCGGCACTGCGCGCCTTCCGTGTCTGCGGCAAGCTCGCCCGCGAGAACGTCCTGCGCAATCCGCGCCGTACCGCGGCCACGGCCTCGGCCCTCACCATCGGCCTCACCCTGATCACCGCGCTGACGGTGGTCGCGGTCAGCAGTCAGCGGAGTATCGACCAGCGGGCCACCGCCGCCCTCTCGGCCGACTACGTCGTGCGGATGGCCACCTACGATCCGCTCTCCGAAACGGTGGAGAAGCGCCTCGGCAAAGTCGACGGGGTCAGAGCCGTGAGCCCTCTGCGCGAGGCCCCGGTCCGCATCACCGGCCGGGATACCTTCGTGACCGGCGTCGACGCCTCCACCGTCCGGAGCATGCTCCGGCCCGACTTCACCGACGGCTCACTCGCCGGATTCGGCGGCCGCGGCATCATCGTCTCTTCGGACACCGCGCGGGAGCGCGGATGGCGCACCGGCACCACCGTGCCGGTCACCTACCCGGACGGCAAGCGGGGCCAGCTGACCGTCTCAGGCATCTTCCAGGCCAACGACCTGCTGAGCGGCATCATCACCGACACCCGCACCCTCGACCCGCACCTGAAGATCACAAGTGCGCGCCAGGTCCTGGTGAAGACCGAAGGCGGCCCCAGCGACACCGTCAAGCGGGGCATCGCCAAGGCGCTCGGCGACAGCCCGGCCGTACTCGTCCAGAGCAAACAGGACGTCTCCGACTCCATCGCCCGCGGTACCACCATGATGCTCAACATCCTCTACGGACTGCTCGCCATGGCCGTGATCGTGGCCGTCCTCGGCGTCATCAACACCCTGGCCATGTCCGTGGTCGAACGAGCACCGGAAATCGGCATGCTGCGCGCCATCGGGCTGGACCGGCATGGCGTCAAGCGCATGGTGCGCCTGGAGTCACTGGCCGTCTCCCTCTTCGGCGGAGTCCTCGGCATCGGTCTGGGCACCTTCTTCGGCTGGGCCGGAAGCCGGCTGCTCGCCTCCGACATGCCCGGCTTCGAACTCGTCCTGCCCTGGGGGCGCCTGGCCCTCTTCCTGGCGCTGGCCGGCTTGGTGGGGGTGCTCGCCGCCCTCTGGCCCGCCCGCCGCGCCGCGCGCCTCGACCTGCTCAGCGCCATCAAGGCGGAGTAGGTCCTGGTCCGGGCAGGGCAGCGTGCGGGGCAGCGGGCCTGAATGGAGGTCTTCTCGTCCGCGCTGATGACGTACTCGTCCTGGCCGAGTGGGACGCCGCCCCACGTGCGGGCGTACAGGTCCAGCACCCGCTCGGCCTTGGCCTTGAAGCAGGGGTCGGTGATGAAGATCCAGGAGCGGTGCTGCCAGGGCTTGAGCGCGTCCTCGGCTAGCCAGCGACGCACGGTGGAGGCCGACACGAACGCGGCGATGCCCCGCGCGACGGCCTCGCGGGCCAGCTCCGGGCAGGACCAACGGGACAGCGGCGCGCTGGTCTCGGCGGGCAGTTGACAGGCCAGCGCCTTGACCTGGGCGGCCTGCAGCGCGGTGAAGCGCCGTGGACGG
>CAYNNX010000056.1:0-25100 GCA_964398515.1 uncultured Streptantibioticus sp. | reverse complement strand
GAGCGGGACCGCGGCGCCGTCGACGGCGACCTGCCTGGTCGGCAGCTCGATGGCGACCGGCCCGAGGCGCACCGCCTCCTGCTCCTCGTCCGCCTGCGCGGTCCGTCCGGCCCCGGCCGCCTTCTCCGGGGGCCGCCTGCTGACCGCGTGGATGCGGGCGAGCAGTTCACCGGTGTCGTAGGGCTTGACCACGTAGTCGTCCGCGCCCAGGTTGAGGCCGTGGATCTTGGACCGCACGTCCGCCCGGGCGGTCACCATGATGACGCGGGTGTCCGTGCTGCGCCGGATCCTGCTGCACACCTCGAAGCCGTCCTGGTCGGGCAGGCCGAGGTCGAGCAGGACGACGGCGAACGGTGGCCCGCCGTCCGGCAGCAGGGCCCGCAGTGCCTCTTCGCCGCTTCGCGCGTGGACCACGTCGAAGCCGTGCTTGGCGAGTACGGCGGAGAGCGCCGCTGCGACCCTGTCGTCGTCCTCGACCAGCAACAGCCGCATCTGCTCTCCCCGCTGTCGTGCTGTCTGTATCCTGAGTGCCACACCGCGTCAACGGCGGTCCCTCGAAATACACCCCCAAGTGGGGGTAGCGCGTCAAGAGCGCACAGCGGCGCACGGCTGACCGTTATGCAGCCGGTACGGGCCGTGGCCGGAGGGGCACGACGCGTGCGCACGCGTTGTGTCCGTGCGATGGCACTGAGTTGCCGGATCGTGATGCTCAAGTTCACCTCAGAAGTGATGACGGCCGCCGAAGGCGCTCATTAAGGTCCCCCCAACCGAGCGAGGATGGAGCGACCGCCCGATGACAACGGACAACCCGCCGGCCGACGGCGCCGCGTCGCCGACGGGCGAGCCCCTGGTGGTACTGGAGGGCGTGAACAAGCACTTCGGCGCGCTCCACGTGCTCCAGGACATCGACCTGACGATCCACCGGGGCGAGGTCCTCGTGGTGATCGGCCCCTCCGGTTCGGGCAAGTCGACCCTGTGCCGGACGATCAACCGCCTGGAGACCATCGACTCCGGCACCATCACCATCGACGGCAGGCCGCTGCCCGCCGAGGGGCGGGAGCTGGCCAGGCTGCGCGCGGAGGTGGGGATGGTCTTCCAGTCGTTCAACCTCTTCGCGCACAAGACCGTGCTGGAGAACGTCACTCTCGGCCAGATCAAGGTCCGCAAGGTGGCCAAGGAGCAGGCGGAGCGGACCGCGCGCGACCTGCTCGACCGGGTCGGGGTCGGCGCCCAGGCCGACAAGTACCCCGCCCAGCTCTCCGGCGGCCAGCAGCAGCGGGTGGCGATAGCCCGCGCCCTGGCGATGGGCCCCAAGGTGATGCTCTTCGACGAGCCGACCTCGGCACTCGATCCCGAGATGATCAACGAGGTCCTCGAAGTCATGCGCCGGCTCGCCCGGGACGGCATGACGATGGTCGTCGTCACCCACGAGATGGGCTTCGCGCGCTCGGCCGCGAACCGGGTGGTCTTCATGGCCGACGGCCGCATCGTCGAAGAGGCCCCGCCCGAGCAGTTCTTCAGCAATCCACGCAGCGACCGCGCCAAGGACTTCCTGTCGAAGATCCTCCACCACTGAGTCGTTCCGTACGGAGGACGTCACGGACGTTCTCCTCCCGACGCAAGGGACGTTCCCATGAAGTTCCGCAAAGTCGCCGCCACGGCCGTGGCCGTGCTGGCGCTGACCGCCTCCGCGACCGCCTGCAGCAGCAAGTCCGGCACGCCCGACTCCAACCCGACCGGCTCGGGCGGCAGCCCGGCACCGGCCGCGCCGACGTACGCGGTCAAGTCCGGGGTGAAGCTCGACTCGGCCACGCTCAAGCGGGCCCAGGCGCGCGGCAAGCTGATCGTCGGCGCCAAGGCCGACCAGCCCTACCTCGGCTTCGAGGACCCCGGCTCCGGCAAGCGCACCGGCTTCGACATCGAGATCGCCAAGATGCTCGCCGCCGACCTCGGCTTCCCGGCCGACAAGATCGAGTTCAAGACGGTGGACTCGGCCAACCGCGAGACCGCGATCTCCAAGGGCGACGTCGACTTCTACGTCGGCACCTACACCATCAACGCCAAGCGCAAGCAGCAGGTGGGCTTCGCGGGCCCGTACTACCAGGCGGGCCAGGACCTCCTGGTGGCCAAGGACAACACCTCGATCACCGGCCCGGACTCGCTCAAGGGCAAGAAGGTCTGCTCGATCACCGGCAGCACCCCGCTGGAGCGCATCAGCGACAAGAAGTACGGCGCCAACGTCGTCGCGCTCGGCAAGTACTCCGACTGCGTCAAGCAGTTGACGGATGGGCAGGTGGAGGCGGTCACCACCGACGACGCGATCCTCAAGGGCTACGCGGCGCAGATGCCCGCCAAGCTCAAGGTCGTCGGCAAGCCGTTCTCCCAGGAGCCCTACGGCGTCGGTGTCGCCAAGGACGACAAGGTGCTGCGCCTCGCCCTGGACGACGCCATCAAGGCCCACGAGGACAACGGCGACTACAAGAAGGCCTACGACGCGACCCTGGGCCTGTCCGGCACCCCCGCCCAGACCCCGCCGGCCATCGAGCGCTACTGACCAGCCGTCCGGCCCTGCCGTGACCGCGGGGCCCCGGGGCACCGGGGCCGGCGGTCACGGCCGCCGCCCGGCACCGGAGAAACGCCATGCTGCACCTTCCCGGGGGCGTTCGGTCCCCCAGCGGCTCCCACGGCCGCGCCGCGGGCCCGGCCCCCGGCCGGCCCGGAGCGATATCGCGAGGGGGAACCCCGTGAACGTCCTGCTCGACAACTTCGCCCTCTTCCGGCACGGCTTCGTCGGCACGGTCACCCTGACCGCGACCAGCGCCGTGGCCGCCCTGCTCCTCGGCGTGGTGATGGCCGCGTTCCGGGTCTCACCGGTGCCGCCGCTGCGGCTCTTCGGGGCGGTGTGGGTGACGCTGCTGCGCAACACGCCACTCACCCTGCTGTTCATGATCGCGGTGTTCATCGTGCCGCAGATCCTCTTCCCCGGCATCAGCTACTTCACCCTGGCGGTCTGCGCGCTCGGCTGCTACACCTCCGCGTTCGTCTGCGAGGCGGTCCGCTCGGGCATCAACACCGTGCCGCTGGGCCAGGCCGAGGCCGCGCGCAGCCTCGGCATGACGTTCACCCAGACGCTTCGCCTGATCGTCCTGCCGCAGGCGACCCGCACCGTGATCCCGCCGGTGGGCAGCCTGATGATCGCCCTGACGAAGAACTCCGCGATCGCCGGCGCGTTCAGCGTCGCCGAGTTGTTCGCCCAGCAGAAGCGGCTGAGCGAACTGGGTTACAACATCGTGGCCATCTTCGTATGGATCGCGATCGCCTACCTGATCATCACCTCCGCCATCAGCGCCCTGTTCCGGCTGCTGGAGAACCGGCTGGCGGTGACCCGGTGAGCGCCGACGTCCTGTTCGACGCGCCCGGCCCCAAGGCCCGGCTGCGCAACCGCATCTACGCCGTCGTCGGCTCCCTGGCCATCGCGGGACTCGCCGCCTTCGTCGTGCTCCGGCTGGGCGCCAAGGGGCAGTTCGCCGGGTACATGTGGGACCTGTTCCAGTACACCGGCATCCAGCAGCGCATCGAGAACGGGATCGTCTCCACGCTCAAGGCGTTCGCCCTCGCGGCGGTCTGTTCGCTGCTGCTGGGCGCGCTGCTGGCCGCGGGGCGCCTCTCGGACCACAAGCCGGTCCGCTGGGCGGCGACCGCGTTCGTGGAGTTCTTCCGCGCCCTCCCGCTGCTGATCCTCATCTTCGTCCTCTACGCCAGCGTTTTCGCGCCGTTCTGGGCCCTGGTGCTGGGGCTGACCCTCTACAACGGATCGGTGCAGGCCGAGGTGTTCCGCGCGGGCATCAACGCCCTCCCCCGCGGCCAGGCCGAGGCGGCGTACGCGATCGGTATGCGCAAGACCCAGGTCATGGCGTCCGTGCTGGTCCCGCAGGCGATCCGCGCCATGCTGCCGACGATCATCAGCCAGCTGGTGGTGACGCTCAAGGACACCTCCCTGGGCTTCATCATCACCTACGAGGAACTGCTCTACGCCGGACGGCTGGTCGCCTCCAACACCGTGACTCCGGGCGGCTATCCCTACGTGCCCGTCGTCATCGTCATCGGCGCGATCTACATCGCCATGTGCCTGGCCCTGTCCGCCCTCGCCAACTGGATCGAGCGGCGGGGCCGCCGCAGCCGCAAGGGCGCACTCGCGGCCCCGGCGGAGGCGGACGCGGTGGTGGCCCAGGCGGAGTGACGCCTCGTCATCCGCGGCCGGGCCTCCTGCGAGCTGGGCCGAGCGGACGACGAGGGACCGCGAAGGACCAGGACGGACCAGGACGGCGGCACGTGGCCGGGCACGGGTCGCCGTCACTTGACGCACGCTGCGGCAGTGGGTTGCATACGCTATGTGACCGCACCCCGGGCAGGAACCGCCGCTTCCAGCACGACCTCGCATGCAGGAGCCGCCCCATGGACCCGGTGATCGTCGCCGGGGCGGGCCCTACCGGTCTCACCCTCGCCCTGTGCCTCGCGCGCCACGACGTCCCGGTGATCCTGCTCGACGAGCGCGGTGCGCCGGCCGACCCGCAGCCGGAGCGCAGCTGCGTCCTGCGCCCCGAGACGGCGGCCCTGCTGGCCCGGCTCGGCTACACCGCGGTCCACTCCGACGCCGTCCGCTGGAGCTCCTGGCGGACCGTCAGGCGCCGCCTGGAGATCCACCGCATGGACTTCGGCGACGAGGTGCCTTCCCCACTGCACCTGTCCCACGACCGGCTCTGCGGCGGCCTGCGGGAGGCGATCGCCGGGCAGGACCTGATCCGTGTCGCCCGCGGCGGCCGGCTGGACGCCATCGACGAGGACCGCGCCGGAATCAGCGTGCACACCAGGGGCACGGCCGGCGCCCCGGAGGCCGCTGAGACGTGGTGGCGGGGCTCGTACCTGGTCGGCTGCGACGGCCCGCGCTCGACGGTGCGCAAGCTGCTCGACGTGCGCTTCCCCGGGCGCACGGCCGTGGACCGGTATGCCGTCGCCGCACTGCGGGTGGACCTGCCCGAGGCGGGCACCGCACTGCTGCACCGCGATCCGCCCGGCGGCCGCGGCACCGAGGTGACCGCCCGCCCCCTGCCGGACGGCGTGTGGCGCGTCGACTGGACGCTGCCGGGCAGCCGGCCACCGCTGACCGCCGACGCGCTCGTCGCCCGGATCCGCGGCACGCTCGCCGCCTGGTGCGGCGGCACCGTCCCCCCGTACGAGTTGCTCGGCTCCGCCGAATACCCCGTGCACCAGCGGCTGGCCCGGCGCTGGCGCACCGGCCGTGCCTTCCTGGCGGGGGACGCGGCGCACCTGCTGGGCGCGCTCGGCACCCAGGGCCTGGAGGAGGGGCTGCGCGACGCCGACAATCTCGCGTGGAAGCTCGCCCTCGCCTGGCACCAGGGGGCCTCCGAGACGCTCCTCGACAGCTACCAGACCGAACGCCGCGGAGCCGTCGGTGCCCGGCTGCGCGCCGCCGACCAGGCGCTGCCGCTGCTTCGCGCCCGCACGACCTGGCACACCCTGCGCCACTCGCTGCTGTCCGGCCCGACGGCCCGGCACACCCAGTTGCTGACCGACGGTCAACTGGGCCGGGGTCTGCTCGGCGCCCCGCCGGTCTACCGGCGCTCCCCGCTGGCCGTGTCCGCCCCGCGGGGCAAGGCCGCCGCGTGGAGCGCCTCGTTCGACGACGGCGCCCAGTCCTCCCCGCCGAAGCCCGGCGCCGGACGCCGCGCGGCAGGCGGCCGTACGGCTCCCTCGCCCGTGGTCGGGGCGCTGGGGACCGCCTCGGGAGCGGCGGTCGCCGACGTCCCCGTGATCGCGCTGGACGGCACTCGCAGCCGCCTCCACGACCGGCTCGGCCGCGATCTGCTGGCCGTTCTGGTCGCACCCGGTACCGGGGTGTGGGACAGCCGGCACTGGCTGACCGCCGGGCTCATGCCGCAGCTCTCGGCAGCGGTCGCGGCCCTGCCGGTCCGCACCGAACTCCTGGTCACCGAGGGCTACCCCGGCGCCACGGCGCACACCGTCCTGCTGATCCGGCCGGACGGCCACCTCGTCGCGGCGATGGCGGGCTGCCGCCCCGCCGAGCTGTACGCGTACGCCGATCTCGCCCGAGGCGGGCCGCCGCGGGCGGCAGAACCTGACGAACCCGAAGAACCAGGCGAAGCCGACGCGTCTGCTGCCTCCACCGCCGACGCCCGCGACGCCCGGCTCCGCTCCCGCTAGCCCCGATCGGCGCCGGTCGCCGACCGCGGCGACGGCGGAGGCCGGGCGGCAGGACGAGCCCGGCCCGGCCTGCCTGCGCGGGCGTCGCGAACGGCACGGTGTCGACCGTCCGGGAAGGAGTCCGGCGACCCATGGGGCGCCCCGGCGGCCGGATCCCCTACGCGCACCGTCCGGCTTGACCCTGCGTCGTCGTGCGTGGTTGACTCCGCAGCGTGACTGGCACCGGTCTGCTTCGTTGGCGGAGGGTCCATCTGGACCTCCTCCGCTACGTGGGCTGCGTGTGTCGGCCGTCCTGCTGATCTCTGCTTCCCTCACGCGGTTCGCGCCGCGTGTGCCATGCGATCTTCCAGGACGGCTTTCCTTGTCGCTCATCGACGCTTCCCCCTCTGCCGCCTCCGCCCCCGCGGACGCGGCCTACCGTGCGGCTCCGACCGCCCTCGACCTACTCGACTTCGCCCGCCGCGCCGCGGCCGACCCGGCTCTCATCGCCCGCCTCCCCCTCGACCCGACCCGCCGCACCTGGGTGCCGCTCGAAGGCCCGGGCGGCAGTGAGGCGTGGCTGCTCGGCTGGCCGCCCGGCGCCGAGACGGGCTGGCATGACCACGGCGGATCCAGCGGTGCGTTCGTCACCGCCGTGGGCGAACTCCGTGAGGAGTCCGTCGGCGTGCCGCTGCCCACCGAGGGATGGCACTCTCTCGAACTCGCCGATGACGTGGACCGCGCTCGGCGCCTTCCTGCCGGGCGGGGCCGGGCCTTCGGCCCCCACCACGTCCACCAGGTGGTCAACGTCTCCGAGGACCGGCACGCCATCTCGGTCCACGCCTACCACCCCCGTGTCCCGCTGATCCGCCGTTACAGCAGGCGCGGTCGCACCCTGCGGCTGGAGCTCGTGGAAGGGCCGGACCAGTGGTGACGCCCCTCTCGTCCCCATCGGCCCCGGGCGAGCCCCGCGGCATCGACGAGGTGCTCGCCGCCGCCCGCACCCGTCTGGATCGGCTCGGCCCCGCCCAGGCCAAGCGGGCCACCGAGGCGGGTGCCCTGCTCGTCGACATCCGGTATGCGGCGCTGCGCGAGCGGGACGGCACCATACCGGGGGCGCTCGTCGTGGAGCGCAACGAGCTGGAGTGGCGCCTCGACCCCCTGTGCGACTACCGCCTCGCCGCGGTCACCGACCACGAGCGCCATATCGTCGTGCTCTGCAACGAGGGCTATGCCTCCAGCCTCGCCGCCCTCTCCCTTCAGGGGCTCGGGCTGCGTCGTGCGACGGACCTGGTCGGCGGCTTCCAGGCCTGGCGTGCGGCCGGGCTGCCGGTGGATCCGCCGCGGATCCCCGCTGATCCGCCCACTGCTCCCATACACGCCATCCACCCCCTCCATCCGCCCGATGCGAAGAGCGGCCACGACGGCGAGCCGGGAATCTGACGCTCGGCCCGGGAGGCGGGCCCCTCGCCAGTGCGGCCTCGCTCAGTCCGGGAGGTACTCCTGCAGGAACTCGGCGTCCTCGCCCTCCTCTTCCAGGGCTTGCCGCACCACGCGGAGCGCAAGGCCTTCCGGGTAGCCCTTGCGGGCGAGCATCCCGGCGAGCCGTCGTATGCGTTTGTCCCGTTCGAGGCCACGGGTGGCCGCCAGTTTGCGCTCGACCAATGTGCGGGCGGTCTGCTCCTCCCGCTCGGCGTCCAGTTGCTCCACGGCCTGCTCGATCACGCCCGAGGCGACGCCGCGGTGCCGCAGTTCCCGGGCGAGAGCGCGACGGGCCAGGCCGCGCCCGTGGTGGCGGGACTCCACCCAGGCGCCGGCGAAAGCCGCGTCGTCGATCAGGCCGACGTCCTCGAAACGGGCGAGCACCCGCTCGGCAACGTCGTCGGGGACGGAGCGGCGCCGCATGGCCTCGGCGAGCTGGACCCGGGTGCGCGGCTGTCCGGTGAGCAGGCGCAGACACAGGTTCCGCGCCTGCTCCTCGGGGTCGCGCGACGGCTCGGGCTCCGCCGCGCGGGCGGGCTCGCCGTCGTTCTCGCGTCGCCGGGCCATGCGCTATGCCTTGGCGGTCGCGGCCTTGGCCGACTTGGCCGCCTTCACCGGCGCCGAGGCGGGTTCGGCCGTGGCGGCGCTGGAGGAGGCCGAAGCGGCCGCGGTGGCCGCGTCCGCGCCCGGCTCGCCGCCGGGGGCCTCCGTGCGGACGCCGATACCCAGCTTCTCCTTGATCTTCTTCTCGATCTCGTCGGCCAGGTCCGGATTGTCCTTGAGGAAGTTCCGGGCGTTCTCCTTGCCCTGCCCGAGCTGGTCGCCCTCGTACGTGTACCAGGCACCGGCCTTGCGGATGAAGCCGTTCTCGACGCCCATGTCGATCAGGCCGCCTTCGCGGCTGATGCCCTGGCCGTAGAGGATGTCGAACTCCGCCTGCTTGAAGGGCGGGGCCACCTTGTTCTTGACGACCTTGACCCGGGTGCGGTTGCCGACGGCCTCGGTGCCGTCCTTGAGGGTCTCGATGCGCCGGATGTCGAGGCGCACCGAGGCGTAGAACTTCAGCGCGCGGCCGCCGGTCGTGGTCTCCGGCGAGCCGAACATCACGCCGACCTTCTCACGCAGCTGGTTGATGAAGATCGCGGTGGTCTTGGACTGGTTGAGCGCCCCGGTGATCTTGCGCAGCGCCTGACTCATCAGGCGGGCCTGCAGGCCCACGTGGGAGTCGCCCATCTCGCCCTCGATCTCCGCGCGCGGCACCAGGGCGGCCACCGAGTCGATGACGATGAGGTCGAGCGCGCCGGAGCGGACCAGCATGTCCACGATCTCCAGCGCCTGCTCGCCGTTGTCCGGCTGGGAGAGGATCAGGGAGTCGATGTCGACGCCCAGCTTCTTGGCGTACTCGGGGTCGAGGGCGTGCTCGGCGTCCACGAAGGCCACGGCTCCGCCGGCCCGCTGGGCGTTGGCGACGGCGTGGAGGGTCAGGGTGGTCTTACCGGACGACTCCGGCCCGTAGACCTCGACGACCCGGCCGCGCGGCAGACCGCCCACGCCGAGGGCCACGTCCAGTGCGGTCGACCCGGTCGGGATGACCTCGATGGGCTCGTTCGGCCGCTCGCCGAGGCGCATGACGGCACCCTTGCCGAACTGCCGTTCAATCTGTGCGAGCGCGGCGTCGAGCGCCTTCTCGCGGTCGGTTCCTGCCATGGGTTCCACCCGGTTTGCTTGAGTCGATCGCTTCACGTCCACCGACGCTAGCGCCTGCCACTGACAATGCCCCCCGAGGTCGCCTCCACCCCGGATGAAGCGGGCCACGGCGCCGGTCGGCAACTCTCATATGAATGGATGTTCGATTTTCGTGTCAAGCACCCCGCCAGCCCCTGTGGATAACCATGAAACCGCAGGTCACAGCGGTAACACGGCGTGCAGCACAGGCGCGGCAGAGCGACGTTCACCCTCACGGGTGAGCTCCATCGCGTTCGCATCCGCCCGGCTCCCATCACGGTCACACCGCGCAAAACCGGAACCGGGCCGTGATCGGAGAATTCCGAACCGCCTCAGCGCCGGTCCGCGGGAACGCCCACCGCGGCACAGACCGCGCGCCAGACGTCCTTGGCCTCCCACCCCGCGTCCAGCGCCTCGTACACGGTGCGGCCGCCCAGCTCGGACATCACGTGGTCCCGGGCGAAGGAGTCGGCGTACGTCGCACCGAAGTGCGCCTGCATGCGCTGCCAGAAGACCGTCAACTTCATGCCTTCAGTATCACGCCAGGATCCCGCCGCAGAAGCCGTGCCCGGGCGGGCGCACGACCGACTCGCGTCCCGGTACGTCCTGAGTCCCAGGTCCTGGTTCGGCCGCACACCCGGCCGGCACTCAATGCGCCGGGTCCTCGCCGCGCAGCAGCAGGGCGGCCAGGGCCAGGGCCGTGCCGCGGGGTGACGCGAGGTCGAGGCCGGTGAGGTCGGTGATGCGGGCGAGGCGGTTGTCGACCGTGTTGGGGTGCAGGCCGAGCAGCCGTGCGCTGCCGCGGCGGTCCTGGCCGGTCTCCAGGTACGTGCGCAGGGTGCGGAGCAGTTCGGGGCGGTCGCCGACGGGGTCGAGGAGGGCGGCGATGGCGGCGCTGCTCTCGTCGGGCCGTGACAGGTGGAACTCGAGCAGGACGTCTTCGAGCCGGTGCAGGCCGGGCGGGTGGCCGGCGGCGCGTGCGACGCGCACCACTTCCGCGGCGGTGCGGGCGGCCCGCGGGACGGCGCCGAGGTCCTCGGCCGGGACGGCGGCGATCCGCACGCGGGACCCGCAGGCGCGGCGCAGCCGTTCCGCGAGCCCGGGCGGCGCTTCGGGCGGGGCGGCGGCGCTGCCGCGGCCGGGAACGAGGGCGTGGCCGCCGTCGTTCTCGAAGAGGGTGAGCACGTCGGTGCCGAAGGCCCGGTCGAGCGCGGTCTGCAGCCGGCGGACGCGGCGGCGGCCCGCGACGGGCGAGGGGGGTGCGGCCACCGCGGTGCGGGGACCCGCGGGGGCCATGCGTACGTACAGCACCAGGGCGCCGTGGTCGAGGCCGAGCGCGGCGGGCACGGGTCCGCCGGACGGCGGTGAGCCGGACAGCAGCGCGCGGACCAGGGACCGGCGTTCCTCGCGCCGCTCGGCGGCGAGGGCGGCCTGCTCGTCGAGGTACGTCTCGGCGACCGCGCCCACGACGCGTTCCTGGGACCGCAGCAGCAGGCCGGTCAGCTCGATGAGGGCGGCCTCCTCGCCTGGGCGGGCGGTCTCCCGCAGCGCCTGCCACAGCACGCGGCCGCCGGCCATGTGGCTGCGCAGGAGCAGGTGGAGCGGCATGCCCTCCTCGGCGCGCTGCGCGGCGCGTTCGCGGAACAGGGCGTAGTCGTCGGCATCGTCCCGGGTGTCGCGGACTCGCCGCAGGAACAGCCGCAGGCCGTGCCGCGCGGTGGCGGCGACCTCGACGTCCTTGACGTCGGCGGGCAGATCGGCGTAGCCGGGGAGCGCCTCGAAGGCGGTGCGCGCCATGCGGCGGGCGAGTTCGTTGACCTTGGGCTCGCAGCGGGCGGCGAGGGCCCGGGCCGCGGGCGACAACGTCCGCGGGCTCACGCCCGTCTCCCGGTCCGGGTTGCGTCGCGCGGGCCGCTCCATTCGCGGACCCGGCACGCCCTCTCGCTCCGGGTTCCGTGTCATCGGGCCTCCTCGGCGGCTTCGGTGCACCGGTCCCTTGTGACGCGTCACACTAGCCCGGCTCGATCACTGTGACGAGAGCGTCTGTTGCGGGGTTCCGGGGTCGGCGCAGTATCGGCTGCGGGCGGCTTCCCCCAACCGATTCGCGGCGGCGGACGAGCACTTGCGGGGTGCCGCCGGTCCGTGCAGCGCCTGCGAGAGGTCCCACGCTATGACGGAGCACAGTGCCGACGCCTATCTGCCGTATGCCGACCGGGTCTGGACCGGTGAGGAGACGCTGCTGCCGCACCTGACGGGCGCGTTCACCGGATCGGAACTGGTGCGCATCGGTGAACGTACGGGGTTCTACCCGGCGTTCGCCAACGTCGCGGTGTTCGACACCGGGGACGGGCTTGCCCTCGTGGACTCGGGTGACACACGAACGGCTGAACAACTGCACGCAGCGGTTGGGAAGTTCAGCGCCGCAAAGGTACGCGTCGTGGTCTACACGCACGGACACGTGGACCACGTCTTCGGCGTGGCCCCGTTCGACGCCGAGGCCGACGCGGACGGCAGGGCGCGCCCCGAAGTCATCGCCCATGAAGCGGTGGTCGCGCGGTTCGACCGCTATCGGGCCACCGCCGGCTACAACTCGTGGATCAACCGCCGCCAGTTCGGCGTGCCCGCCCTGGAGTGGCCGACGGCCTACCGCTACCCGGACACCACCTACCGCGACCGGATGACTGTGCGCCACGGCGAGTTGACGTTCGAGTTGACGCACGCCCGGGGAGAGACCGACGACCACACCTACGTGTGGATCCCCGAGCTTCGGACCCTGTGCACCGGCGACCTGTTCATCTGGAACTCGCCGAACGCGGGCAACCCGCAGAAGGCGCAGCGCTATCCGCAGGAGTGGGCCGCGGCGCTGCGCGCGATGCGGGGGCTCGGCGCCGAGGTGCTGCTGCCCGGGCACGGCGTGCCGATCAGGGGCGCGGAGCGGATCGCCCAGGCCCTCGACGACACGGCCGAACTGCTGGAGTCGCTGTGCGCGCAGACCCGCGAGCTGATGAACGCGGGTGCACGCCTGGACGAGGTCGTCCACCGCGTGCGCGTGCCCGAGCGGCTGCTGCGGCGACCCTATCTGCACCCGGCCTACGACGAGCCGGAGTTCGTGGTCCGCAACCTGTGGCGGCTGTGGGGCGGCTGGTACGACCAGAACCCGGCGCATCTCAAGCCGGCACCCGAGAAGGCGCTCGCCGCCGAACTGGCCGCCGCCGCAGGCGGGGCGGCGGCGCTGGCTGCGCGTGCCACGGCCTTGTCGGACGCCGGTGAGCTGCGGCTTGCCGCGCATCTGGCGGAGTTCGCGGCGCTCGCTGCACCCGCCGACCGGGAGGTGGCCCGGGTCCGCGCGGCGGTCTACGGCCGGCGCGCGGCGGCCGAGACGTCCGTCATGGCACGCGGGGTGTTCGCCTGGGCGGCCGCCGAGTCCGCCGCCGTCGCCGAGGCCACCGACGTGGCGACGGAACTGACCCGTACCGAGGAGGGGCGCAGGCGGGCGGCGGGGAACGTCGGGGTCGGCCTGGTGTCGCACGACGCGCCGAGCTGACCGGACGCGGACGGCCCGTGCACGGGACACCCCGCACCCAGGCCGTACCTGCCGGTCCCGTCAGCCGGCGACGGCGCGTATCGCCGCGCTGACGATGACGGCGACGGCCACCACCAGCAGGAAGGGCGCGCGCAGCACGAGTGCGACGCCGGCCGCCGCCAGCCCTGCGGCCCTCGCGTCGAGGACCAGGTGGGAGCCGTGGCCGAAGGTCTGCTGGGCGGTGAGCGCGGCGAGCAGCGCGACCGGAAGAAGGGCTGCAAGACGTTTGACGGCCGGACGTTCCAGAAGGCCCGAGGGAACCGACAGGCCCAGCAGCTTGACGAGGTAGCAGCCGACGGCCGTGGCGCCGATGGCCATCCAGGTGTTCACTTCGCGCTCTCCTCCACGGCGTTCCCCGTCGGTATGCCACGCCCGGCCCGTCCGCGCAGGGCGAGCACGAGCGGTGCGGCCAGCCCCGCCACGAGCACGGGCACGCCCGCGGGCAGGGCGGGGGTGGCGGCGAGGACGAGGAGCACGGCGAGGCCGGCGACCGCCCGCTCGAGGGTGCTCTTCAGCATGGGCGCGAGCAGCGCGAGGAAGACGGCGGGCCCGGCTGCGTCCAGTCCCCAGGCGGCGGTGTCGCCCAGCGCCGACGCGCCGAGCGCGCCCAGCAGGGTGGTGAGGTTCCACAGCGCGTACAGGGTCAGGCCCGTGACCGTGAAGCCGATGCGGGCACTGCGCCGGTCGTGCTGGGCCATGGCGACGGCGGAGGTCTCGTCGATGACCCACTGGGCGGCGAACGGCCGTACTGCACGCGGCAGTTGCAGCAGAGGGGACAGGCGCAGCCCGTAGAAGGTGTTGCGCACGCCGAGGAAGAAGGCCCCGGCCGCCGCAGTGAAGGGGTTGCCGCCGGCGGCGAGGGCGCCGACGAGCGCGAACTGCGAGGCGCCGGTGAAGACCAGGAGGCTCAGCGCGCAGGTCTGCGGCAGACCGAGTCCCGCGCCGGCGGAGGTGACGCCGAACGCGAAGCCGGAGAGCCCGACGGCGATGCCCACACCGAGCGCGTCGCGGACCACGGCCCGGTCCTTCCGCTGTCGTGCCGCTGTCCCCGACGCCGTGCTCGCGGCATGCGCCGCCCGTCCCGGCGGTGCTCCCGCCTGTCCGGTCCGTTCTGCCTGTTCAGCCATGTCCGGCACGCTATGGGCGGGGGTCGGCTCCGGTCTTGTACGTTCTTGCGCGTTCACGCCGGTAGGCGCCGGGAGGAACCCCGACGATCCGGGTGAAATGTCGGTTCAGATGAGGCTGGTCGGCGAAGCCCACGGCCAGCGCGGCCTCGGCCGGCGGGGTGCCGGCGTCCAGCAGGCGGCGGGCCCGGCGCACCCGGGCATCGGTGAGCCAGGCGTGCGGCGGCATCCCGTAGACGGCACGGAAGGCGCGCATCAGCGCGAAGGTGCTCGTGCCCAACTCGGTGGCGAGCTCCCCCAGCGTGGGCGGCGTGGCCATCCGCGCCTGGAGCAACTCCCGGGCGCGTGCCGCGGTACGCGCCCCCGCCGTGCGCGGAGTACGCGCTGTCGCCGACCCTCCGTTGCGGCGCAGCAGGTGTGCGACGACGACGCGCAGCAGGCTGTCGGCGGCCAGCGCGTCGCCCTGCTCGGCGGCCCGGTGCACGGCGTGGACCAGCCGGGCGGCGTACGGATCGATGACGGCGGTCCGGGCGAATCCGGCCGTCCCGCGAACGGTGAGGGTCTCCGCGGCGATGGAGTTGATCACCCCGACCGAGGGGTAGAGCGTGGAGTAGGTCCATCCGTCGGGCGTACCGGCGCGAGCGGTGTGCGGGACCTCCGGGTTGATCATGACGACGCTTCCCACGCCCGCGTGCTCGGTGCCGCCCGGCAGCCCGACGTCCTCGACGCCGGCGGTGACCGCCGCGACCACGAAACCGTCGTGGGCATGACGGGGGAAGCTGTGCCGGACGTAGCGGGCCCGCAGCAGATCGAGCCCCGGCAGCCGCTCGTGCCGCCAGTGCCGTGCCCACTCCCCGCTCTCCCCGCTGTTCACGGCTCCCATTCTCACCTGCCGTGATCGCCGTCCGAAACGGCGTTCCGACCGCCGTCCGATCGCTTGGCGATCACCGATACCCTCGCTGACCTGCGCATACCGGCGTTTGTCAGTGGGGCGGTGCACGATGGGGCACATGGCGGACAAGGCAGCCGGCCCAGAGGAGGCCCTCGCAGCGTTCTCCCCCGCGACCCGTTCGTGGTTCACGGGGGCGTTCACCGCGCCCACGCCCGCGCAGGCCGGGGCGTGGCAGGCGATCGCGGAGGGCTCGGACGTGCTGGTCGTCGCCCCGACCGGCTCCGGCAAGACGCTGGCCGCCTTCCTCGCCTCCCTGGACCGGCTCGCCGCGACTCCCCCGCCCGCGGACCGCATGAAACGCTGCCGCGTGCTGTACGTCTCACCGCTGAAGGCCCTGGCGGTGGACGTCGAGCGGAACCTGCGCAGCCCGCTGACGGGCATCCGCCACGAATCGCTGCGCATGGGGCTGCCCGAGCCGGACATCCGGGTGGGCATCCGCTCCGGCGACACCCCGGCCGCCGAGCGCCGCTCGATCGCGACGCGCCCCCCGGACATCCTCATCACCACCCCCGAGTCGCTCTTCCTGATGCTCACCTCCTCCGCCCGCGAGGCGCTGCGCGGGGTGGAGACGGTGATCCTCGACGAGGTGCACGCGGTCGCGGGGACCAAGCGCGGCGCTCATCTGGCGCTGTCGCTGGAGCGCCTGGACGAGCTGCTGGAACGCCCGGCGCGCCGCATCGGGCTGTCGGCGACGGTGCGGCCGGTGGACGAGGTGGCGCGTTTCCTGTCGCCGCAGCGCAAGGTGGCGATCGTCCAGCCGCCGTCGCAGAAGTCGTTCGACCTGTCGGTGGTCGTGCCCGTGGAGGACATGGGCGAGCTGGGCGGCTCGCCCGTGCCCGACTCGGACGCCGGTGAGCGGCCGTCGATCTGGCCGCACGTGGAGGAGCGGATCGCCGACCTGGTGCAGGGCCATCGCTCCACGATCGTCTTCGCCAACTCGCGGCGGCTCGCCGAGCGGCTGTGCAACCGGCTCAACGAGATCGCCTACGAGCGAGCCGCCATGGCTGCCGCGCCCGATGCCCTCGGCCCCGAGACGGCGTTGCCCGAGGACCACTCCCCCGCCCAGCTGATGGGCGGATCCGGGGCGAGCAAGGGCGCGCCCTCGGTGCTGGCCCGCGCCCACCACGGATCGGTCTCCAAGGAGCAGCGGGCACTCGTCGAGGAGGACCTCAAGGCGGGCCGCCTGCCGGCCGTGGTGGCCACCTCCAGCCTGGAGCTCGGCATCGACATGGGCGCCGTCGACCTCGTCGTCCAGGTCGAGTCGCCGCCTGCGGTCGCCTCCGGACTGCAGCGCGTGGGCCGGGCCGGACACCAGGTCGGCGCGGTCTCCAAGGGCATCGTCTTCCCCAAGTACCGCGGCGACCTGGTGCAGTCGGCGGTGGTCACCGAGCGGATGCGCGAAGGGGCGATCGAGGCCCTGCGCGTCCCCGCCAACCCCTTGGACGTCCTCGCACAGCAGATCGTCGCCATGGCGTCGATGGACACCTGGGACGTGGAGGAGCTGCTGGCCCTGGTACGCCGTGCGGCGCCCTTCTCGGCGCTGCCGGAGTCGGCGTACACCGCCGTCCTGGACATGCTCGCGGGCCGCTATCCGTCCGACGCCTTCGCCGAGCTGCGGCCACGGCTGGTGTGGGACCGGGTGGCGGGCACCATCAGCGGGCGGCCGGGGGCCCAGCGCCTCGCGGTGACCTCGGGCGGCACGATCCCGGACCGCGGGCTGTTCGGGGTGTTCCTGGCCGGTTCGGACCCCAAGAAGGGCGGGGGCCGGGTCGGCGAGCTCGACGAGGAGATGGTGTACGAGTCGCGGGTCGGCGACGTGTTCACCCTGGGCACCACCTCGTGGCGGATCGAGGACATCACCCGCGACCGGGTACTGGTCTCGCCGGCTCCCGGCGTGCCCGGCAGACTGCCCTTCTGGAAGGGCGACCAGCTCGGCCGCCCGCTCGAACTCGGCCGGGCGCTGGGCGCGTTCCTGCGCGAGATCGGCGGCATGCCCCCCGAGGCGGCACACGAACGCCTGGCCGCGGCCGGGCTGGACCGGTGGGCGGCGGACAACGTCGTCGCATACCTCGACGAGCAGCGCCGGGCCTGCGGCCACGTGCCGGACGACCGGACGATCGTCGTGGAGCGGTTCCGCGACGAACTGGGCGACTGGCGGATCGTCGTCCACTCGCCGTTCGGGGCGCAGGTGCACGCGCCCTGGGCGCTGGCCGTGGGGGCGCGGCTGGCCGAGCGGTACGGCTTCGACGCACAGGTGATGCACGCCGACGACGGGATCGTGCTGCGGCTCCCGGACGCCGACCTGCTGGGCCTGGACCTGCTCGACGGCGACCCGTTCGCCCGGGGCACGGAGTACGACGCCGAGCAGAGCCCGGTCGGGGCGAGCGACGTGGTCTTCGACAAGGGCGAGATCGAGCAGGTGGTCACCGACCAGGTCGGCGGCTCCGCGCTGTTCGCCTCCCGCTTCCGGGAGTGCGCGGCCCGCGCCCTGCTGCTTCCGCGGCGCAACCCCGGCCGCCGCACCCCGCTGTGGCAGCAGCGCCAGCGGGCCGCCCAACTGCTCCAGGTGGCCTCGGAGTTCGGGTCGTTCCCGATCGTGCTGGAAGCGGTCCGCGAGTGCCTGCAGGACGTCTTCGACGTGCCCGGCCTGACCGAGCTCATGGGCGACATCGAGGCCCGCCGGGTCCGCATGGTCGAGGTGACCACCAGCGAACCGTCCCCGTTCGCCCGGTCGCTGCTCTTCGGCTACGTCGCCCAGTTCCTCTACGAGGGCGACTCCCCGCTGGCCGAACGGCGGGCGGCGGCGCTGTCGCTGGACTCTCGGCTGCTGTCGGAGCTGCTGGGCCAGGCGGAGCTGCGGGAGCTGCTCGACCCGGACGTCATGGCCGACCTGGAGCGGGAGCTGCAGTGGCTGGACGAGGAGCGGCACGCCAAGGACGCCGAGGGCGTCGCCGACCTGCTGCGGGTGCTGGGCCCCCTCACCGCGGCGGAGCTGTCCGAACGCGGCGCCGATCCGCACTGCGCGGCCGAGCTCGAGGCGGCGCGGCGGGCGATCAGGGTGCGGATCGCCGGAGCCGAGCACTGGGCGGCTGTCGAGGACGCCGGACGGCTGCGCGACGCGCTGGGCACCGCGCTCCCGGTCGGCATCCCCGAGGCCTTCACCGAACCGGTGAAGGACCCGCTGGGCGATCTGCTCTCCCGTTACGCCCGCACGCACGGTCCGTTCACCGCCGCCGACGCCGCCGCGCGCTTCGGGCTGGGGGCGGCCGTGGTGGAGGGCGCGCTGCACCGGCTCGCGGGCAGCGGCCGGGTCGTGCAGGGGGAGTTCAGGCCGGAGGGGCTGGGCCACGAGTGGTGTGACGCCGGGGTGCTGCGCCGGCTGCGGCGGCGCTCGCTGGCGGCGCTGCGCCAGGAGCTGGAACCGGTGCCGCCCGCCGCGCTCGCCTCGTTCCTCCCCCAGTGGCAGCATGTGGGCACGCACGCGCTGCGCGGCATCGACGGCCTGGTCCGGGCGGTCGAACAGCTCCAGGGCGCCGCCGTGCCCGCCTCGGCCCTGGAGAAGCTGGTGCTGCCGCTGCGGGTCGGCGACTACACGCCCGCTCTGCTGGACCAGCTCACGGCCTCCGGGGAGGTGGGGTGGGCCGGCGCAGGCGCGCTGCCCGGCAAGGACGGATGGGTCTCGCTCTACCTGGCCGAGACGGCACCGCTGCTTCTCCCGCCGCCCCTCCCGCTGGAGATGACCCCCGTGCACCATGCGGTCCTCGAAGCGCTCTCCGGCGGTTACGGGCTCTTCTTCCGCCAGATCGCCGATCACGTGCACGCCGCGCTGCCGGAGGTCACCGAGCCCGAACTGGCCGATGTCATATGGGAGCTGGCGTGGTCGGGGCGGCTGACCAACGACACCCTGGCACCGCTGCGGGCGCTGCTCGGGTCGGGCCGTACGGCGGGCTCCACCGCGCACCGGTCGCCTCGGGCGGTGCCGCGCGGACGGTTCGGATCGTATCCGGGCGCGCGGGCGCCACGGCCAACGGCCTCGCGCACCGGCCCGCCCACGGTCGGGGGCCGCTGGTCCCTGCTCCCGGCCGCCGAGCCCGATCCGACGCTGCGGGCGCACGCCCTCGCCCACACCCTGCTCGACCGGCACGGTGTCGTGACGCGCGGCGCGGTCGCAGCCGAAGGGGTCGAGGGCGGGTTCTCGGCCGCCTACCGGGTGCTGTCCGCCTTCGAGGAGTCCGGACAGGCGCGCCGCGGATACGTCGTTGAGGGGCTGGGCGCCGCGCAGTTCGCGATGGACGGCGCGGTCGACCGGCTGCGAGCGGTCAACACCGCACGCGAACGCCAGGAGACCCGGACGTCGGCCCCCGCCGCGGTCGTCCTCGCCGCCGCCGATCCCGCGAACGCCTACGGCGCGGCCCTGCCCTGGCCCGACCCGCCGCCCGGCCCGGACAACCGGGCGGGCCACAAGCCGGGCCGCAAGGCCGGGGCCGTCGTCGTGCTCGTCGACGGCGAGCTGGCGTTGTACGTGGAGCGCGGCGGCAAGACGCTGCTGTCGTGGACGCAGGACGGCCGGCGCCTGCAGGACGCCACGCAGGCGCTGGCCTCCGCCGTCCGTGAAGGCGCTCTCGGCCGCCTGACCGTGGAGCGCACCAACGGCGAGCCGGCGCTCTCCTCGCCGCTGGGCCGCGCCCTGGAGGAGTCCGGGTTCCACGCCACGCCGAGGGGCCTGCGGCTGCGAGGCTGAGCCGACGGCCCCGGCCACGGCCCCCGCGGGAACGGCACGGCACCGCGGTCGGCCCCGGCACCGGCCCCCGGGCTCCCGGCCACCGGTGCCGCAGCCGGGGCCTGCGGTGAGGCGTGGCGGCGGCCGGGCATGATGGCGGTATGCCCGAGGGAGACACCGTGTGGCTGACCGCCCGCCGCTTGCGTGAGGCGCTCGCGGGTGGGCGTCTGGTGCGGGCGGACCTGCGCGTGCCCGCGTTGGCGACGACGGACCTGACCGGGCGCACGGTGGAGGACGTCGTGGCGCGCGGCAAGCATCTCCTGACGCGGCTGGAGGGCGGCTGGACGCTGCACTCGCATCTGCGCATGGACGGCTCCTGGCAGGTGTACCGGGCCGGGGAACGGTGGCGGGGCGGTCCCGGGTGGCAGGTGCGGGCGGTACTGGCGACGGCGGAGAAGGTGGCGGTCGGGTACCGGCTGCCGGTCCTCGCCCTGGTGCGGACCGCGGAGGAGGAGTCCGTCGTCGGCCACCTGGGTCCGGATCTGCTCGGGCCCGACTGGGATCCGGCCGAAGCCGTGCGGCGGCTGCTGGCCGACCCAGCCCGGCCGGTGGGCGAGGCCCTGCTCGACCAGCGCAATCTGGCCGGCATCGGGAACGTCTACAAGTGCGAGCTGTGCTTCCTGCGCGGGGTCACCCCGTGGACGGCGATGGGCGAGGTGCCCGGGCCCGAGCGGATGGTCGCGCTCGCCCGGAGACTGCTCGACGCCAACAAGGCCCGGTACGGCCACATCACGACCGGGGACACCCGCCGCGGCCGCACCCACTGGGTATACGGCCGCGGCGCCGAACCCTGCAGGCGCTGCGGTACGCCGATCCGGCGCGCCGACGCGGGTCCGGCCGGCGAGGAGCGCGTCACGTACTGGTGCCCGCACTGCCAGAAGGGCCCTTCGGCAGCGTGTAGTTGACACTATGTCAGCCGCACTGGTCCGTCCGCTGATCGTGGCGGCCCGAGGGCGGGGGCGCCACTCCGTGGACGCGGGCGGTCATCCCGGTTCGCCCGGTCCGGCGCCGTCGCAACCGGTCTCGTGACCGTCCTCGGCCCGCCGGGTGCGGCCGCCCGGGCGCACCCGGCGCAACGGCGCGACATGCACGGGAACGAGGCTGATGGTCCACCCGCTCAGCGCCAGGCCCTGCTCGACCGGTCCGGTCCGGTCCGGCTCGACGGCGACGTGCAGCGCGACCGAGCACCATGCCAGGGCCGAGAGGACGGCGATCGCGCGCCCGAGCGAGCGCGGGTGGCATCGTCTGTGAGAACGCGCGTGACGTCGGGCAACCATGGCCGCCTCCCACGTCCCCGAGGCTGCGGCAGGAGCCTTGCGAGGCTCCCTACAGGGTGCGATGCCCCGCACCGAGCAGGCCGCGGGCCCGTTCGAACGCGAGCGGGCGGTCCTCACCTCGTTCACC
Source organism: uncultured Streptantibioticus sp. (assembly GCA_964398515.1). Classification (GTDB taxonomy): domain Bacteria; phylum Actinomycetota; class Actinomycetes; order Streptomycetales; family Streptomycetaceae; genus CAYNNX01. The sequence goes on along the minus strand of CAYNNX010000056.1, from coordinate 3,828 downwards.
CGATGGGGGCAACGACCGGAACACGGTGTTCCGGCATGCGTACCCAACGTTACCAACGCGCGCCGCGAAGCGCCCGTCGGGCGGCTCTCCGCCCGACGGGCGCAAATGATCAACGTGAGGGGTCACTCGGACCCTGGTCGACCCCGGTCAAGCGCCGACGTTCTCCGCCTGGAACATCCAGTGGTGCTTCTCGAGCTCCGCGGTGAGCGTGATGTAGATGTCCTGCGTGACGGGGTCGGGCTCGTCGGTGGCCCGGATGTGCTCCCGCATGCGGCCGATCACGGAGCCGAGCGCCACGACCATGGCCTCGACCGCTTCGTCGTCCTTGATCCAGCCCTCCTTGACGGTGTCGATGCCGCTGCCGCGGGCGACCGTGGCGGCCCTGCCGTCCGGTGGGACGCCGAGCGCGGAGGCCCGCTCGGCGACGGTGTCGGCGTAGGTGCGAGCCGTCGCGACGACCTCGTCGAGTTGCCGGTGGATGGAGCGGAAGCGCGGCCCGACGATGTTCCAGTGGACCTGCTTGGCGACCAGCGAGAGGTCGAGCAGGTCGACCAGGGCGCCCTGCAGCGTGTCGCCGACGACCTTGAGAGCGTCGTCGGAGAGCGAGCTCTTCACGACTGTCATGTTTCGCTACCTCCTGGCGCGCGATGCGGTGAGGCGACGGGTTTCTCGTTCCTCCCCGTATCGCCTTCCCGCTGGTGGCGCCGGAAACATCGCCCCACGCGATCAGGCGGGGGCGGTCCCGCGCGAACACCGAAGCCCCGGGCGGTGCGAACGCACCGTCCGGGGCTTCGTCACACCGGAGAGATCGTCGGGTCAGGCTGCTACCACGTCCACGGCCTTCGCCTGGGGCGCCTTGATCGTCACACGGCTGCCCGGCACATGAGTGATCGTTTCCAGCCGCACCGGCGCGGCCGCCGTCTCCGAGGCCGCCGACTGCGCCAGCTCGGCGAGCGACAACTCGTCGCTGACCTCACGCATGACCTCGGACATCCTCACATCCAGGGCGTCACAGATCGCGGAGAGCAGTTCGGAGGAGGCTTCCTTCTGGCCGCGCTCCACCTCCGAGAGGTAGCCGAGTGAGACCCGGGCCGAAGCCGAGACCTCACGCAGAGTGCGGCCCTGACGCTGGCGCTGCCGACGCAGCACGTCACCCAGCAGGCGACGGAGCAGAATCATCGGTGGCTCCCTCCTCGGACCGCGCATTCACAAGCTTGGAATCGTGAAGCTTCTCGCCCCACCGTACCGCCTCGGACGTGGGCCGTGCGGGGAGCGAAGACGTGTTCACTAAGGGCTGCAAACATCAAAACCCCCCGCTGTGTTCCGTATCCTGTGCCCTCGCGTTCATCCATGCCCCCCGTACCCCGAACGCAACGCCGTGACCAGCAGTTCCAGCGCGGCGCTGACTGTTGCCTTGCGAATACCCATACGGTCGCCGTCCAGTCGGAGTTCAACGGCCGATGTTCCGCCGGGTCCGGCCACCGCGAGGTGGACGGTGCCCACGGGCTTGCCGTCCTGCGGTTCCGGGCCGGCGACACCGGTGGTGGCCAGCCCCCAGTCGGCGCCCAGGCGCTGGCGCACGCCCTCCGCCATCTCCCGGGCGACCTGCGGATCGACGGCGCCGCGTTCGGCAAGCAGGACGCCGTCCACACCGAGGACGTCCCGCTTGAGCTCGGTGGCGTACGCCGTGACGGAGCCGCGGAAGACGCGGGAGGCGCCCGGCACCGACGTGAGCTCCGCGGCCACCAGGCCGCCGGTGAGCGACTCGGCCACCGCCAGGGTGGCTCCCTCGTCCTCCAGCAGCCGCAGGGCCTCCGCCGCGCTCACTGCCGCCCTCGCCCCTCGCCGGTCCCGGCATCGGCCTCGGTCCCGGCATCGGTCCCGGATCCCGCCTCGGCCTGCGACCCGGCGTCTGCGGTGCCACCGCGCTCTTCGCGCTCGTGCTCCCGCTCGGCCGCCGCCCGCTGCGCCGCGAGGCCCGCGCGCCGCAGCACCACGGCCTGGCGCACGTAGTCGAGCCCGGTGACCACGGTCAGCACGACCGCCAGCGCCATCAGCCAGGCCCGCAGGCTGGCCAGCGGACCGGTGAGGACCAGCACGTACATGCCCACGGCCACGCCCTGGGTGAGGGTCTTCAGCTTGCCGCCGCGGCTGGCCGGGATGACGCCGTGCCTGATCACCCAGAAGCGCATCAGCGTGATGCCGATCTCGCGGAAGAGGATGAGCCCCGTCACCGCCCACGGCAGGTCGCCGAGGCCGGACAGGCCGATCAGGGCGGCGCCCATGATGGCCTTGTCCGCGATGGGGTCGGCGATCTTCCCGAAGTCGGTGACCAGGTCGTAGCGGCGGGCCAGCTCACCGTCGAAGAGGTCGGTGATCATGGCGATGGCGAAGGCCGCCCAGGCGAACGACCGCCACGCCGGATCGTGCCCGGTGCCGTGGATCAGCAGCAGCACGAACCCGGGGACGAGCAGCAGCCGCACCATCGTGAGGATGTTGGCGATGTTCCACAGCCGCGCGGGCCGGGCCGTGGGGTCCCCCAGGTGGTCCGGAGCGGCCGCAGGTCCCCGTCCGCCCGCCGCGGGCGCCGGAACCCCGGTCATCCTGCCGCCTCCTCCGTACCCGAGCCGACCGGGGCGCCCAGCGGCTCGGCGACGAGGTCCACGCCGTCGGTGGCTATCACCTTGGCGGTGACCAGGCTGCCGGGGCGCAGGCCCGCGGACGAGGTGAGCAGCGTCTGGCCGTCGGTCTCGGGGGCCTGGTGGGCGCCGCGCCCGGTGGCCTCGCCGTCCTCCACCGATTCGACCAGCACCTCGACGGTCTCCCCCAGGCGTTCCTCGGCGCGCTGCGCGGTCAGCTCCTCGGCGAGCCGGGAGACGCGGGCGAGGCGCTCGGCGACGACGTCCTCGTCGAGCTTGCCGTCGTATCCGGCGGCTTCCGTGCCGTCCTCGTCGGAGTAGCCGAACACGCCGATGGCGTCGAGCCGGGCCCCGGTGAGGAAGCGCTCCAGCTCCGCGAGGTCGTCCTCGCTCTCGCCGGGGAAGCCGACGATGAAGTTGGAGCGCACCCCGGCCTGCGGCGCCTTGGCGCGGACGGACTCCAGCAGCCCGAGGAACCGGTCGGTGTCGCCGAAGCGCCGCATGGCGCGCAGCACTCCGGGCGCCGAGTGCTGGAACGACAGGTCGAAGTAGGGCGCGACCTTCGGCGTCCCGGTGAGCACGTCGAGCAGCGTGGGCCGCATCTCGGCGGGCTGCAGGTAGCTGACCCGGATGCGTTCGATCCCGTCGACGGCGGCCAGCTCCGGAAGCAGCGTCTCCAGCAGCCGGATGTCGCCGAGGTCCTTGCCGTAGGAGGTGTTGTTCTCGCTGACCAGCATGATCTCCTTGACGCCCTGCTCGGCCAGCCAGCGGGTCTCGCCGAGGACGTCGGAGGGGCGCCGGGAGACGAACGATCCGCGGAAGGAGGGGATCGCGCAGAACGAGCAGCGTCGGTCGCAGCCGGAGGCCAGCTTCACCGAGGCGACCGGACCCCCTTCCAGGCGGCGGCGCAGCGGCGCGCGGGGGCCCGAGGCGGGCGCGACGCCCTCGGGCAGGTCCTCCGGCGCGCCCGCCGGGGCCTGGGCGTGGCCCGGCAGCGCCACGTCGGCGGCCTGCCGCTCGACCGGGCTGATCGGCAGCAGCTTGCGGCGGTCGCGGGGGGTGTGGGAGGCGTGGATGCCGCCGGCCAGGATGGTGCGCAGGCGGTCGGAGATGTGGGCGTAGTCGTCGAAGCCGAGGACGCCGTCCGCCTCCGGCAGCGCCTCGGCCAGCTCCTTGCCGTACCGCTCGG
>CAYNNX010000055.1:9160-25244 GCA_964398515.1 uncultured Streptantibioticus sp. | reverse complement strand
GGGCCGCCTGCGCATCGCCTGCGGGCAGCCGGCCGAAGGGCTGCGGGACCTGCAGGCCGTCGGGCGGCGGCTTGCGGCCTGGGGCGCGGAGAATCCCGCGGTCGCGCCGTGGCGTTCGCCGGCCGCGCTGGCCCTGACGATGCTCGGGGAGCCGGCGCAGGCCCGCCGCCACGCGGCCGAGGCGGTCGAGCAGGCGCGGCGCTGGGGTGCGCCCGGCCCGCTGGGGAGCGCGCTGCGCACGCTGGGGACCGTCCTCGGCGGCACGAAGGGGCTCGCCTTCCTGGACGAGTCGGTCGGCGTGCTGGAACGGTCCTCCGCCCGGCTGGAGTTGGCCCGCTCACAGGCCGAGCTCGGCACTGCGCTGAGCCGGGCGGGGCGCCCGGTGCCGGCCCGGCGGGCGCTGCGCGCCGCCCTCGAACTGGCGGAGGAGTGCTCCGCCGTCGACCTGGCACGGCGGTCGCGGGTCGAGCTGTCGGCCTGCGGCGGGCGCCCGCCGAGGTCCTCCGGCGCCCAAGGGGTGGCCGCGCTGACCGCCGCCGAACTGCGCACCGCGACGCTGGCCGCCGAGGGGAAGACCAACCGCGAGCTCGCCGAGGCCCTCCGGGTGCAGCTGCGCACCGTGGAGGTCCATCTCACCAACGTCTACCGGAAGTTGGGCATCCAGGGCCGCGGCGATCTGCCGGCCGCCCTGCGCGGTGACGCGGCGGCGCCCGTGGGCTCCCGCGGGCGCTGAGCCGTACTGAGTCGTCTCGCAATCCTGCACACCGCCCCCATACAACTGACACAGCCTCCCGCCGGAAGGCCGCGCACCGAGCGCGCCCGACGGGAGGCAAATGCCGCTATGTCCGTCTGGGATAACGGCGTGAGCCGCTGGTGGGAATTTCCTGCCGAAACCTTGTGAAGAAGTCGTCACCATTCTGTGGACAATGCTGCACGCGGACGTGTTTCGGTACCGAAATGCCTACCGAAAGATCCCTCGGTCGCGTTGGCCGGTCACACTGTTCACGTGGTTACATCGGGCATCCAAACGGGAGTCCGCCGAATCGGCCGACACTGTGCAGAAACACCCGAAAGCAATGAAGGGAAACGCACCTCATGCGTAACGACTTCACCTCCCAGGTCGAGACCCGCGAGATCGACGACGCCGACCTGGACAACGTTTCCGGCGGTGTCCTCGGCCTGCACGCCGCTCAGACCGTCGGCACCGTCGAGGGCGTGCTCCCCCTCGGCCTGTCGCAGGTGACCGGCAACGTGACCGGCACCGCGCTCGGCACGGTCGACGGCCTGGTCTCCGGTTCGGTCCAGGGCATCGCCGGCATCTGACCGAGACATTCGGCGACAAGGCGGAGCAACCGCACGCATGACCCGGTCTCCCGGCGAATGTGAATCCCTGTAGTTCGTCCATGGCCCCCGGGACCTGTTCCGGGGGCCATGGACGTTGCAGCACGGCGCCTGTGTTACGGTCGGGCCCCCCGGAGATCCGCCCGGGCGGCCCCCACTGTGCCTGACCGTGACGAATGCAGTTGAAGGAATAGTTCAGTGCAGTTCCGGCAGAAGGCGCTTTCCAAGCTTCAATCTCCTGAGGAACTCGACATCCCCGTGCGCTTCGCGCGGCCGCAGGGCTGGCTGGTGCTCGCGGTCACCGCGGTCGTCATGGCGGCGGCGGGTTTCTGGGCGGTGACCGGCTCGGTGACGCCCAGGCTTGACGCACCCGGGATCCTCACCCACGGCGAGGGCAGCTACATCCTGCAGAGCCCGGTCGCGGGCCAGGTCACCGCCGTCTACGCCGCCGAGGGCGACATGCTGCCGGCCGGCGCCCGCGTGCTGACCATCCGCACGGACCGCAGGACCGAGACCGTGCGCACGGTGGCCGCGGGCCGGGTGGCGGCTCTTTCGGCCCGGATCGGCGCGGTGGTCTCCACCGGGGCGGACCTGGCGACGGTGGAACGGGTCAACAGCCCCCAGGACCCGCTGGTGGCCGTGTTGTACGTGCCGGGTGCAGGCGGGTCGACGGTCCCGGTGGGCTCCGCGGTGGACCTGACCGTCCAGACGGTGCCGGCACAGGCGTTCGGCGTGCTGCGGGGCCGCGTCCTCGCGGTCGGCCGCACCCCGCAGACCCGCCAGCAGATCGGCGACTTCCTCGGCGACAGCCAGTTGGGCGAGCAGTTCTCCGCGCAGGGGCAGCCCGTGGCGGTCGTGGTCCAGCTCGAACGGTCCGCGGACACCAAGTCCGGGTACGCCTGGTCGCGGGCGGCCGGTCCGCCGTACGCAATCGACTCCAAGACCCCGGTCAGCGGCGCCATCCAGCTGACCGCGCAGCATCCGATCGACTGGATCCTGCCGTGAGCGCCCCCCACCACGACCCCGCCACCGCCCTGCCGCCGCCTCCGGGCCGCCGCAGGCACCGCCCGGAGCAGCCGCAGCGCGGACGCCGCCGTGCCGCCCCGCGCAGGGCCGCGACGGCGCCGAAGGGCAGGCGGCCGAAGACCGTGCGCAGCCCCACCGTGCTCCAGATGGAGGCCGTGGAGTGCGGCGCCGCCTCCCTGGCCATGGTGCTCGGCCACTACGGCCGCCACGTGCCCCTGGAGGAGCTGCGGATCGCCTGCGGGGTCTCCCGCGACGGCTCCAGGGCCAGCAACGTGCTCAAGGCGGCCCGCGGTTACGGCCTGGCGGCCAAGGGCATGCAGATGGATCTGGCCGCGCTGGCCCAGGTGCGGGCGCCGGCCATCCTGTTCTGGGAGTTCAACCACTTCGTCGTCTACGACGGGATGGGGCGGCGCTTCGGCCGGCGCGGGGTGCACATCAACGACCCCGGCCGCGGTCGCCGTTTCGTGTCGCTGGAGGAGTTCGACACCAGCTTCACCGGCGTGGTGCTCACCTTCGAGCCCGGTGAGGCCTTCCGCCGCGGCGGCCGCAGGCCCGGGTTCGCCCGCGCGCTGCCGGCGCGGCTGCGCGGCACCTCGGGCACGATGCTGGCCGCGGTGGTCGCCAGCTTCCTGCTGGTGGTCGTGGGCGCGGTGGCACCGGCGCTGAGCCGTACGTACATCGACATGTTCCTGCTGGGCAACCAGTCGTCGCTGCTCCCGGTGCTCTTCTCGTCGATGGCGGCCGTGGTGGTGTTCACCGCGCTGCTCACCGCCCTGCAACAGGCGAACCTGCTGCGCGGGCGCGTCATCTCCTCGACGCTGAGCAGCGCCCGCTTCCTGCGGCACCTGCTGCGGCTGCCGGTGACGTTCTTCACCCAGCGCAACCCCGCCGACCTCGTCCAGCGCCTGCAGTCCAACGACTCGGTGGCCGAGACCCTGGCCCGGGACCTCGCCGCCGCGGGTGTGGACGCGGTGGTCGTCGTGGTCTACGCGGTCCTGCTGTGGACCTACGATCCCCAGCTGACGGTCATCGGCGTGGGGCTCGCCCTGCTCAACGTGGTGGCGATGCGGCTGGTGGCGCGCGTCCGGGCCACAGGTGTGCAGAAGCTGCGCGCGGACAGCGCCCGGCTGACCAACACCTCCTACAGCGGGCTGCAGCTGATCGAGACGATGAAGGCCACCGGCGGGGAGAACGGGTACTTCCGCCGATGGGCCGGACAGCACGCCCTCACCCTGGACAGCCAGCAGCGGCTCGGGGTGCCGAGCGCGGTCCTGGCCGTGGTCGCACCCACCCTCGCGGCGCTCAACAGCGCCCTCATCCTGCTGATCGGCGGATCGCGGGCGGTGGCGGGCCACATCTCGATCGGTCTGCTGGTGGCGTTCCAGGCACTGGTGACGAGCTTCACCGCGCCGGTCGCGCGGCTCAACGGCGTGGCCGGCCGGATCCAGGACCTGTCGGCCGACGTGGCCCGGCTCAAGGACGTCGAGAGCTTCCCGGTCGACCAGATGTACGCGCGTGCCGAGCCTGCCGCGAGCACCCGCAAGCTCAGCGGCCACGTGACGCTGGAGAACATCACGTTCGGCTACAGCCCGCTCGACAAGCCGCTGCTCACCGGCTTCTCCCTGTCCGTCGGGCCGGGCCGGCAGGTCGCGCTCGTCGGCGGCTCGGGCAGCGGCAAGTCCACCGTCTCCAGGCTGATCTCGGGCCTGTACACCCCATGGGAGGGCGAGATCCGCATCGACGGGCGGCGGCTGGAGGAGATCCCCCGCGGCTCGCTCGCCGCCTCGGTCTCCTTCGTCGACCAGGACGTCTTCCTCTTCGAGGGCACGGTCCGCGACAACGTGGCGCTGTGGGATCCGTCGATCCCCGACGAGGTGGTCGTCGCGGCCCTGGAGGACGCGGCCGTGCTCGACGTGGTCTCCCGGCGGCCCGGCGGCATCCACAGCCGGGTGGAGCAGGACGGCCGCAACTTCTCCGGCGGCCAGCGGCAACGGCTGGAGATCGCCCGGGCGTTGGTGCGCCAGCCGAGCGTGCTCGTCCTCGACGAGGTGACCAGCGCGCTGGACGCGGAGACCGAGCAGGTCATCATCGACAACCTCCGGCGGCGCGGCTGCGCCTGCGTCGTGATCGCGCACCGGCTCAGCACGGTGCGCGACAGCGACGAGATCGTGGTGCTGGACCACGGCACGGTCGTGGAGCGCGGGCGCCACGAGGACCTGGTCGCCGCCGGGGGACCGTACGCCGAACTGGTCAGGGAGCGTTGACGTGACATCCGTTCACCCCGCCGCGGCCTCCGGGGACGTGGTGGTCGGCGCCATGGGCGGTCTGGGCGAACCGGTGGACTGCGCGAGCACCCGGAGCCTTCCGCTGGAGGGGCCGCAGGTGCTGTGGCTGGTGGCGGCGGGGGCGATGGACCTGTTCGCGGTGGACGCCGCCGTCCAGGGCCGCTGGCACTTCCTGGGCCGGGTGGAGGCGGGCACCCTGCTGCTCGGACCGGTCGAGGGCCCGCAGCACACTCTGGTCGCCCGGCCGTTGCAGGGGTGCGTGCTCCACCGCATCCAGCTGCGCGAGCTCTTCCGGCCCGAGTACCCGGCGTACCCCGCGTACCAGGAGCATGCCGGGTATCCGGGGTATCCCGCCTACGGCCTCAGCCCGCTCGAGGCGGCCTTCGCCCACGGCGTCGGCCGCGGCCTGCGCGTGCTCTTCGAAGCACCGGTCGACGGGCGGCACACGGGCGGGCACGAGACGACCGAGGACAGCATCCTGTGGATGCCGGTGGAACCCGGCAGCCTGATGCACGGCGCCGAGTACAGCATGGAGACCGCACGGGACCTGTTCGTCGACGGCGCGATGTGGCAACGCATGGTCGACCAGCAGGCCCGGCTGCTGTACGCCCTCGACCGCTGGATCGAACAGCTTCAGCGGGCCCACGAGGACCGCACCGCGGCCGGGATCGCCGCCGGTGAGGCCGCCCGCACCCAGGCGGACCGGGCGCTGCTGGCCTCCATCGGCTCATCGGGGAAGGCCTCGGCCGCCGCCCGTGCCGCCGCCGCGCAGGGAGCCGACGACGCCACGCTGGCCGCCTGCCGCCGGGTCGCCGAGGCGTGCGGGATCAAGGTGACGCCGCCGACGCAGGGCGGCGCGTCCGGCGGCCGGATGACCCCGGTCGAGCGCATCGCGCTCAGTTCGCGGTTCAGGACCCGGGTGGTGAGGCTCGCCGGGAACTGGTGGCGGGAGAACACCGGGCCCCTGCTGGGTTACCGGGCCGGGAGCGGCGAGCCGGTGGCGCTGCTGTGGCGCCGGGGCGGGTACCACGCGGTGGATCCGGTGACCGGCGCCCGCACGGCGATCGGCCGGGAGAACGCGGAGGAGTTCGAGGAGCGCGCGGTGATGTTCTACCGCCCGCTTCCCGAACGCCCGCTCGGCCCCTGGGCGCTGCTCCGCTTCTGCCTGCGCGGCAATGGGGCGGACCTGCGCAACCTCGTGCTGGGCGGCCTGGTCGCCGTCGTCCTCGGGGCACTGGTGCCGGTCGAGACCGGGCAGGTGCTCGGGGTGTACGTGCCCAACGGCGAGCAGGGCCTGATCGTCCAGACCTCCGTGGCGATCGTGGCGGTTACGGTGGTCTCCGCGGTCTTCATGCTGCTGGAGAACATCTCCATCCTGCGCATCGAGGGGCGCGCGGAGGCCGCCTTGCAACCGGCCGTCTGGGACCGGCTGTTGCGGCTGCCGACCCGGTTCTTCGCCGAGCGCTCCACCGGTGAGCTGGCCAGCGCGGCGATGGGCATCAGCGCCATCCGCCGGGTGCTGTCCGGCATCACCTCGGTGGCCGTGCAGTCGTGCACGGTCGGCACCGTCAACCTCGTCCTGCTGCTGTGCTACAGCGTCCCGCTGGCGCTCGTGGCGCTCGCCATGCTGGTCGTCGTCGGCGCGGTGTTCCTGGGGATGGGGCTGTGGCAGCTGCGGTGGCAGCGCCGGCTGATCGCGCTCAACAACAAGCTCAACAACCAGGCCTTCCAGACGCTGCGCGGCCTGCCCAAGCTGCGCGTCGCCGCGGCCGAGAGCTTCGCCTACGCCGCCTGGGCCGGCGAGTTCGCGCGCACCCGGGAGCTGCAGCAGCGGGTGGGCCGCGCCAAGAACCTGATCACCGTCTTCAACGCGGTCTACCTGCCGTTCTGCACGCTGGTGATGTTCGCGCTGCTGGCCGGACCGGCCCGCGGCACCCTGTCGTCGAGCGGCTTCCTCACCTTCAACACCTCGGTGACGATGATGCTGACCTCGGTGACGCAGCTCACCGGTGCGCTCATCTCGGCCGCCTCCGTGCTGCCGATGTTCGAGCAGATCAAGCCGGTGCTCGACGAGTTGCCCGAGGTGCGCGGCGGAAGCACGCCGCCCGGCACCCTGTCGGGGGCGATCGAGGCGCGGAACCTGTCATTCCGGTACTCCGACAACGGCCCGCTGGTCCTCGACGACGTCTCCTTCCAGGTGCGGCCGGGCGAGTTCGTGGCGATCGTCGGGGCCAGCGGCTGCGGCAAGTCGACCCTGCTGCGGCTGCTCATCGGCTTCGACGAGCCGGTCTCCGGCAGCGTGCTCTACGACGGCCAGGACCTGTCCGCCCTCGACCAGGCCGCCCTGCGCCGCCAGTGCGGAGTAGTGCTGCAGAACGCGCAGCCGCTCACCGGCTCGATCCTGGAGTGCATCTGCGGCGCCGAGACCTTCTCGCTGGAGGAGGCGTGGGAGGCGGCCGAGATGGCGGGCGTGGCCGAGGACATCAAGCGGATGCCCATGGGTATGCACACGGTGCTCTCCGACGGCGGCGGCACCGTCTCCGGCGGCCAGCGGCAGCGGCTGATGATCGCTCAGGCGCTGATCCGCCGACCGCGCATCCTCTTCTTCGACGAGGCCACGAGCGCGCTGGACAACGAGACCCAGCGCGTCGTGATCGACAGCACCCGTGCGCTGCGCTCCACCCGCGTCGTGATCGCCCACCGGCTGTCCACCGTGCTGGACGCCGACCGGGTGATCGTCATGTCGGGCGGCCGCGTCGTCCAGCAGGGGCCGCCCGCCGAACTCCTCGCCGACACCGGCGGCCTGTTCCACGCACTGGTGCGCCGCCAGATCGGCTGACCCCTCAGAGAGCCGGATTGCGCGCGGAGGGGCGGGTCCGGTTCGCGCACGTGTGCTGCTGTGTGGCGACGTGCCCGTGCTCGCGCAGCGGCCCGACGTCGAGCCCGCGGCGGGCGCAAGAGTCCAGCAGCAGCGGCAGCGCGCCCAGGGCCGAGCGCCACGCGCCGGGCGCCGAGGTGCAGTCGGAGTCGTGCAGCAGCACCGTCCCGCCGCCGCGCAGGTCCGCGGCGACCGTGCGGTACACCGAGTCCGGGGTGGCCTTGCGGGTCCAGTCCTCGCCCCAGGCCGTCCACAGCACGGGCGTGAGCCCGAGGCGCCGGGCGGCCAGGTGGGCGGCGGTGGACATCACCCCGTACGGCGGCCGGAACAGGCGCGGGCGCTCGCCGACGATGTCGCCGACGCGGTCCCGGGCCCTGGCGAAGTCGTCGTAGGTGGCACGGGGGCCGCGCAGCAGCAGCGGCCGGTGGTGCCAGCCGTGGATGCCGATCTCATGGCCGGCGGCGGCCATCTCCTTCAGCAGCCCGGGAGCGCGGTGGGCCATCGAGCCGAGGACGAAGAAGGTCGCGTGCACGCGGTGTTCGTCCAGGGCGCGCAGGAAGAACGGGGTGGACAGCGGGTCCGGCCCGTCGTCGAAGGTGAGCGCCACATGGTCGGCGCGGCCCTGGCCGGACAGCCGGGGCATGATCCGGTTGCGCAGCGGCCCGAACGTGGAGACCACCGGCGCGGCGTGGGCCGCGGCCAGCAGCGGAAGGGCGGCGAGGCCCGCCGTTGCGAGCGGGGAGCGGGAGGAGCGGGGCATGGGCTTACCTCGGCGGGACGGCGATCGGTTCGAAGGCGGCGGTCTCGGCAGTGGTGACCGGTTCCGGGGGAATGCTCAGTGGTGGAGGGCGTGCAGCAGATGGAGGCCGCCGCGGGCCACGGCGACCTCGGCGGTCTCGGGCCCCACGGCCAGCCCGGTGGCGAGCGCGGCGACCAGCGCGAGCGCGATCCGCCGCCGGGAGGCGGGGCGCCGGTTGCGGCGGAACAGGGGTTCGGCGCCGCCGCTCGCGGTGGCGCCCTCGGCGGAGGTCTTCGCGGCGATCCCGCCTCCCGCGCCGGGCAGCACGGCAAGTCCGCTCGCGGCGGCCTCGGCGGTCGGCCGCGCGACGCCCGCGGGCACGGCGGCCAGGGCGGCGCTGCCGTGCACCGGCGAGCCCGGATCCGGCTTATCGGAGACCGTCCGGTCGTCCGCCGCGGCGCGGGGAGCGGGGATGACGGGCGCGGTGAGCGCGGCCGCGGTGTGGGCGGCAGCGGCGGCGGTGACGGCCTGCTGGGCCGAGCCGCTCTCGCGTGCGGCGGCCAGCAGGACGCCTATCGGGCCCTCGTCCTCGCCGTGTGCGGCGAACAGGGCGAGGCCGGCGGCGCGTTGGCGGCGCCCGGCCGGACCGTCCAGCAACTCGGTGAGCAGCGGCTTGAGGTCGGCGGTGGAGCGGATCCAGACCGCGAGACCGGCCTCGTCGAGGGCGGCCGCGTTGGTGCGGCCGTGCCCGGGCAGGCAACCGTAGGAGGCGACGGGAAGGCCGCTGGCGAAGGCTTCGAGGGAGGTGAGGCCGCCGGCGTTCTGGACCAGGACGTCGGCGGCGTGCATGAGGCCGGGCATGTCGTCCACCCAGCCGAAGGCGTGCGGAACGCCGCGGGAGCGCAGTCGGTCGGCGAGGGCCTGGTTGCGGCCGCAGACCACGACCGGGACGGCGGCGCCGCTGTCACGTATCTCCAACGCCGCCCGCTCGACCGGCCCCACCCCCCACGAACCCGCGACGAGCAGGGCCAGGGCGGCCTGCTCGGGGAGTTCGAACCGGGCGCGGGCGGCGGCCCGCTGGTCCGGTGTGGCCGGGGTGAACCGCGGATCGACCAGCGGCCCGGTGGCCATCGCGCGGGCGGCGCCGTTCGCCGTGGCCTGGGCCGCGGGTATGCGGTGCGCGGCGAAGTGCGCGTCGATGCCGTCGGCGACCCACATGGCGTGGACGGAGAAGTCGGTGAGGTAGGTGAAGGCGGGCACCTCGACCCGGCCGGCCCGGCGCAGGGAGCCGACCACCTGGCTGGCGAGCGGGTAGGTGGAGACGACGGCGCGGGTGTCGGGCGGCAGGACGCGCAGCATCCGGCGTTCCGCGGCGCGCAGGATCGCGTCGACGGACCGGCCGCCGCCGCCGACGCGTTCGGTCGCCGCGTAGATGCGCTGGTAGCCCCAGGGGGCGTAGGTCAGCATGTGCCGGTAGCCGCCGCGCACGGCCCGGCCGAGCCCGGCGGGCAGCAGGTCGAGGAAGTCGTGCCGGTCCACGCGCAGGCCGCGGGCGATCAGACGGCGGGCGAGTTCGGCGGCGGCTCCGTCGTGGCCGGCGCCGACGCTCGCGGAGATGATCACGATCCGGCCCGGATCAGCGCCCGCGCAATTGTGGGGGTTCGACACGACCGACCTTGCCTCCGTCGCTGACAGGGAACGCTCCGCACGGCCGCCAGACGGCGTGCGACCGGCCGCCATGAGGCTCGGCCCGCTGCGGGCGCTCGAAACTCTACAACGTGTAGTAGTTGTCGCCCGATAGTGCGGGCCCCCGATTTCCCCCGGGGGTTCTCCCCCCTCCTCCACTGGGGAGGACGTCACGCAGGCTTTACGAGAAGTAGTAGATTGCGGGGTTGCATCGCCGGGCCGGACGTGGCACGGCGCGAACGCCCCCGACCGGGCGGGGAGCAAGGTACAGCACTTCCGTCGCCCGCGACGGAGCGAGGAGGACGGGTCAGGTGACGCGCGGCACACAGCGCCGGGAACGCGGAGGCCGTCGCCGGGCCCACGGGGAACTGGAGGCGGGCGTGCTCGCCGCCCTCTGGGCCGCCGGGCGGCCGCTGACCGCGGCGCAGGTCAACGACGAACTCCCCGGCGACCTCGCGTACACCACCGTGCTGACGATCCTGTCGCGCCTGCACGACAAGGGGATGCTCACCCGCCGCCGGGCGGGCCGGGGCTACGCCTACACCCCGGTCGAGGACGAGGCCACGCACACCGCCGAGCAGATGCGCTCGCTGCTGGATCAGGGGCCGGACCGGGCGGCGGTGCTCTCCCGGTTCGTCTCCGAGCTGTCGGCCCAGGACGAGCGGCTGCTTCAGCGGCTGCTGGCCGAGCAGGAGCCGACGGGCGAGGCCGCGGCCTCCCGTTGAGCACGGTCGCGGACGCCGCCACCGCCCCCCAAAGGGAACAGCAGATGAACGACGATCCAGCAGAAGGTGAACTTCTGCGCCCTGGCGCCTTCCAGCCGCAGTAGCGACTACAGGCTGTAGTAGTTTTCGGACTGCTTTCTCCCTGCCCGGCCGAGAACCCGGGCCCGTCCTCCGCCCGATCCACCCCGATCCGAAGGCCGTCGATGTCCGTCCTGACCTACCCCGAAGCCATAGGCGTCGGGCTGCTCCAAGGCGTCACCGAGCTGTTCCCGGTCTCCAGCCTCGGCCACAGCATCCTGCTGCCCGCACTTCTCGGCGGCCACTGGAAGCAGGATCTGGACGTCTCGGCCGAGGGCTCGCCCTATCTCAACGTGCTCATCGGCCTGCACCTGGCCACCGCGCTCGCCCTGGTCGTCTACTTCCGCCGGGACTGGGTGCGGGTCATCGGCGGGCTGTTCAGCTCCATACGGCACCGGCAGATCCAGACCGTCGAACAGCGCCTGGCCTGGCTGCTGATCATTGCGACGATCCCGGTCGGCGTCGCCGGGCTCGCCCTCGACAAGGTCTTCCGCACCACGCTCGGCAAGCCGGTGCCCACCGCCGTCTTCCTCGCCCTCAACGGCATCGTGCTCTACATGACCGAGCAGTTGCGGCGCGGCGGGACCGGGCGCCGCCGGGCCGGGGCGTCCGTCGCACCCGGCGAGGAGCACCTCGACCCCGACGAGTTGTCGGACCGCAGGATCACCAAGCTCGGCTTCGGGCAGGCGACCTGGATCGGCGCCGCCCAGATCCTGGCCCTGCTGCCCGGCATCAGCCGCTCCGGTTCGACCATCAGCGCCGGCATCTTCAAGGGCATGAGCCACGAGGACTCCGCGCGGTTCGCCTTCCTACTGGCCACTCCGGTCATCGCGGCCGCCGCCCTGCTGAAGGTGCCCTCGCTCCTCGGGCACGCGGGCGACGGCATCCGCGGCCAGGTGCTCGCGGGCAGCGTCGCCGCCTTCGTCGCCGGTTACGTGGCCGTGCGGTTCCTCACCAAGTACTTCGAGACCCGCACACTCACCCCGTTCGCCGTCTACTGCACGCTGGCGGGGCTGGGCAGCCTGGCCTACTTCACCCTGGTCTGAGCCGCTGCCCGGCGCGCCGGAGCCGGCCCGCTCCCGGCCGTCGCCGGCGCGGCGGGCGGCGGCCAGGGCGGCGGTGTCGCGGTCAGCGGCCTATCTCCTTGCGCGCGACGCGGCGGAGCCGGCGCCGCTGCGACGGGTCGAGCAGCAGATACCCGCCCACCGGCACGCCGACGATGACCAGGAGCGCCGCCCACAGCGGCAGCACCCACAACAGGACCAGACCCACCGCCACTCCACCGACGGCGTAAGCAGCCCGCTTCGACATCGCTCAGACCTCCGTCCGCGGCACACCCGTCCACTGTGGGGAACGCCGCCGACGGCCCGCCGGTTCCCGGGCGCGGCCGGCGCACGGCGGCAGGCACGGCGGCCCGCCCGCCGCCCGGCCCGGGGCCGTCAGGCGAGCGCGGCCGTCAGGGTGATCTCGGTGCCCGCCAGCGCCCGGCTGACCGGGCAGTTCTTCTTGGCCTCCGCCGCGGCCGCCATGAAGGCGGAGGCGTCGATCCCGGGCACCTCGCCCTCGACGGTGAGGTGGATCCCGGTGATGCCGGAGCCGGGCTGGAAGGTGACCTCGGCGCGGGTGGTCAGGCGGGTGGGCGGGGTCCCGGCGCCGGTCAGGCCGTGGGACAGGGCCATGGAGAAGCAGCTGGAGTGGGCGGCTGCGATGAGCTCCTCCGGGCTGGTCCGCCCGCCCGGCTGCTCCGCGCGGGAGACCCAGGTGACCTCCTGCTCCCCGATGCCCGAGGAGTCGAAGGCGACGACGCCCCTGCCCTCGGTCAGGCTGCCCTCCCAGACGGTGTGCGCGATGCGCGTGGTGGCCACGTCGGATACCTCCAGGTGCGGAATCATGTGCGGAATTACGGGTGGAATGCCGTGTGAACGCCTCCCGCCGATCATCCGGCACGCCGCGCCCCCGCCCGTGGCACGCCTCGCGCCTGCGGCGGACCGGGGTGCATGCGTCACCCGTCCTGCCCGGCGGACCCTTCCGCGGCCGCGTCGAGCGCGTCGGTCAGCCGGCCCAGCGTCTCGCGCAGCGCGGTCAGCTCGCGCGCGCTCAGCCCGCTCGCCCGGGCGATGGCCGCGGGCACGTGCTCGGCCTCGGCCCGCAGCGCCTCGCCGGCCCCGGTGAGGCGGACGACCACGGACCGCTCGTCACGCGCGCTGCGCTCGCGCTGCACGAGCCCCGCCGCCTCAAGCCGCTTGAGCAGGGGCGAGAGCGTCCCGGAGTCGAGGCGCAGCAGTTCGCCGAGGCGCTTGACCGGCATCGGGCCGTGTTCCCACAGCGCCATCATCGCCAGGTACTGCGGATAGGTGAGCCCGGTGTCGCGCAGCAGGCGGCGGTAGACCCCGCCGAAGGCGCGGGAGGCCGCGTGCAGGGCGAAGCAGATCTGCACGTCGAGCCGGAGCAGGTCGGTACCGGGCGGGACCCCTTCGAGGCCGGGTGCGGTGGCGGGCTGCTCGGTGGTGCTGGACATGACTCCAAGGGTACTATTAAGTTGTGCACAACCAAGTTGGGCACGAACAAGTTGTGCACAATAAGTCGCGCAGCAATCAGGATGCGCGCAATCAACTGCGGACGACACCGAGGATGGTCACCATGGACGCGCTCTACACCGCCGCCGCGACCGCCAACGGCCGCGAGGGCCGGGCCGTGAGCACCGACGGGCAGCTGGACCTGCCGCTGGCGTTCCCGCCCGCGCTGGGCGGCAACGGCAAGGGCACCAACCCCGAGCAGCTCTTCGCCGCCGGCTACGCGGCCTGCTTCGCCAGCGCGCTGGGCGCGATCGGCCGCGAGGCCCGCACCGACACCAAGGACGCCTCGGTCACCGCCGAGGTCTCCATCGGCAAGGACGCCGACGGCGGCTTCGGGCTCGCCGTGGTCCTGCGGGTCGAGCTCCCCGACCACCTGCAGAACGAGGCGGGCCGGGAACTGGTGGAGCGGGCGCACCACTACTGCCCGTACTCCAAGGCCACCCGCGGCAACATCCCGGTGCAGGTCGTCGTCGAGTAACGGCCGCCTCGCGGGACCCGTCCCGACCGGGATGACACCGGGCGGGGCGGGCCCCGGCCGCACGGGAAAACCTCTCAATCCGGGAGGTTCTCCGCGGTCCGCCGCCCGGTGGTTGCGCCATATGGAGTAGGCACCGCAGAATCGCCGCTCACAGGGTCCGTCGCAGGCCGCGCCCGGGGAGACCCGACGCGGAATCACCTGGCTCTGAGAGGCTTCACAGCCGATTCTCATAGTCATCCGCCATGATCTTTCCTGAGGGCGGCGACGGCCCTCACCCGGCGACGAGCACCGGCAGGAAGGGTCCACCGCATGACGAGCGAGCACCCGCGGTTCCGACGCAGCGGCTCCGGCCGCGCGCTCTCCCGCCGTGCTTGCCGCAACACCGCGCTGGTGCTGTCGTGGCTGGTGATCGTGGCGATCGGCAGCACGGCCAGCGCCGCGGCACTGGGCTCCACCGCCTCCGCCCTCGGCAGCTCGCACACCCTGCACACCACCCGCGCGGTCGCCCGCGTCGGCGCGATATTCCAGGGCCCGGTCTCCTCCAACGGCGATCACCACTGCACCGCAGGCGTCGTCAGCAGCGCCACCCGCAACCTCATCGTCACCGCGGCGCACTGCCTCAACGGCGGTGGCGACGACCTGTACTTCGTCCCGGGCTACCACGACGGGCAGACCCCCTACGGCGTGTGGAAGCTCGAGAAGGCCACGCTGGACCCCCGCTGGAACAACGACCAGGACCCCGACTTCGACGTCGCCTTCGTCACCGTCGCCCCGCACGGCAGCCGACAGATCCAGGACGTCCTGGGCGGCTACACCCTCGGGATCGACCGGCCCCTGCCCATGACGAGCACCGTGCGCCTCACCGGCTACCCGGCCGACGACGACGCCCCGTTGACCTGTGTCAACCACATCGCCCGCTTCAACTCCAGCCAGCTGCGCATCGCCTGCGCCGCGTACAGCGGGGGCACCAGCGGCAGCCCGTGGGTCGTCGACGACACCACGGTCATCGGCGTCATCGGCGGCTACGAGCAGGGCGGCGACTCCGACGACGTGTCGTACAGCCCCTACTTCGGCGACGCCATCGCCTCGCTCCACCAGCAGGCGGTCGCCTCCGCCGAGAACCAGTGAGCCCGGCCCCCCGACCGCTCCCCTCAGCGCGCCTCGATCTCCAGCGGCGGCTCGGCGTGCCCCGGCCCGGCGGGCAGCAAGACCGTGCGCAGCGCGACCGCCGGCTCAGCATCGCGATAGGCGGCGCCGAGGCGGGGTTCACCGTGGCATGGGCGGACAGCCGCGCGAAATACCAGCGCCTGGCCCGCTCCCCCGGGCCCGGCTCGGGAAGCTTCTCGGCCGCGTAGGGGCGGTCTGCGCCGGTGGCGGTCATCCAGGCCGTCTCGGCCGCCCCTCACGGCCCGCTGCGCGGTGGCCGCGAAAACGCCGGCCGCCGCCGACCACCACTGCGTCCCGGCCCATCGAGCCCTCCCCCGGCCTGTTCCGCCGATCTCGATCGTGAGCCGAGCGAGGTCCCTGACCGGGGGCGGGCGTGGTTCGATTGCCTCATAGGCAAAAATCTTGCCTCTCAGACATCCACGGGTGTCCACTGGCGGTATGAGCGACAGCACGACCCCGGAGGTGACCGGACTGGGTCCCCGCCTGAGGGAGCACCGCCGGCGCGCCGGTCTGACCCTTGAGACGGCCGCGGCCCGCGTGGGCCTGTCCCCGGCCCACCTGTCGCGGCTGGAGACCGAGCACCGCCAACCGTCGCTGCCCGTGCTGCTGGGCCTTTCCCGAGCGTACGGCACCACCGTCTCGGAACTGCTCGGGGAGGAGCCCGCCGCGCCCGACCCGGTGATCCAGGCCCGGACGCCGGAGCCCGGCCACACAGGCGGGTGGAGCTACCGCAGGGCCGGCGGCCCCGGTCGCGCCATGCAGGCGCTGCAGGTCCGCATCCCGCCCGCCGTGCAGGACACCGTCGTGCGGATCCACCCGGGCGAGGAGTGGCTGTACGTGATCTCCGGGCAGCTGCGCCTGACGCTCGGCGAGGGGGTCCATCTGCTCGGCCCGGGTGACGCGGCGCACTTCGGCTCCCTCACCCCGCACCGGCTGGCCGCCGCCTCCCCCGAAGGGGTCGAACTGCTCTTCGTGCACACGCTGTTGCAGTCCCCGGCGAGCGAGCTGTGTATCGAGCGGGCCGCTCGCACCCCCTGACCCCCCGCTTCCCGTTTCCGCCCGACTCCCCCCTTCCCGCGCACTGCCGGAGACTGATCCCGTCATG
>CAYNNX010000055.1:0-9060 GCA_964398515.1 uncultured Streptantibioticus sp. | reverse complement strand
CGTTTCCGCCCGACTCCCCCCTTCCCGCGCACTGCCGGAGACTGATCCCGTCATGCCCGAAACCCCTTCCCCCGAGGCCACGCCTGCGCAGGAGCCCACGCCGCAGGCGATCCGGTCGCTCAACCATCGCTGGATCAACCGCAACCTGGCCATTCGGCTCTTCCTCTACCTGCTCGGCTCGCACCTGTTCGCCGCCTTCCTCTTCCTGCTGTTCGCTCTGGGCGCACGCCACTCGCACTGAGGCGCGGATGTCACATCGCGGCGGGCGCGTCCGTCGTACGGGCGGCCAGGCGATGGCCTGACCGCCGACCGACGGAGGAGACCGCGATGTCCCGAATCCCGCTCACCCCACCGCGTACCGTGCGCTACCGGCTCGCCGAGTGGTGGTGCCGGCGGTCCTACGGCAGGGTGCTGGACCCCGTGAAGGCCATGGGCCACCACCCGCGGGCGCTGATGGCCGACGCACGGCTGGAGAGGGCCGTCGCCGGGTGGCAGGCGCTTGACCCCGAGCTCAAGGCGCTCGCCGTGATGGCCTCGGCCGCCGCCATCGGCTGCTCGTGGTGCATGGACTTCGGCTACTGGGAGTTCCGGCAGCAGGGCATGGACCGCCGCAAGCTGCACGACGTGCCGGTGTGGCGGGACAGCGACGCCTACTCGCCGCTGGAGCGGAGCGTCATGGAGTACGCGGAGGCGATGACCGCGACGCCGCCGACCGTGGACGACGAGCTGATGGAGCGGCTGCGGCGCGATCTGGACGAGGCGCAGGTCGTGGAGCTGACGATGATGGTGGCCGTGGAGAACCTGCGCTCACGCACCAACGCCGCCCTCGGGCTCACCTCCCAGGGGTTCAGGGACTCCTGCGACGTCCCCGCCCGGGCGCCGCAGACGGCGCGGCAAGGGGCCGGGGAGCGGGCCGGAGGCCGGGTGTGACAGCGGGCGCGAAAAGGGTGCGCGCGGGCCCGGCGCCCGCTGCACAATCGCGCGCATGACCTTCACCCCGCGGCGCACCGGCCGCCCGGCGACGATCGCCGCCGAGCCGGTCGGTGCGCCGGACTCCGCCGCGCTGCTGCGCGCCTACTACACCGACATCGTCGACCGCTACTACCGCCACCACGAGCACCGGGCGGCTACCGAGGCCGACGTCGAGGCCGCCATGGCCGAGGAGACGAGCGGCCATCTCGTGCCGCCGCACGGCGAGTTCCTCGTGGCGCGTCGCGAGGGCGCACCCGTCGGCTGCGCGGGCGTCCACCTCCTGGAGCCCGGGACCGCCGAGCTCACCCGGGTCTACGTGCGGCGGGAGGAGCGCGGCGGCGGCACCGGGGCGCGCCTGCTGGCCGCCGCCGAGGACGCGGCACGCGACGTGCTGGGCACCGCCGTCCTGCGGCTGGACACCCGGGCCGACCTGGTGGAGGCCCGGGCGATGTACGCGCGGTACGGCTACACGGAGGTTCCGGCCGCGTACGACAAGCGCTACGCCGACCACTGGTTCCTCAAGCGGCTCACCGCTCCTTGACCCCCACACCCCCGTACAGGCCGATGTGCTGGAGCTCGGAGGCCTGCGGCAGGGGGCCGTCGGGGCGCCACAGCGGGACCTGGACGACACCGGGGTCGAGGAGTTCGAAGCCGTCGAAGAACGGCAGGAACTCGTCGTAGCCGCGCAGCGTCAGCCTGGCGGTGGCCTTCTCGTAGACCGCCCGGGCCTCCTGTACCCCTTGACGGCTGAAGTCGGCGGTGCCGTGGGTGAGGACGAGGTGGCTGCCGCGCGGCAGTGCGGCGGTCAGGGCGGACAGGATTCCGGCCGGGTCCTCCTCGTCGTCGATGAAGTGCAGTACGGCGACGAGGAAGAGGCCGACGGGCTGGTCGAAGTCGATCAGCCCCTGGATGTCGGGGTGCCGGAGGATCGAGTCGGGGTCGCGGACGTCGGCGAGGACGAAGCCGGCGTTGCCGCCGCCGGTGAGCTTCGCGCCCGCGTGGACGGCGACGATCGGGTCGTTGTCGACATAGGCGACGCGTACTGCGGGGTCGATCTCCCGTGCGGTCTCGTGGGTGTTGGGCGAGGTGGGGATGCCGGTGCCGATGTCGATGATCTGCCGCACCCCGGCGCCGACCACGGTGCGTACGGCCCGGTGCAGGAAGGCGCGGTTGGCGCGGGCGCCGGCCCGGGTGTCCGGGGCGCCGGCGAGGACGCGTTCGGCGGCCACCCGGTCGATCTCGTAGTTGTCCCGGCCACCGAGGAAGTAGTCGTACATCCGGGCGGGGTGCGGGCGGGAGGTGTCTATCTGATCGGCGGTGAAGCCCTGCTCGGTCACGCCGGTCTCCATTCGGAAGTCTGGTTTTCGTGGGGGGAGTTGTGGGGGAGTTCGTGGGGGGAAGGTGCGTGGGCCCGGGCGAGTGCCTCAGCTGAGCGTCTCGGTGAGAAGGAAGTCGGCCTCGCCGGCCTTCGCGCCCTGGATGAACGTTTCTATCTCGTGCGGCGTGTAGATCAGTGCCGGGCCGTCCGGGTCGGTGGACTGCCGCAGCGCCACGCGTCCGTCGCGCAGCTTCATCGCCTCCACGCAGCTGCCCCCGTTGCCACCGCTCCACGGCTTGCGCCAGCCGTCGGTGCCCAGTTGCCTGGCTGGCATGCCGTTGTATATCCGGTCCACGGGTATGCCCGGGCAACTGCTGTCACTGCGATCCATGGTTCAGATCTCCTTGCGAATGCGACCGAGAACGGCCTCGGTGCTCTGTGCCGGCGCGGCTTGCGCGCACATCCGGTCCAGCGCCTCCAGGAAGACCGAGACGTCGTCGCGCTCGTCGAGGTAGACGGCGCCCACCAGGCTCTCGGTGCAGACGATGTCCGGCAGTTCCTGGATGTCGAACCGGAAGATGTGGAACGGCCCGTACATGGCGGGGTGCGGGCCGGCGGCGAAAGGCATCACCTGAAGGCGGACGTTGGGCATCCCGCAGGCCTCGATGAGCCGGTCGACCTGGGCGCGCATCACCGCGGCCCCGCCGATCGGCCGCCGCAGGACGGTCTCGTCCATCACCACCCACAGCAGCGGCGGCGACTGCCGGGACAGCAGCCTCTGGCGCTCCAGGCGCACGGCGACCCCGCGCTCGATCGCCTCGGCGGGCGCGTGCGGCAGGCCCGCGCGCAGCACGGCGTCGGCGTAGTGCTCGGTCTGCAGCAGACCGGGCACGTAGTGCGGCTCGTAGGCGCGGATCAGCCCGGCCTCGCCCTCCAGGCTCACGAAGGCGCTGAACCAGTCGGGCAGCACGTCGCGGTAGCGGTGCCACCAGCCCGGCCGGTTGGCCTCCCGGGCGAGGGAGACGAAGCCCTCGATCTCCTCGGGGTCGGTCACCCCGTAAGTGCGCAGCAGCTTCTCCACGTACGGGATCTTCAGGCCGACTTCGGCCTTCTCCATGCGCCGCACGGTGGCGTGGGTGACATCGAGTGCCCGTGCCGCCTGCTCGTAGCCGAGTCCGGCCTTCTCGCGCAGATCGGCGAGACGCTTGCCGAGCACCACACGAAGGACTGTCGGGGCGTTGCCCGACCGGGATTCCGCCACGCCCCGACCCCTTCCGTCTCCCGGGTCCGCATCGGACCTGATCCGACCGCGATCACTCCAACTCACGTGCCGGAAAGGAAGTGTGGCATGCCGTCACTTCCGGGTGGACACTCCGTGCCGTGCAATTCTGCAAATTACAGAACGCATCTTGCCATCTGTCCAACGCCGCGCGCATAGTGGCCAAGTGCCTTCCTCCCAAGACGCTCTCCGGTTAGAGCGCCCGGCCGGATTCACCCCGTTGCGGCATCCGGAGACGCCCCGCACCGGGGGCGTCCCACCTTCTCGTACGGATGTCTTCCACCTGCCCGCCGTCGGCGCCTGCGTCGCCGAGGCCCGCAGGCGGCTGCGCGCTCTGCTGACCGCGCGCGGCGTGGACGAGGAGGTGCGCGAGGACGCCGAGCTCGTGCTGTCGGAGCTGTTCACCAACGCGATCCGCTACAGCGACAGCCGGCGCATCGCGTGCGCCGCACGGGTCACCGGAACCATGCTCCGCCTCGAAGTCGCCGATCAGGGGCGGGGGTTGACGGAGCCTCGGGCGCGCAGCGCGGGCGTCGACGAGGAGGGCGGCCGCGGCCTGCTGCTGGTCAACGCCCTGGCCCAGACGTGGGGCGTGCATCCGTGCGCGGACGGCCGGGGCCGGGTGGTGTGGGCGGTGCTGAAGCGCTCACGCCCGGCCTCCTGAGCCCGGCTTCTCCGGTTCAGCGGCGGCCCCTGACGGGGTCCCGCCGGCTACAGCGGCAGCAGGTCCGGCCGCTTGGGCGGCACGTCGTCGCCGCTGGACACCCCGCGCAGCCTGCGGCCGATCCAGGGGAGCAGGTGGTCGCGGGCCCACTGGAGATTGTCGCGGCGGACGTCGGCCGGGCTGCGCAGGGCCTGCGGCGGCCAGGGGCTGCAGGGGTCCGAGGGCACGTCCAGACCCAGCACCTGGCCGGCCCGCATGGCGACCCGGGTGTGTCCCTCCGGCGACAGGTGCAGCCGGTCCTCGCTCCAGGCCCGGCGGTCCTGCACCGATCGCAGCGACCACAGGTCGAGCACCAGGCAGCCGTGCCGGTCGGCGACGGCCCGAAGGTGTGCGTTGTAGGTGGCGATCTTGCCGCGCAGGTGGCGCAGCACCGGGACCCCGCGGGTGTCGAAGCCGGTGGCGATCAGTACGGTCCCGGCCGCGCCGGTCAGTTGCGCGACGGCGGCCTCGAAGCGCTCGGCGACGGCGTCGGGGTCGCTGCCGGGCCGCAGGATGTCGTTGCCGCCGCCGCAGAAGGTCACCAGGTCGGGCGCGAGCTCGACGGCCCGCGGCACCTGCTCGTCGACGATCCGGTCGAGCAGGCGGCCGCGTACCGCGAGATTGGCGTAGCGGAAGCCGGGTCGGGGGTGGTCGGCGGCGAGCAGGTCGGCGAGGCGGTCGGCCCAGCCGCGGTACCTCCCGTCGGGCCCGGGGTCGCCCACGCCCTCGGTGAAGCTGTCGCCGATCGCGGCGTACGACCCGATGCCAGTCGCCCCCGGAACGGACGAGGAGTCAGGAGTGTTGAGATCAGCCACTCGCCACATCCTTCACCCCGCCACGTGACCTACGCCATCGTAACCAGGGGTTGACGAGGCGTGATTATTCCCACTAAGGGGCAGCGGCCGGAAGCGGAATAAGGAGGCGCTTCTCCTTGGGGCGCGCGCAGGTGAAGCAGGTGCTTCGGTGACCCACATACCACCTGGTACGCAAACCGTCCGGCTGTCGTATGGTCGGCTGTGGCCCGTAACGGCGGTGACCAGTACCGTCGGCCCGCCCCGAAGGAGTGCCGGTGACCCAGCAGACGCCGCAGACCGCCACGCCCCAGCAGCACCCCGACCCCGAGCTCACCGGCGTCCGCAACTTCCGCGACGTGGGCGGAGCGGCCACCGAGGACGGCCGCCGGGTACGCCTGGGGCGCCTCTACCGCAGCGGCCACCTCGCCCACGCCACCGGGGAGGACGCGGTGTTCCTCGCCTCGCTGGGACTGCACACGATCTTCGACTTCCGCAACTCCTCCGACATCGCGCTGGAGGGCCCGGACGTCGGCGCCGACTTCTGGGGCGTCGTGCGCGACGGCGACCTGCCGGCCCTGCGCCGGGCGCTCGGCGACGGCAAGGGCGCGGCCCGGATGGTCCAGGCGTACCGCGAGCTGATCCTGGAGCGCACGGCCGAGCACGGCAGGCTGCTGGAGATGCTCGCCGACCACAGCGTGCCCGCGCTGCTGCACTGCGCGGCCGGCAAGGACCGGGCGGGCACCTCCATAGCGGTGGTCCTCCTCGCGCTCGGGGTGGACCGCGAGGCGATCGAGGCGGACTACATGCTCAGCAACGACCTCCACCGCCGGTACCGGGTCCAGCGCGGCGAGCACGCCGAGCCGGCGGCCGTCCCCGAGGTCATGGAGCTGCTGAGCCCACTGTTCGAGGCGCGGGTCGAATACCTCGCCGCGGCCTTCGAGACCATCGACGCGCACTGGGGCTCCACCGAGCGCTACCTCGCCGAGGGCCTGGGACTCACCGCGCAGCGCCGGGAGCGGCTGCGCGACCTGTTTCTGGAGGAGGCGTAGGGCCTACAGTCGCCGGGGTGACGACAAACCCGTTCCTCACCCGCGGTACCCCCGCTCCCCTGCCTTACGGGCTGCCGCCCTTCGCCGAGATCCGCACCGAGCACTACGCGCCGGCGTTCGAGCAGGGCATGGCCGAGCAGTTGTCGGAGGTGGCGGCGATCACGGCGGATCCCGCCCCGCCCTCCTTCACCGGCACGGTGATCGCCCTCGAGCGCAGCGGCACGCTGCTGCGCCGGGTGGAGAACGTGTTCTTCAACCAGGCGGGGGCCGACACCACGCCCGAGATCCAGGCGCTCGAGGCGCGGTACCGGCCCCGGCTCGCCGCCCACCGCGACGCGATCCTGCTCGACCGCGAGCTCTTCGCCCGCCTGGACGCGGTGTTCGCGGCACGCGACACGCTCGGCCTGGACCCGGCCGCCCGGCGGCTGCTGGAGCGCTACCACACCGACTTCGTGCGCGCGGGTGCCCGGCTCGCCCCCGACGAGCAGAAGCGGCTTCGGGCGCTCAACGAGGAACTCGCCCGGCTGGCCACCGAGTTCGAGCAGAACCTGTTCGCCGACACCCGGGCCGCCACGCTCTTCTTCGACGATCCCGCGGAACTCGCCGGGCTCTCCCCCGACGCCGTCGCGGCCGCCGCCGAGGGCGCCGCGGCCCTCGGGCAGGAGGGCCGCTACGCACTGCGCCTGAGGCTGTTCACCCATCAGTCCGAGCTGGCGTACCTGGACGACCCCGGCGTGCGCGAGCGCCTGTTCACCGCCTCCGTCGGCCGCGGGCTGCACTCCAACCGCGAGGTCGTCGTGCGCATCGCCCGGCTGCGGGCCGAGCGGGCCGCACTGCTCGGCCGGCCGAGCCACGCCGCCCACGTGGTGGCCGACATGACCGCGGGCACGGTCGAGGCCGTCGCCGCCCTGCTCGACCGGCTGATCCCGCCGGCGGTCGCCAACGCCGAACGCGAGGCCGACGAGCTGCGCCGGGCCGCCGGCAGACGGCTGGAGCCGTGGGACTGGTCGTACTACGCGGAGAAGGTGCGCGCGGCCCGCTACGACGTGGACCTCGCCGCGCTGCGCCCCTACTTCGAGCTGGAACGGGTGCTGGCCGACGGGGTCTTCCACGCCGCCCACCTGGTGTACGGCCTGCGTTTCACACCGCGGCCCGACCTCGCCGGCTACCACCCCGACGTGCGGGTCTTCGAGGTCACCGAGGAGGACGGCGGCCCGGTCGGGCTGTTCCTGGGCGACTTCTTCGCCCGCGGCTCCAAGCGCGGCGGCGCGTGGATGAACGAACTCGTCGGCCAGTCACGGCTGCTGGGGCAGCGGCCGGTGGTGGTGAACAACCTCAACATCGCCAAGCCGCCGGCGGGCGAGCCCGCCCTGCTCACCCTCGACGAGGTGCGCACGCTCTTCCACGAGTTCGGCCACGCTCTGCACGGCCTCCTCTCCGACGTGGAGCACCCGTACTTCTCCGGCACCCGCGTCCCGCGCGACGTGGTCGAATACCCCTCGCAGGTCAACGAGTCCTGGATGTTCCACCCGCAGGTGCTCCCCCGCTACGCCCGGCACCACGAGACCGGTGAACCGCTGCCCGAGCAGGTGCCGGAACGGCTGGCCCGGGCGCGCCGCTTCGGTGAGGGATTCCGCACCGCGGAGTACCTGGCCGCGGCCGCGCTGGACTGGGCCTGGCACACCATCGGCCGGGACGACGACCCGGGCGACCCGGCGGTGTTCGAGGCGGCCGCGCTGACCGCCGCCGGGATCGCCCTGCCGCTGGTCCCGCCGCGTTACCGCAGCACCTACTTCGCCCACGCCTTCGCCTGGGACTACAGCGCGGGCTACTACTCCTACATCTGGAGCGAGGTGCTCGACGCGGACACCGTGGACTGGTTCCGCTCGCGCGAGCAGGAGGGCCGCCCCCTGCGCGAGAGCGGCGAGCTCTTCCGCCGTGAGGTGCTCTCGCGCGGCGGCAGCGAGGACCTGATGGAGTGCTTCCGGCGGGTGACCGGACGGGACCCGAGGATCGAGCCGCTGCTGACCCGCCGCGGGCTCTCCTGAGGCAGGCCTTTCTGACGTTGCGTCAGCGGCCGGTGACCGCCTGCTTCATCAGCGTCCGGCCGAAGTCCCACATCAGGCCGCTGCCCTTGTGGGCGTCGTCCATGACGTCGGTGAAGGCGGCCACGAAGCGGTCCACCTCCTTCTCGCCGATGACCAACGGCGGGATGAGCTTGATGACTTCGAGATGGTCGCCGGAGACCTGGGTGAGGATGCGGTGGCGCTGGAGCAGGGGGACGACGACCATCTGCGCGAACAGTCCCTTGCGGGCGGCCTGGAGCATGGTCCATCCGCCGCGCAGCTTCAGGGACTTCGGCCGGCCGAACTCGATGCCGATCATCAGCCCCCGCCCGCGCACGTCGTGCAGCAGCTCGTAGCGTTCGGTGAGCGCGGCGAGCCGGCTGCGCAGCAGTTCGCCGGTGACCCGGGCGTTGGCCACGATCCGCTCGTCCTCCATCACCGCGAGCGTGGCGAGCCCGGCCGCCATGGCCTGCGCGTTGGAGCCGAAGCTCGCCGAGTGCACCAGCACCCGGTCCATCGAGGAGTACACCTTCCGGAAGATCCACTCCTTGCCGAGAGTGGCCCCCACCGGCACGTATCCGCCCGAGAGCGCCTTGGCCACGCACACCAGGTCGGGCTCGACGCCTTCCTCGTGCTGGTAGGCGAAGAAGTCGCCGGTGCGCCCGATGCCGGTCTGCACCTCGTCGGCGATGAGCAGCGCCTTGTGCTTGTGCAGCAGCTCCCGGGCGGCCCCCAGGTACCCGGGCGGCGCGGCGTGCACGCCCTTCCCCTGGATCGGCTCGACGATCAGCCCCGCCACGTCGCCGCGGCGCAACTCCCGCTCCAGGGCCTCCAGATCGCCCAACTCGACCGCGGTGTCGGGCAGCAGCGGTGCGAAGC
>CAYNNX010000054.1:21578-25466 GCA_964398515.1 uncultured Streptantibioticus sp. | reverse complement strand
GCCCAGTGCGCCATCGACGCGAAGGTCGCCTTCGTCAACGCGCTTCCCGTCTTCATCGCGGGCACCAAGGAGTGGGCCGACAAGTTCACCGAGGCGGGCGTGCCCATCGTCGGTGACGACATCAAGTCCCAGGTCGGCGCCACCATCACGCACCGGGTGCTGACCAAGCTCTTCGAGGACCGCGGCGTGATCGTCGAGCGCACCATGCAGCTCAACGTCGGCGGCAACATGGACTTCAAGAACATGCTGGAGCGCGACCGGCTGGAGTCCAAGAAGATCTCCAAGACCCAGGCCGTCACCTCCCAGATCCCCGACCGCGACCTGGGCGCCAAGAACGTCCACATCGGCCCATCGGACTACGTCGCCTGGCTCGATGACCGCAAGTGGGCCTACGTGCGCCTGGAGGGCCGCGCCTTCGGCGACGTCCCGCTGAACCTGGAGTACAAGCTGGAGGTCTGGGACTCCCCGAACTCCGCCGGTGTCATCATCGACGCCCTGCGCGCCGCGAAGATCGCCAAGGACCGCGGCATCGGCGGTCCGGTGCTCTCCGCCTCCTCCTACTTCATGAAGTCCCCGCCGGTCCAGTACTTCGACGACGAGGCCCGCGAGAACGTCGAGAAGTTCATCAAGGGCGAGGTCGAGCGCTGAGCTCCTCGCGCTGAGCCGCCTTCGGCAACGGCTTGATCCCAGGTCCCCGGGTAATCCGCCCGGGGACCTGCGGTTTGTGTGAGGCTGTGCCTATGGCCGTCGTACGGGATCTCCGCGTGCTGCTGCGGTTCCGCGATTTCCGGCGGCTGCTCGCGGTACGGCTGCTCTCCCAGCTCTCCGACGGCGTCTACCAGGTCGCGCTCGCCGCCTATGTCGTCTTCTCCCCGGAGAAGCAGGCCTCCCCGGCGGCCATCGCCGCGGCCATGGCGGTCCTGCTGCTCCCCTACTCGCTGCTCGGGCCCTTCACCGGGGTGCTGCTCGACCGCTGGCGGCGGCGGCAGATCCTGCTCTACTGCAACCTGCTGCGCGCCGTGCTCGCGGCCGGCACCGCCGCGCTCATCCTCGGGCGCGTGCCCGACGTGCTGTTCTACCTCTCCGCCCTGTCGGTCACCGCGGTCAACCGCTTCGTGCTGTCGGGCCTGTCCGCGTCGCTGCCGCGCGTGGTGGACGGCGAGCGCCTGGTGATCGCCAATTCGGTGTCGCCCACGGCGGGGACCATCGCGGCCACCGCGGGCGGCGGCGCCGCCTTCCTCGTACACCTCACGATGGCCCCGGGGAGCCGTTCGGACGCCCTCGTGGTGACCCTGGCTGCGCTGCTCTACCTGTGCGCGGGGCTCGCCACCCGCACCATGGCACCCGAACGGCTCGGTCCCGACACCACCGCCGGCACGCCGCGGCTGGGCACCGCCGTCGTGAGCACGGCACGCGGTCTCGTCGCGGGCCTGCACCATCTGGCCGAGCGGCGCGCGGCGGCGAACGCCATGGCGGCCATGGCGGGCCTGCGCTTCTGCTACGGCGCCCTGACCGTCACCCTGCTCATGCTCTGCCGCTACGCGTGGGTCCGCCCCGGCGACGTCTCCGGCGGCCTGGCCCTGCTGGGCGTGGCGCTGGGCCTGTCCGGAGCGGGGTTCTTCGTGGCCGCGGTCGTCACGCCCTGGGCCGCCGGCCGCTTCGGCACGGCAGGGTGGATCACCGTGTGCGCGGCCGCCGCCACCGTCCTGGAGCCCGCACTCGGCCTGCCGTTCGCCCCGGTGCCCATGCTGCTCGCGGCCTTTCTGCTGGGGGTGACCACGCAGGGCGCGAAGATCGCCACCGACACGGTCGTGCAGACCCACGTCGACGACGCCTTCCGCGGCAGGGTCTTCTCCATCTACGACGTCCTGTTCAACGCGGCTTTCGTGGGCTCCGCCGCGGTGGCCGCCCTGCTCCTGCCCCCGGACGGGCGCTCCGCGACGCTGCTGATCGTGATCGCACTGCTGTACGGAGCGGTTGCTACCGGAATGGCGCGATTTCACAAAACCCAACGGTCACAGCAGGGGCACGACCTACCGGCTGACTACAGATCAGCTTGATGGAGCCACTACGGTACAGACGGCTTTGACCATGTCATGCCATTCAAAGGCCGTATGCCATAACAAGGGGGAACCGCTGTGAGCATTCCGCCGCAGGGAACCAATCCATACGCCCAGCCGGGGCCCAACCCGTACGGGCAGCCCGCCCCGGGCGGATTCGCACAGCAGGGTGGCTACCAGCAGCCGGGCGGCTACCCGCCGCCGGGCTTCCCGCCGCCCCAGAACGGCGGTTTCCCGCCGCCGATGCCGGCACCGGTGAACCGTGGCGGGGGCAGGCGAGGTCTGCGCCTTGTGATCAGCCTGGTGGTGATCGTGGGTGTGGTGATCGCGGGCTACATCCTCAGCAAGAGCGACCCCGCGCAGGCCAAGGACGGCTCCTGCATCAAGCAGACCGGTACGGACTCGGTCAAGGTCGTCGACTGCTCCTCCGCTGAGGCCCAGTACAAGGTGGTCAAGCGGGTCGAGGGCCGCTACGACGAGGTGTCCGCCAACACCAAGTGCCCCGAGGTGGCTCCCGACGCCACGCGCTTCTATGCGCAGCACGGTCACGGCACCGACTTCCTGCTCTGCATGAAGGACAAGTAACCGAGCCCGTTCACCGAAGCCGAGGGCGATGTTTCACGTGAAACATCGCCCTCGGTCGGCCCTGCGCACTTGAGGACGCTCATGAGCCAGCCGTACGGGCAGTCGCCGTACGCACCACAGTCGTATCCGCCACCGCAGGGGTTTCCGCCCCAGCAGCCCTATGCGCCGCCGCAGGGGTATCCGGCTCCGCAGGCCTATGCGCCGCAGCAGCCGTATCCGCAGGCCCACTCACAGCCGTGGCAGGCTCCCGCATGCCGGTTCTGCGGCGGCTTCCCCGCCGTCCAGGCCACCGTTCGCGGACACCAGGGCATGCTCGTCATCATGCGCCTGCTGAGGCTGAAGGGTCCGTTCTGCCGCCGCTGCGGTATCGCGGCGCATCGCAACATGACCACCGACACGATGTGGCAGGGGTGGTGGAGCTTCGCGTCCATCCTCATCGGGCCGCTGACCCTGCTGTACAACCTGATACCGCGCGCCCGCTTCAACAAGCTGCCCGAGCCCCAGCCCGGCCACCGCCCGCCGATGGATACCGGCAAACCGATCTTCCAGCGCCCTGGCGCCTGGGGGATCCTGCTGCCGGTTCTCCTGTGGATCGGCCTGTACCTCTGCAACCGGATGTCCTACGGCGGCTAGCCCCAGCCAATCGCCTCCACGTCACGTGGGTGGTGACGTTTCACGTGAAACATCACCACCCGCGCGCATTCCCCGGTGGCGGTCAGCCCTGCCCGGCCCACCACTCCTTCAAGGCCTCGACCGCTTCGTCGTGAGCCATCGGCCCGTTCTCCAGGCGCAGTTCGAGCAGGTACCGGTAGGCCTTGCCGATGACCGGGCCGGGGGGGACGCCCAGGATCTCCATGATGTCGTTGCCGTCCAGGTCCGGGCGGATAGCGTCCAGCTCCTCCTGCTCCTTCAGCTGGGCGATGCGCTTCTCCAGCGAGTCGTACGTCCTCGCCAGGGTGGCGGCCTTCTTCTTGTTGCGCGTGGTGCAGTCCGAGCGCGTCAGCTTGTGCAGCCGGTCCAGCAGAGGCCCGGCGTCGCGGACGTAGCGGCGCACCGCGGAGTCGGTCCACTCGCCGCTGCCGTAGCCGTGGAAGCGCAGGTGGAGCTCGACCAACCGTGCGACGTCCTTGATCACGTCGCCCGAGTACTTGAGCTTGGTCATCCTGGACTTGGTCATCTTCGCCCCGACCACCTCGTGGTGGTGGAACGAGACCCGTCCGTCCGGCTCGAAGCGGCGCGTCTT
>CAYNNX010000054.1:21202-21568 GCA_964398515.1 uncultured Streptantibioticus sp. | reverse complement strand
GATCGGGGCCCTCGGTCTCCAGCGCGATCGCCTGCTCCAGCACGATCAGCGAGTGCTCGTAGACGTCCTTGTGGCGGTGGTGCTCGTCACGTTCCAGCCGCAGCGCGGGCAGCTCGGGCAGGACCCGGTCGGCGAGCCCGGTGTCCACGAGAAGCTGAAGGCCCTTGCGGGGGTGATCGCTCAGGATGAGCTTGTTGAGCTCGTCCCGGACGCGTTCCGCCGAGACGATCTCGATACGGTCGGCCATGTCGGTCATCGCCGCGATCACCTCGGGGGCCACCTCGAAGTCCAGCTGCGCGGCGAACCGTGCGGCCCGCATCATGCGCAGCGGATCGTTGCCGCGGGCAAACAGCTCGCGGTACGGGC
>CAYNNX010000054.1:0-21192 GCA_964398515.1 uncultured Streptantibioticus sp. | reverse complement strand
TGCGCAGCGGATCGTCCGAGAACGACTCCTGCGGGGTCCCCGGGGTCCGCAGCACGCGCTGGGCCAGATCCTCCAGGCCGTTGTGGGGATCGACGAAGTGGGTCCCGGGCAGCGCGACCGCCATGGCGTTCACGGTGAAGTCCCGGCGCACCAGGTCCTCTTCGATCGTGTCGCCGTAGGAGACCTCCGGCTTGCGCGAGTTGCGGTCGTACGCCTCGGAGCGGTAGGTGGTCACCTCGATCTGGAAGTCGTTGCCGTCGGCGTCCGTCTTACGGCAGCCGACGGTGCCGAAGGCGATCCCGACCTCCCAGACGGCATCCGCCCAACCGCGCACGATCTTGAGAGTCTGCTCGGGGCGGGCGTCCGTGGTGAAGTCCAGGTCGTTGCCGAGTCTGCCGAGCAGTGCGTCCCGTACCGAGCCGCCGACCAGGGCCAGCGTGAAACCGGCCTCCTGAAAACGCCTGGCCAGGTCGTCGGCGACCGGTGATACGCGCAGCAGCTCGCCTACGGCGCGGCGCTGCGCGTGGTTCAGCGCGCTCGCCTCGGCGGGCGGCGTCGGACGGGAGGGATCGTTGGCGTTCGGCACAACAGAACAGAATACGTGGCCGCGGCCGACGGCAGCTCCCTATATCGGCACCGCCGCGGCCACGGCGCAGCACCTGAGTGATCCGGGCGGCCGCCACGGAACGGACGATCTTGTGAGGCCCTCCGCAGCACTAACTCTCAGCGGCCATCGTTACCATGCCAGGACGCAATCCGATGGCGACGAGGGACGGGCGGACGAGCGCGTGGGCGAGGCGGCACAGCACCCCGGTACCACCCCTGCGCGTTCCTGGCTGCGCCGAGCCGCGGCCGTCCTCGCCGCTGCCGCCCTGCTGTCCGGTGCGACGCAACTGCCGGCGGCTCCGCGCGCGCACGCCGAGCCGGCCGCGGGCGCCTCCGAGGCGTCGGTCGCCGTGGACTCGCTCACCCCCACCACGCCGTCCAAGAGCGACACGCTGCAGATCAGCGGCACAGTCACCAACAGCGGCGGCGGGACCATCACCGGCGCCCACGTCGGCGTACGCGTCGGCGCTAACCCCCTGACCAGCCGCAGCGCCATCGCCGACACCACGCCCGACAGCGCGTTCACCGCGGGAGCGGACGGCCCCGAGGTCGGCGGCCACACGGTGAACCTCCCCGACATCCCCGCGGGCGTCAGCTACCCCTTCACCCTCTCCGTGCCGGTGAGCGCGCTGGGACTGAGCAGCGACGGCGTCTACCAGCTGGCGGTCAGCGCCACCGGCCGAACCCGGGACAGCGGCTACGCGCACGTGCTCGGCATCGAGCGCACGTTCCTGCCCTGGTACGCGCAAGGCGGCTCCCAGAAGACGCGCACCACGTTCCTGTGGCCGCTGATCGACCGGCCGCACACGGACATCCGCACCCCCGGCGACGACCAGCAGGCGCCGCTCTTCCGCGACGACGACCTGGCGGCGGAGCTGGCCCCCGGTGGCCGCCTGGAGCAGATGGTCTCGCTGGCCAAGGGCCTCCCCGTCACCTGGGTGATCGACCCCGACCTGCTGGCGAGCGTGGACGCGATGCTCAAGCCGTACAAGGTCCTCGGCCCCGACGGAGACCCCAGGAACGCCGTCGCCGGGACCGGCAGCGCGTACGCCAAGCGGTGGCTGGGGGAGCTGCAGTCCGCGGTCCGGGGCGCCGAGGTGGTCGCCTTGCCGTTCGGCGACCCGGACATCGCCTCCATCGCCCACCGCGGCAAGGACGTCTCGCAGACGATCGGCCATCTGAAGTCGGCCACCGATCTGGCCTCGCTGACGGTCCAGACGGTGCTGGGCGTCACCCCTCGCACGGACTTCGCCTGGCCCGCCGACGGCGCGGTCGACTCGTCCATCGTCGACGTGGCCACCGCGGGCGGCGCCGACAAGGTGATCGCCCGCAGCGACAGCCTCCATGAGACCGGGGCCCTCAGCTACACCCCGACCGCCGCTCGGCCCATCGGCGGCGGCACCACCGCGATCGTGGCGGACGCGGGGCTGTCCAAGGCCTTCATGGGTGACATGACCCGGGCCGACAGCTTCACCCTGGCCGTCCAGCGTTTCATCGCCCAGTCGCTGATGATCACCGAACAGGCTCCCGAGCAGCAGCGCAGCATCGTGGTCGCCCCGCAGCGCATGCCCACCACGAGCCAGGCGCAGACCATGGCGGCGGCCATCTCGGGCATGCGGTCCGGCGGCTGGGCCGGCTTCGACGGCTTGGGCTCCGCCGCCAGGGCCACCCCGGATCCCGGCGCCAACCGCACCGTGCCGTCCGGTGACGCCTACCCCCAGTCGCTGCGCAGGCAGGAGCTGGACACCGACGCCTTCCGGCAGATCGCGTCCGTCCAGGACCAGCTCAACAGCTTCCTGGTGATCCTCTCGCGCAAGGACCGGGTCACCACGCCCTTCGGCAACGCGGTGCTGCGCGCGATGTCGACGCAGTGGCGCGGCGACGGCAACGCCTCGACCGCCTACCGCAACGACGTCTCGGCCTATCTGAGCGATCTCACCCAGGACGTGCGCATCGTCGACAAGGAGTCGATCACCCTCTCCGGTCGCAGCGCGACGATCCCGGTGACCGTCCAGAACAGCCTCGCCCAGCAGGTCAGCGGGCTGGAGCTGAGGCTCACCTCCAACCAGCCCAACCGTCTGGACGTCGGCCGGCCGCAGAGCGTGGACATCGACGGCGGTCACAACCGCTCGCTGAAGTTCCCGACCACGGCCAGCGCGAACGGCAAGGTGTGGGTCTCCGCACAGCTCTACACCAGGGACGGCACGCCCTACGGGCAGCCGATGGTCTTCCAGGTGAACGTGACCTCGATCACGGACACCGTGATGCTGGTGATCGCCGGCGGCCTGCTGCTGCTCGTGCTGGCGGGTATCCGGATGTACCGGCAGCGCAAGCGGATCGCCCAGCGCCGTACCGAGGAGGGCGGCGACGGGGGCGCCGGGGCCCAGGACCCCGACGACGGCGGCGGAGGCGGCTTCGGTGCCGCCGAGGCCGCAGCGGAGCCCCGGGAGGAGCGCGCCGCGCCGGAGCAGCCGGGTGACCCGGCCCCGGACACCTCGGCTGAAAGCGCGGGGCCCCCGTTGACGAGTGAGATGGTGGACAGATAGCCAGGAGCAGGGCCTGGGCCGAGGACAATAAGGTGGGGCAGTGATGAACGCGCCGTACGACGGGGAGCGTGACCGGAGGTCGTACGACGACCCCCGGTCCGCCGGCTCGCCGCCGCCTCCTCCCGGGCCCCGCCCGACGCATGAGTCCCAGCAGACCGCCGGCTACGCCGAGGCCCCCTACGCCCCGCAGCAGCCGTACGCCCCCGAGGCCGCGTACGGGCAGCCGGAGCCGGGCCACTACGAGCAGGCCGCATACGCGCCGCAGCCCGCGCCCGAGCAGCCGTCCTGGGGGCAGGCGCAGCAGCAGCCGGGGACGCAGACCGCGCCCCAGGCGTACGACGACGCCGACACGACCCGGTACCTGGGCCCGCCGAGCCCGGCAGGCCCGGACGGGCAGCCGGGGCGGCAGGACCCGTACGCCCACCTCTTCCGCGACCAGCCGGCCGCCGGCGTCCAGCGTGGGCAGGGCTACGCCTACCCCGACCACACCGACGCGCCGGACCAACCGGAGCCGTCCCCGGCGGCACCGCCCGGCCCGGAAGCCGAGGCGGCTGCGGAAACCACCGCCGAGGCCCCGCTGTCCGGCGGCAAGGCGGCCGGCCTGCTCAAGTCCAGCGCCGTGATGGCGGCCGGCACGCTGGTCTCCCGGCTCACCGGCTTCCTGCGCACCCTGGCCATCGGCGGTGCGATCGGCGTGTCCACGCTGAGCGACACCTACCAGGTCGCCAACACCCTGCCGACGATGATCTACATCCTCGTCGGCGGCGGAGCGCTGAACTCGGTCTTCATCCCGCAGCTGGTGCGCTCGATGAAGAACGACGAGGACGGCGGGGAGGCCTACGCCAACCGGCTGCTGACCATCGTCGTCGTCGGCCTCGCCGCCGTCACGACGGTCATGGTGCTGGGAGCCCCGGTCCTGGTGCGGCTGATGTCGCCGAAGTTCGCTTCCGACCCGGCGACGATGAGCGTCGCCGTCGCCTTCACCCGGTACTGCCTGCCGACCATGTTCTTCATGGGCGTGCACGTCGTCCTCGGCCAGATCCTCAACGCCCGCGGCCGCTTCGGCGCCATGATGTGGACCCCGGTCCTGAACAACATCGTGGTCGTCGCCACTTTCGGGGCCTTCATCTGGGTCTACGGCACCGCCGGCAGCTCCGGTGTCGACCCCGCCTCCATCCCGCCCGAGGGCGTCCGGCTGCTCGGCGTCGGCACCCTGCTGGGCCTGGCCGTCCAGGCGCTCGCCATGATCCCGTACCTGCGCGAGTCCGGGCTGCGGATCCGGCCGCGCTTCGACTGGCGGGGGCACGGACTCGGCCACGCCGCCAAGCTGGCCAAGTGGACCTTCCTGTTCGTGCTCGCCAACCAGCTGGGCATGGTCGTTCTCACCGAGCTCGCCACCTGGGCGGGCGCGGTCGCCGACAAGCAGGGCCACCACGGCACCGGCATCACGGCCTTCAACTACGCGCTGCTGCTCTGGCAGATGCCGCAGGCCATCATCACCGTCTCGGTGATGACCGCGGTCCTGCCGCGCATCTCGCGGGCCGCCGCCGACGGCGACACCCTCGCCGTGCGCGACGACCTCTCCTACGGCCTGCGCACCTCGGCCGTGGCGATCGTGCCCTGCGCTTTCGCCTTCGTCGCCCTGGGCGTGCCGCTGGCGACGCTGATGTACTCCAGCGCAGGCGACGGCGCCCGAAACATCGGCTACGTGCTGATGGCGTTCGGCCTCGGACTGATCCCCTACTCGGTGCAGTACGTCGTGCTCCGCGGCTTCTACGCCTACGAGGACACCCGCACCCCCTTCTACAACACGGTGATCGTCGCTACCGCCAACGCCGTCGGCGCGGGACTGTGCTTCGTCGTGCTGCCCGCCCGCTGGGCCGTGGTGGGCATGGCCGCCTCCTACGGCCTGGCGTACGCCATCGGCGTCGGGGTCGCGGTCAGGCGGCTGCGTACGCGGCTCGACGGCGACCTCGACGGCCCCCGGGTCATGCGGACCTACGCCCGGCTGATCGGCGCGAGCCTGCCGGGGGCGCTCCTCGGCGGTGCGACGGCATACACGATCACCGGGGCACTCGGCAGCGGCTCGCTCGGCTCGGTGGCGGGAGTGATCGGAGGCGGAATCGTGCTCATGGCCTGCTTCTACGTGGCGGCTCGGCGGATGCGAATCGAGGAGCTGACAGCGATGGTGGGAATGGTCCGCGGCCGACTGGGCCGCTGAAGGGCAACCATCCCTGGCCGCCGCGTGTCGTGCATAGCGGCGGACTGTGGGCACAATTGTCCTTGGCTTTGATTGCTTGGCCTTGATAGTCAGAGCGTGCAACGGATGGGGAGGCAGGAACGACGGTGGCGGAGCGGAGCACGGCTGCCGTCGACGTGGCCAACGAGAGCGGCCAGTCGCCGCTCGACGCCGGCGCGGGCGGGGCCACGGGCGACGGGGCGACGGCCCAGAGCGGAACGCACAACGCTGAGCAGGGGGCCTCCCCCCGGGGAGCAGAGGGAGCCTCCGAGGAGGGAGCGCGCACCACACCCACCACCGAGACGCCGGAGCTCCACAGCGGCCACAGACTCGCCCGGCGGTACCGCCTGGAGGAGTGCGTCACGCGCGTCGACGGCTTCAGCAGCTGGCGCGCCGTCGACGAGAAGCTGCGCCGCGCCGTCGGCGTCCACATCCTGCCCGCGGACCATCCGCGGGCTCGAAACGTACTGGCCGCCGCCCGTTCGGCGGCCTTGTTGGGCGATCCCCGCTTCGTCCAGGTCCTCGACGCCGTCGAGGAGAACGACGTGGTCTACGTCGTTCACGAGTGGCTTCCCGACGCCACCGAGCTGACGGCGCTGCTCGCCGCCGGCCCGATGGCCCCGCACGAGGCGTACCAGCTCGTCAGCCAGGTCTCCCAGGCGATGGCGGCCGCCCACCGCGAGGGCCTCGCCCATCTGCGGCTGGGCCCGAGCTCGGTGCTGCGT
Organism: uncultured Streptantibioticus sp.; assembly: GCA_964398515.1. Taxonomy (GTDB): domain Bacteria; phylum Actinomycetota; class Actinomycetes; order Streptomycetales; family Streptomycetaceae; genus CAYNNX01. The sequence goes on along the minus strand of CAYNNX010000054.1, from coordinate 15,076 downwards.
TCTGAGTCGGGCCAGTACCGGATCCGCGGCCTGGCGGTGGCGGCGGCGCTGCGCGGTGTCGAGTCCGACCGCCCCAAGCGCACCGACACCGAGGCGATCGGCGCCCTGCTCTACGCCGCCCTGACCGCCCGCTGGCCCTACCCCGAGGACGCCCACGGGCTCACCGGACTGCCGAAGGACCTCGGGCTGGTCGCCCCCGACCAGGTGCGGGCGGGTGTCCACCGCGGGCTCTCCGACATCGCCATGCGGGCCCTGGTCAACGACGGCGCCACCCCCTCCCGGCAGGAGCAACCGGTCACCACGCCGGAGGAGCTGGCCAAGGCTGTCGCGGCCCTGCCGAAGATCCGGCCGCCGGAGCCCGAGGGCCCCGCGTTTCCGCAGACCGGCTACCGCCAGCCGTCGGCGCGCCCCGGACAGCCCGGCAGCACCCAACCCGTGTCCGCCACGCCACTGCCCCCTCCGGCACTGCCGGGCCGCACCGGCAAGGTGGTCAAGTGGGGGGTGGCCGCTCTGCTGATCGCAGCTCTGGGGCTCGGCAGCTGGCAGGTCGCCGGCACCCTGATGAACCGCGAGGCCGGCACCCAGGCCCCGCCGACCCAGCCGCAGAAGGGCAACGGCGCCGACGGCAACAACCGCACCCAGCACACCCCCAAGCCCCTGAGCATCGCCGACGGCAAGGAGTACGCCCCCTTCGGCAGCCCGCAGGACGCGGACCATGCCAAGGCGAGCTTCGACGGCAAGCCGGACACCTACTGGCGGTCCCACAGCTACATCGACGGCCCTGCCCTGGCTCCTTCGGTGACCAAGGGCGTCGGGCTCATCTACGACCTGGGGTCCGCCCAGAAGCTCTCGGGCGCCACGATCAACTTCCACTACTCCGGGCCCTACACCACCGTGACGCTGTACGCGGCGGACTCGATGGACTCGGCGACCCCGCCGGACCAGATGCGCAAGCTCGGGTCGGCCACCACGAACAGCGATGTCGCCAAGGTGTCGGTCAACAACGCGCCCGCCACCCGTTACGTCGTCGTCTGGCTCACCGCCATGCCGAGCGAACCGGCGGACGGTTACTCGGTGGCGGGGCACAAGCAGGGCATCAGCGAAGTGTCGTTCACCGGCTGACCTCGCCGACGAAGGAGGCGTTCGAGGGTGGAGGCGGGAGCACATCAGGGGCCCAGTGATCTGGAGCTCCTCTCCCGCCATGTCTCGGGTGACCCTGAGGCCTTCGGTGAGCTGGTCCACCGGCACCGGGACCGTCTGTGGGCGGTCGCGGTCCGCACCCTCGGCGACCCGGAAGAGGCCGCGGACGCGGTCCAGGACGCCCTGGTATCAGCTTTCCGTGCCGCGCACACCTTCCGCGGCCAGTCGGCGGTGACCACCTGGCTGCACCGCATCACCGTCAACGCCTGCCTGGACCGGGCGCGCAAGCGCGCGTCACGGCGCACGGCGCGCCTGCCCGACAAGGAGCAGTTCGAGGCTCTCCTCGAACCCCACGAGTCCGCCGAAGCCCCCGCCGAACGCGGCGAACTCCACCGCGAACTGGTCCGCGCTCTCGCCACCCTCCCGCCCGATCAGCGCGCCGCACTGGTCCTGGTGGACATGCAGGGGTACCCCGTCGCTGAGGCCGCCGAGATGCTGGGCGTCCCCTCCGGCACCGTCAAGAGCAGATGCGCCCGGGGCCGGGCCCGCCTCCTGCCGCTCCTCACCCACCTGCGGGGCGATGCGGGGGGTAGCGCCTCCCCCGACCGGGGAAGGAACCGGACGGAGCCGACATCCGTCCCAGAGACGGCAGCGAAGAACCCGGAGGACGCCGTGAAGGGCGGAGGTGGGCAGCAGTGACATCCACGGCCGGCACGGACGATCACCCGGAGGTCTCGGAGATCTCCGACTTCTCGGAGGGCATCCTCCCGCCCGAGCGCTCCGCCGACCTGCGCGGCCACCTCGCCGACTGCGCCCTGTGCGCCGACGTCCGCACCTCGCTGGAGGAGATCCGCGACCTCCTGGGCACGCTACCGGGTCCGCCGCGCATGCCGGCCGACGTGGCAGGCCGGATCGACGCCGCACTCGCCGCCGAGGCGCTCATCAGCGCCACCTCCTCCCCTCGGCACACCGCCTTCGCCGAAACAGGCCGTGACGCAGACGCGGCGGAAGTCGGCAGCCGTGTTTCACGTGAAACATCGACCGCAGACCGCCGCCCCGCTGGCCACCCGGCGGCATCCACGGGACCGGGCCGCCGTGTCCCATCCAGCGGCACCGTCCGACCGCGTGCACGCCGCTGGGGCCGCGCCCTGCTGGCTGCCGCATGCGCCGCCGCCGTCCTGGGACTGGGCGGGGTCCTGGTGAACACCTTGGCCACGTCCTCCCCGCCCCCGGCTGCTGAGGCGTTCTCCGGCACCGATCTGTCAGTGCGGGTCCACCAGTTGCTCGGCACACCGACGAAGCCCGGCCCGAAACCCGGCCAGAAGACCCCGTTCACCACCCAGGTGGCGCCGCCGACGGTGCCCGCCTGCGTGCTGAAGGCCACCGGGCGCCCCGAGAGCCCCCTGGCCCATGCCGAGGGCACCTACCAGGGCCGCTCCTCTTACCTCCTGGTGCTGCCTCATCCGGGCGACGCCGCGCAAGTCGACGCCTATGTCGTCGCATCCTGCGGCGGCGCCGGCCAGGCAGCCACGGGACAGGTCCTCGCCCAGCACACGTACAGCCGCCGCTGAACGCCCACCGCCTTCCCGGCGGCGCGCACGGTGACCGCGCCGGATCGACGGCGCGGGAATGCCGGAGCCGTAGGATCCGTTAGGCGGGTGAGATTCCCGCACCAGTCCAGCAGTCGGCAGAGACGAGGAAGACAGCCGTGAGCGACGTCCGCAACGTGATCATCATCGGGTCCGGACCGGCGGGCTACACCGCCGCGCTCTACACCGCCCGCGCCTCCCTGAAGCCGTTGGTCTTCGAAGGCGCCGTGACGGCGGGCGGTGCGCTGATGAACACCACCGAAGTGGAGAACTTCCCCGGCTTCCGCGACGGCATCCTGGGCCCCGACCTCATGGACAACATGCGCGCGCAGGCCGAGCGCTTCGGCGCCGAGCTGATCCCGGACGACGTGGTCGAGGTCGACCTCACCGGCGACATCAAGACCGTCACCGACTCGGCCGGAACCGTGTACCGCGCCAAGACCGTCATCGTCGCCACCGGCTCCCAGCACCGCAAGCTCAACCTTCCCAACGAGGACCAGCTCTCCGGGCGCGGCGTCTCCTGGTGCGCCACGTGCGACGGCTTCTTCTTCAAGGACCAGGACATCGCCGTGGTCGGCGGCGGCGACACCGCGATGGAGGAGGCGACCTTCCTCTCGCGCTTCGCCAAGTCCGTGACCGTCATCCACCGCCGTGACACCCTGCGCGCCTCGAAGGCCATGCAGCAGCGGGCCTTCGACGACCCGAAGATCTCGTTCATCTGGGACAGCCAGGTCGCTGAGGTCCACGGCGACGGCAAGCTCACCGGGCTCACCCTGCGCAACGTGAAGACCGGTGCGACCTCCAAGCTCGCGGTGACCGGCCTGTTCATCGCGATCGGCCACGACCCGCGCACCGAGCTCTTCAAGGGCCAGCTCGAACTGGACGCCGAAGGCTACCTGAAGGTGGACGCCCCCAGCACCCGTACCAACCTGGCGGGCGTCTTCGCCGCGGGTGACGTGGTCGACCACATCTACCGTCAGGCCATCACCGCGGCCGGTACGGGCTGCGCCGCCGCGCTGGACGCCGAGCGCCACCTCGCCGCCCTCAGCGACAAGCCCGAGAAGACCGCCGAGCCGGAGAAGGCCGCCGCGGCCATCTGACCATCGCCCCAGCACCCCACCGATCAAAACCGATCAAAGGAGACTGACATGGCCGGTGCCACGGTCACCGCGACCGACGCCGACTTCGAGGAGAAGGTCCTCAAGAGCGACAAGCCCGTTCTCGTCGACTTCTGGGCCGCCTGGTGCGGCCCGTGCCGCCAGATCGCCCCCTCGCTGGAGGCCATCGCGGCAGAGCACTCAGACAAGATCACCATCGTCAAGGTGAACATCGACGAGAACCCGGCGGTCGCGGCCCAGTACGGCATCATGTCGATCCCGACCATGAACGTCTACAAGGGCGGCGAGGTCGTGAAGACCATCGTCGGCGCCAAGCCCAAGGCGGCCATCGAGCGCGACCTCGCCGACTTCATCGGCTGATCATCGCTCCACGGGTTCCGACGGACCCGACGACATGAGGGGCGCCCGCTGTTGCGGGCGCCCCTCATGTTTCACGTGAAACACGGCCTACAACGGACGCAGTGCGGGCTCCTTCTGCACCGCGCCCAGCAACCGGTCGAGCGCCATCTCCACGTCTTCCCGCCAGGAGAGCGTCGATCGCAGATCGAGACGCAGCCGGGGGAAGCGCGGGTGCGGCCGGACCGTCTTGAAGCCCACCGCGGTCAGATGATCCGCCGGGAGGATGCAACTCGGCTCCTCCCAGTGCGCGTCCCCGAACGCCTCGATGGCCTTGAAGCCCCGGCGCACCAGGTCCTTGGCGACCGTCTGCACCAGCACCCGGCCCAACCCCTGCCCCTGGAAGCCCGGCAGGATCCGCGACGTCATCAACTGCACGGCATCGGGAGACACCGGACTGGTGGGAAAGGCCGTTGACCGCGGCACATAGGCGGGCGGGGCGTAGAGGACGAACCCGGCGGGCACATCGTCCACGTAAACGATGCGACCGCACGATCCCCACTCCAGCAGGACCGCCGAGATCCACGCCTCCTTCTCCAACTCCGGTTTGCCGGCCTGGGAGGCGGCCTCGCCGCTCACGGGGTCAAGCTCCCAGAAGACACAGGAGCGGCAGCGCTTGGGGAGATCGGAGAGATTGTCCAGCGTAAGAGGAACAAGCCGACGGCCCATGGACTCAGGCCCTCATCTCTGCCTGACGGCCCTGTGTCGCGGAGCCCGTGGGCGCCGACCCGGACGACGGCGATGCGCCTGGGTTCAACCCGGCTTCTCCACCGAGGTCTGCGCAACATGTGATCGCATGACGGCGCGCCGCGGTGAGCGCACCCCGTTCTCTCAGCAGGCTGCCGACGAAACCGCCGACCGCCCCCAGACCCAGACCGGCGGCCACCAAGGCAGCCGGGTGCCAGTCGTGCTCCACCCCAGCGAGGCGTACCGATCGCATGGGCTTCCCTTCACCGTGGATGCGCCATACCCACCCGCATCGTAACCGGGCCGAGACCCTGCCGATACCGAAGGCGTGCAAAGGGCGGGTCGCGTCGTCGCCTGGACACGCCCCGCCCTCGATCTGTTCCAGAAGACCGCCGGACTGCGGAAGGCAGGCTCAGTCGACGTCGCTCTCCTCGGCCTCCGCCGCCAGGCCCTGCTCCAGCACCTTGCCCTCGCCGGGGGCGATGGTTCCGAGGATGCGCTCCAGATCCTCTATCGAGGCGAACTCGACGACGATCTTTCCCTTGCGCTGGCCGAGGTCGACCTTCACCCGGGTGTCGAAGCGGTCCGACAGCCGTGACGCCAGATCGCTCAGCGCGGGGGAGAGCCGCTTGCCGGCCCGCGGACCCTTGTGCTTCCTCGCGGGCTTGGGCTCCGCGGACATCAGCGTGACGATCTCCTCGACGGAGCGCACGGAGAGACCCTCGGCCACGATGCGCTGAGCCAGCCGGTCCTGCTCCTCCACATCGTCCAGGCCCAGGAGCGCACGCGCGTGCCCAGCGGAGAGCACACCGGCCGCCACACGCCGCTGCACGGGAGCGGAAAGCTTGAGCAGCCGCAGGGTGTTGGACACCTGGGACCGCGAACGGCCGATCCGGTCCGCGAGTTCCTCGTGGGTGCAGCGGAAGTCCTGCAGCAGTTGGTCGTAGGCGGCAGCCTCTTCCAGCGGGTTGAGCTGGGCCCGGTGGAGGTTTTCGAGCAGCGCGTCGAGCAGCAGCTTCTCGTCCTCGGTCGCCCGCACGATCGCCGGGATGCGCTGCAGACCCGCCTCACGGCAGGCGCGCCAGCGGCGCTCGCCCATGATCAGCTCGTAGGAGCCGGGGCCGCTCTGCCGGACGACGACGGGCTGGAGGAGGCCGACCTCCTTGATGGAGGTGACCAGTTCAGCCAGAGCGTCCTCGTCGAAGACCTCACGCGGCTGACGGGGGTTGGGCGTGATGGCGTCGAGAGGCAGCTCGGCGAAGTGAGCGGTGGTCGCCTTCTCGGCCGTCTCGGTGCGCGCGGGCCTCTCCGTTTCACGTGAAACGGGGATCTCGGCCACCGGCGGGGTTTCCCTGCTGCCGTTGTCCGTAAGGCCGGCCACCTTGGCAGCCGCGATGCCCCGCTCCGCGGTGAGCACCGGCACCGCGGACGGCGACGTCACCGGGGTGCCGATGGCCGGTCCCGCGCCGTCCGAACCCGTGGGTGCGGCGGGAATCAGCGCACCGAGCCCTCGGCCCAACCCCCTGCGTCGCTCGCTCACTTGATCCCCTCCGACATGCTGTGCTGGCCGTACTCATTGTTCTGGCGAGCGATATGGGCACCCTGCGGGTCGTATTCGACCGAGAGACCGCGCAACGCCATCTCCCGGGCAGCCTCCAGGTAGGAAAGGGCACCGGTGGAACCCGGGTCGTAGGTGAGAACCGTCTGACCGTAGCTGGGCGCCTCGGAGATGCGGACCGAACGCGGGATGCTGGTCCTCAGCACCTCCTTCCCGAAGTGGCTGCGGACCTCATCCGCGACCTGTGCGGCGAGCCGCGTACGGCCGTCGTACATGGTCAGCAGGATCGTGGAGACGTGCAGCTTGGGGTTGAGGTGGCCGCGCACGAGGTCGACGTTGCGCAGGAGCTGCCCCAGGCCCTCCAGCGCGTAGTACTCGCATTGGATGGGGATGAGTACCTCGGCGCCGGCGACCAGGGCGTTCACCGTCAACAGGCCCAGTGAGGGCGGGCAGTCGATGAGGATGTAGTCGAGCGGCTGCTCGTACGCCTCGATGGCCCGCTGAAGGCGGCTCTCACGGGCCACCAGTGACACCAGCTCGATCTCGGCACCGGCGAGGTCGATGGTGGCGGGTGCGCAGAACAGCCCCTCGACGTCCCGGACGGGCTGGACGACGTCCGACAGCGGCTTGCTCTCCACCAGCACGTCGTAGATCGACGGAACTTCGGCGTGATGGTCGATGCCCAGAGCGGTGGAGGCGTTGCCCTGCGGGTCCAGGTCGACGACGAGAACACGGCCGCCGTGCAGGGCCAGTGAAGCGGCGAGATTGACCGTTGTGGTGGTCTTTCCCACTCCGCCCTTCTGGTTGGCTACCACGATCACTCGGGTCTGCTCGGGCCGGGGCAGTCCTTCACCTGCCCGTCCCAGGGCCTCCACGGCCAACTGGGCGGCCCGTCCGATCGGGGTGTCGTCCATGGGGGGCAGTGTTTCACGTGAAACATCCCCCCCTGTCGATTCGCTTCGGGGGCCGGGGACCGGGTCGGTCATCGGTCCCGCGGTATGGGCGTCGGACCGCAAGGATTCACTCTCCTCGACTGCAGGCTCGCGATGCACAGAGACTGCCATGTTTTCGGTGTCGTGAACCAGTGAGGCCCGCTCTCCTGTGGATGAATCTGTGGATGACGGCTCAGGAGGGATGGGCCGACGTGTACGCGCTTCGGCCGCTGCACGGCCACGGCTGAGAATTCCTGGCAACAGGGAGCGACGTTTCACGTGAAACACGATGCACAGGAGGGCGTCCGGTTAGGTCACGACACTCCGAAATATGTAGTTTTGGCCGTTTGTATGGAGCACAGGTGCGGCCCGACAGCGCGAGCCGGCACCCATTCAGCGGCGGCGGCGCCCGCCGCGTGCCGGGCGACTCGCACGCGCCGCCTTGGCCCTGCGCGTCGCGGCACGCACACCGCCGGGGCTCTCCCCGACCAGCACCCGCACCACGGTCGACGGCGGATCGACCAGGCCCACCCCTGCCTGCACCACCGAGGTCTCCACTGCACCGAGCCTGCTGAGCGCGGCGCGGGCGGCCAAGAGCTCCTCCTCGGCGGTGTCCCCCTTGAGGGCGAGCATCTCCCCGTGCGGCCGCAGCAGCGGCAGCCCCCAGCCGGCCAGCCGGTCCAGCGGCGCCACCGCGCGCGCGGTCACCACGTCCACCGGGGGGAGGTGCCCGATCATCTCCTCGGCACGCCCGCGGACCACCGTCACGTTCTCCAGCCCCAGCAGGGCGACGACCTCCTCCAGGAAGGTCGTGCGGCGCAGCAGCGGTTCCAGCAGCGTGATCCGCAGATCGGGCCGGGCCAGGGCCAGCGGGATACCGGGCAGCCCCGCACCCGAGCCCACGTCGCACACCGAAACGCCCTGGGGCACCACATCGGAGAGCACCGCGCAGTTGAGGAGGTGCCGCTCCCACAGCCGAGGAACCTCGCGCGGGCCGATCAAGCCGCGTCGTACCCCGGCGTCGGCCAGCAGCTCTGCGTAGCGCACCGCATCTGCGAAGCGATCACCGAAGGCTACGTGCGCCTCCTCGGGCGCGGGGGGAAGCTCGGCTGCCTCCGTCACGGGGATCGTCCCTTCAGTTCCAGTCATGTCCTGACCGTCTCGAACGCTCACTACCAGGCTGACAGCTGTCGGCCCCGCCTGCGTCACCCGGACCATGTCCGCGGGGCCGCAGCCGGGGCCGACCGTCGTTGTGCAAGCCACCGCTCGGGCAGCCACCTCAGTGTCAGGCCGGGAGGACGACCACCCGGCGCTGGGGCTCCTCGCCCTCGGATTCGCTGCGCAGTCCGGCGGCCGCCACCGCGTCGTGCACGACCTTGCGCTCGAACGGCGTCATCGGACGCAGCTTCACCGGCTGACCGGTGCCCTTGGCCTCCTCGGCGGCCTTGGCACCCAGCTCGGTGAGCTCGGCGCGCTTGCGCGCCCGGTAACCGCCGACGTCCAGCATCAGCCGGCTGCGGTCACCGGTCTCGCGGTGCACGGCGAGCCGGGTCAGCTCCTGCAGCGCCTCCAGCACCTCGCCGTCCCGGCCGATCAGCTTCTGCAGTTCACGGGCGTCGTCGGCGATGATCGAGACGGCGGCGCGATCGCCTTCGACATCCATGTCGATGTCACCGTCGAGGTCGGCGATGTCCAGCAGACCCTCAAGGTAGTCGGCGGCGATCTCCCCTTCCTGCTCAAGGCTGGTCAGGGCGTCCTCGCCCTCGACGACGGGGGTGTTGCCTTCCGTCACGGATGGACTCCTATCCATGTGCGCTGCGCTCGCTGCGCGCTACTTCTTCGTCGGGGACTTGGGCCGCTGCGGACCCTTGCGCTGACCGGCCTTGGCCTGGCCGCTCCTGGCCGACCCGGCGGCGCCGGAGGACTTGGCGGCCTCGGGCTGCTCGGCGCCCGCCGCCTGCTCCTTCGCCGGTGCCTCGTCGGCGGGGGCGGCGGCCTTGCCCGTCTTGGCGACACCGGTCTGCCGCTGGGCCTTGGTCTGGCGCTTGGGCTGCTGGCGCTTGACCGGCTGGCCGCTCTCGGCGATCGCCGGCTTGCCCTTCGCCGGCTCCTCGACGAGCTTGCCCCTGGCCCGCAGGCGCTCCTCGCGCTCCTTGAAGGCGAGGCTGCCCGGGGTCGGGTTGCGGCGGATGACGAACATCTGCTGGCCCATCGTCCACACGTTGGTGGTCAGCCAGTAGACGAGGACACCGACGGGGAAGTTGATGCCGAAGACGGCGAACATCACCGGGAAGACGTACATCAGCATCTTCTGCTGCTGCATGAACGGCGTCTTCACGGTCATGTCGACGTTCTTGGTCATCAGCTGGCGCTGCGTGTAGAACTGCGACGCCGACATCAGGACGATCATGACGATCGTGACGATGCGCACATCGGTGACCGAGGCGCCCAGCGCGTGGATCTTGCTGCCGCTGTCGGTGAAGGTCACAGAAAGCGGCGCGCCGAAGATGTGCGCGTTACGGGCGCTGGCCAGCAGCGAGCTGTGGATGACACCGACCTGGTGGCCCGTGGCGATGTTGTGCAGCACACCGTAGAGCGCCATGAAGAAGGGGGACTGCACCAGGATGGGCAGGCAGCTCGAGAGCGGGTTGGTGCCCGACTCCTTGTAGAGCTTCATCATCTCTTCGGACTGGCGCTGCCGGTCGCTCTTGTAGCGCTCCTGGATCGCCTTCATCTTCGGCTGGAGCGCCTGCATGTTCCGCGTCGCCTTGATCTGCTTGACGAAGAGCGGAATCAGGCAGATCCGGATCAGGACCACCAGCGAGACGATGGACAGGCCCCACGCCCAGCCGCTGTCCGGCTTGAAGACCAGGCTGTACAACGAGTGGAACTGAACGATGATCCACGAAACAGCGGTATAGAGGGGACTCAGAATCGTTCCCACAGATCAAGCTCCTTGGGCAGTGGGCTGGGTCTCGGTGGCCCTGTTGGCATCAGCGGCGGGGGACCCGCCCGAGGCTTTCCGCAGTGCTTGGCGCAACCGAGCGTGCCACGGGGGGCGTTTGCGAGGCGGCACATGGTCGACGCCGCCGGGGGACCACGGGTTGCACCGCAGGATGCGCCAGGCGGTCAGGGCCGTTCCCTTGACCGCGCCGTGCACCGCGATGGCCTGGTACCCGTAGTGGGAACACGAGGGGTAGTACTTGCATACAGGACCCAGCAACGGGCTGATGGTCCACTGGTACAGCTTGATCAGCCACATCAGCGGGTATTTCATCGTGCGCCACCTCCACCCAGCAGGCGCCGCAACGCGGCGTCCAGATCACGGGCCAAGGTCGCGTGGTCCGCTGCGGCGGCGCCGGGCAGTGCCCGTACCACCACCAGGCTACCGGGCGGAAGGTCCGGCAGGCGGTCCCGGACGAGGTGCCGCAGACGCCTTTTGACCAGGTTACGTTGGACGGCGCCGCCCACGGCCTTGCTCACGACGAAACCCGCACGCGCCGGGGGGGCACTCCCCTCCGCCGCATGCGGGTCCGTGGCGTCTCCTCCCGCCTCTGGCGGGAGGGACTCCCTGTCTTTCAGGTGCACGACGAGGAGCGGGCGTCCTGCCCGGCGCCCCCGCCGTACCGCCGTCGCGAAGTCCTGGCGCCGCCTCAGCCGGTTTTCGGTGGGCAGCACAGCATGAACCGTGTGCGATCAGGCGGACAGGCGCGCGCGGCCCTTGCTGCGGCGCGTCGCGAGAATGGCGCGCCCGGCGCGGGTGCGCATGCGCAGCCGGAAGCCGTGGGTCTTCGCGCGGCGGCGGTTGTTCGGCTGGAAGGTGCGCTTGCTCACTCGGGGACTCCAGGAATGCTTGTCGTCTGTGGAAAGACGGGTGTGGGGCGTCGCTTGGCTGTCACCGTGCGCCCACGAAGCTCGCGATACGCCCTAGGTGTACCGCCGTTTCCAGTCACCCGAGGTGATCTGTTGCCCTTCGGAGGCATGCGGCAGCAGCCATCGACAACTCGACCTGGTTACGGTACGCGCGGCTGCGCCATCCGGTCAAACCGAGACCGCCGGGCCGCCCCGCCCACCGTATCCGCCCGGCCGCGGTCCGTGCGAAACCCGCTCCCGCGGTCGGCGGCACATCTGACCAGGCGCTTCCGCGGGCGACGCACCGAAGCACACCCGCGGAGGCACCGCGCCCGACGCCATGGCACATTTGTACACACCCTGTGGACAACAACTTGAACCGCGCGCGCCGCCCTGACTACCGTGGCTGACTCTGTTACCCACCCGGCCGTGCGTACATCGCACATCCCGAGAACCACACCTTCGTGGGACACGTCGGAGCCTCTTCCCGGAGGGGCGAGCCCTCACCCCCCGAGCGAGCCCACCCATCAAGCGAGAGAGCGTGCACTGTGGCTGATGTGACTGCCGATCTTGCCGCAGTGTGGCCGCGAGTGCTGGAGCACCTCCTCGCCGACGGCCAGGGAATCGAGGCGAAGGACCAGCGCTGGCTCAAGGCCTGCCAGGCCCTCGCCCTGGTGGCCGACACGGCGCTGCTCGCCGCGCCCAACGAGTACGCCAAGGGCGTCCTGGAGGGCCGCCTGCTGCCGGTGATCACCGAAGGGCTGACCCGGGAGTTCGGCCGGCCGATCCGGATCGCGATCACCGTGGACTCCAGCACGGACTCGGCCGCCCCGCAGAACGCGGTGCCCCCACAGCAGCAGCCGCTGCCGCCGCCCGCGTCCGCCGCGCCGCACCGCTACGGGGAGCAGCGCCGCGACTACGACGACTACCCGCGCCCGGTCGGCGAGGGCCCGGTGATGCGGCGCGCCTACCCCGACTACTCCGCGGGCCGCGAGACGCCCGGCGGCTGGCCGCGCGGCGGCCACTCGGACCCGTACGGGCACGAGCAGCCCCCCGGGCCGGCCCACGGCCGGGCTCCGGAACGGGGACACGGCCCCGACGGCGGCGACGCCTGGCAGCAGCCCCGGCTGGGCGGCTTCCCCGAGCGCGACCCGTACCAGAGCCCCGGGCACGGGCAGCAGGAGTACGGCTCCGCCCGGCAGGACTACGGCCAGCAGCCCGGCTATCCCCAGGGGCCGCAGCACGGTGAGCGCCCCGGTGGCGGCGTGCGCGGGCCCGAGCCGCTGCCCGCCCCCAGCGGTGCCCCGGGGCCGCTGGCCGCACAGCCGGCCCCGGCGCCCGGACCGGGCGAGCCGACCGCACGGCTGAACCCCAAGTACCTCTTCGACACCTTCGTCATCGGCGCCTCGAACCGCTTCGCGCACGCCGCTGCGGTCGCGGTGGCCGAAGCCCCGGCCAAGGCGTACAACCCGCTGTTCATCTACGGCGAGTCCGGTCTCGGCAAGACGCACCTGCTGCACGCCATCGGGCACTACGCCCGCAGCCTGTACCCGGGCACCCGGGTGCGGTACGTGAGCTCGGAGGAGTTCACCAACGAGTTCATCAACTCCATCCGCGACGGCAAGGGCGACGCGTTCCGCAAGCGCTACCGCGAGATGGACATCCTGCTGGTCGACGACATCCAGTTCCTGGCGAGCAAGGAGTCGACGCAGGAGGAGTTCTTCCACACGTTCAACACCCTGCACAACGCCAACAAGCAGATCGTGCTCTCCTCGGACCGGCCGCCCAAGCAGCTGGTGACCCTGGAGGACCGGCTGCGCAACCGCTTCGAGTGGGGCCTGATCACCGACGTCCAGCCGCCGGAGCTGGAGACGCGCATCGCGATCCTGCGCAAGAAGGCCGTGCAGGAGCAGCTCAACGCCCCCCCGGAGGTGCTGGAGTTCATCGCCTCGCGGATCTCCCGCAACATCCGCGAGCTGGAGGGCGCCCTGATCCGGGTGACCGCCTTCGCGAGCCTGAACCGCCAGCCGGTCGACCTCCAGCTGACCGAGATCGTGCTCAAGGACCTGATCCCGGGCGGCGAGGACGCGGTGCCGGAGATCTCCGGGAACGCGATCATGGCGGAGACGGCGGCGTACTTCGGTCTCACCGTGGACGACCTGTGCGGCTCCTCGCGCAGCCGGGTGCTGGTCACCGCACGGCAGATCGCGATGTACCTGTGCCGGGAGCTGACGGACCTGTCGCTGCCCAAGATCGGCGCCCTCTTCGGCGGGCGGGACCACACGACGGTCATGCACGCCGACCGCAAGATCCGCGCGCTGATGGCCGAACGGCGGTCGATCTACAACCAGGTCACCGAGTTGACCAACCGCATCAAGAGCTGACGCGAGCGCTGTGCGCCCGGCCCGGCACGCATCGCGCGACACGGCCGGCGCGCACCCCGCACCCGCTCATCAGGCCCCCGGAGGCTAGTCCCCGGGGGCTTTCGCTTGTTCGAATCCGCAGCTCAGCGGGGTCGTCCTAGGCCGTCCTCCACAAGGCGGCGCCCAATCCGCCGTCCACAGGCTGGGGAGAGCCGAGTTGTCCCGACCCCCTCCACAAGGGGGACCCGTTCATACTCGTCATACCAGGTCAACGCCGTGTGGATTTGTGGGCGACCACCATCCACATCCTGTGGACAACACGTTGGCCCACAGACCCCCGGAGTCGTTGTCCACTGCCCGCCCACAGGTAACCGGGGGTTGCCCACAGCTTCTCCACACCCCTGTCCACTGTTCGGCAACGAACCCGCGGCCGTCACCGGATGGAGTGAAAGGCGTCACACCAAGGTGCTGGGTTGGGCTGGGGAGAACCTGGGTATTCCTGGGGACGAAGATGGGGAGAACCGGCTGCCCCCTGTGAATCGCGTGTGCACAACTTCGGCTCGTCCACAGCGGCACCCGGTTGTCCACGGGCGGCGCCCACAGGCACGGTGGACAAAAAATCCCCGCTGACCTGCGAGGGAACCGGTTATCCACGGTATCCACACCCCCTATTACTACGACCACGTAGAGATACCGGGGAATCAAGATCGAAGTGGGTGCTGTGCACAACCGGGGCGCGGGTCCGTCGCGACCCGGTGGCTCGGCTTGACCCCAACCCGCACCTGATGTCAGTGGTGTGCGTCAGACTGTTCTCCGGCAGATGGCCGTAAGACGTCAGACCCAGGTGGCCGTAGGACGGCCTGGCACAGACAGCCAGCAACAGCAGGAGGCGGTTCCGGTGAAGTTCCGGGTGGAACGCGACGTACTCGCGGAGGCAGTGGCCTGGGCGGCCCGCAGTCTCCCGGCCCGCCCGCCGGCGCCCGTGCTCGCCGGCCTGCTGCTGAAGGCCGAGGACGGCCAGCTGAGCCTGTCCGCCTTCGACTACGAGGTCTCGGCCCGTGTCTCGGTCGAGGCCGATGTGGACGAGGAGGGCACGGTCCTCGTCTCCGGCCGGCTGCTCGCCGACATCTCGCGCGCGCTTCCCAACAGGCCTGTGGAGATCTCCACCGACGGCGTGCGCGTCACCGTGGTCTGCGGCAGCTCGCGCTTCACCCTCCACACCCTGCCGGTGGAGGAGTATCCGGCGCTGCCCCAGATGCCGACCGCCTCCGGCTCCGTGCCCGGCGAGGTGTTCGCCGCCGCCGTCTCCCAGGTCGCCGTCGCCGCCGGGCGTGACGACACCCTGGCGGAGCTCACCGGCGTCCGGATAGAGATCGTGCCCGACACCGGCACCCTCGCCGCCACCGGCCGCTACCGGTTCGCGGGCCGCGAGTGCCGGTGG
>CAYNNX010000053.1:7271-25700 GCA_964398515.1 uncultured Streptantibioticus sp. | reverse complement strand
CCTCGAAGTCGATCGGCTTGCCCCCGCTGGTCATCGGCTGCAGCGCGCCGAGGGCGGTGGAGCCGTCGGCGTTGCGCTTGAACCAGATGTTGAAGAAGCCCAGGAAGCGGTGCCAGGCGACACCCATGCCGGTGTTGAGGGAGACCGTGATCATCCAGATGAACGAGGTCGCGATCTTGATCATCGCGGTGAGGTGGACCAGGTTCTGCAGCGTGCCGGCGCTCAGCCCCCTGAAGGCGAGGACCAGAGGGTACGACAGGAAGTACGCGGCCTCGTAGCGGTCCACGTGGTGGAGGGCACCCTCCAGGCCCCGCAGTGACATGATCGCCAGGCCGATCACCAGGATCACGTACTCGACGAAGAACGCCTGCCAGGCGGTAGAGCCGGCGAAGCGGGACTTGCGGCCCGCACGGGACGGCAGGTTCAACAGACGGATGACGATCAGGGTGAGGATGCCCAACGTCATCATCGTGCCGAACCCCTCGACCATCAGCTCCCACGGCAGCCAGTTGCCGATGATCGGCAGCTCGAAGTCGGCCTCGAAGAGCTGCCCGAAGGCGTTGGCGAGGGTGAGGAGCAGGCTGTAGAAGGCGACGGCCACGAACCAGTGGGCGATGCCGACGACGCCCCACCTGTTCATGCGGGTGTGGCCCAGGAACTCTCTGACCAGGGTGACCGTCCGGCGGACCGGATGACTGGTGCGCGATCCGGTCGGCATCGGTTTACCGAGCCTGACGAAGCGGTAGATCCGCGCGATGGCTCGGCTGAACAGCGCAACGCCGACTGCGGTAAGCACCAGCGAAACGACGATCGCGGCGAGTTGCATGGGGGCTCCTCGGGCCTGCGAGAGCGGAGACTTCGACATTACTGATCGGTAACTTGCTGCGCGCGCCCGACATTACCGAGGATCGCAGCGCCCATGAAGTCGCGCGCCCGGTGATCTGCGTCGCTCGTGGATCACGGCAATCGGCTCTGGTTTGCCGGAAGTCGGCGGCGATCGAGCCGGAGGCCGGCCGTGGCCCAGGCGGTCGGCTGACCGGTGCCGCCGGTGGCCGTGTCCAGTGGGGTGCGAACGACACGATTCGGCGGTCGGCGCCGTTGTGCGGATCTCACCGGCCGCGGCTCGCCGGGTTCGTTCAGCGTCCGGTCCGCAACCGCCCATGGTGCCGACGCGCCGTCGGCGGCCGCCGAGCTGCTGCACGTCGGGCCTGCCGTGTGGGCGCTGTGGGGCCTTGGCTACGGTGAGCCGCGTGATCGATGTCGACTCGGCCTCCGTGGGGGCGTTCGAGGCCCAGCGGCGCTACCTCGGTGCGGTGGCGTACCGGCTGCTGGGCTCGGTCACCGATGCCGAGGATGTGCTTCAGGAGGCGTGGCTGCGCTGGCAGGGCGTCGATGCGTCGAAGGTGGGCGAGGTACGTGCCTATCTGACCACCGTCGTCACCCGGCTCTGCTACGACGTACTGGGTTCCGCCCGGGTCCGGCGGGAGTCGTACTACGGCGAGTGGCTGCCTGAGCCGCTGGTCGCCGTGCAGGACTCGCCGGACGAGCGAGCCGAGACCGCGGAGTGTGTGTCGTTGGCGATGCTCGCGGTGATGGAGCAGCTCACCGCGGCCGAACGTGTCACGTTCGTGCTGCACGATCTGTTCGCGGTCGGCTTCGATGAGATCGCCGCCGCGCTCGGCCGTACACCGGATGCCGTGCGCCAGCTGGCCAGTCGTGCGCGTCGGCGGGTCCGCGACGGCGGGCGCCGCGGCACGGTCGACCCGGCAGAGCACCGCCAGGCGGTCAGCGCCTTCGCGGCCGCCGCAGCGACGGGCGACATCAAGGCGCTGCTCGCCGTGCTCGACCCCGAGGTGGTCTGGCACTCCGACGGTGGCGGCATCGTCACGGCCAGTGTGCGGCCGGTCCGAGGTGCCGACCGGGTCGCCCGGCTGGTGGCGGGTCTGGTCGCCAGGTGGCTCACTGCCCGATCGGCCGGCTCGGTCGGCTTCGCCCAGGTCAACGGCGAGTTGGGCATGGTCTGGTACGAGTCCCGGGATCGGATCGGCGGTGTGCTGGCCTTCACCGTGGCGGACGGCCGGATCGCCGAGGCCCATGTCGTGGTCAACCCTGACAAGCTCGTCCATCTGGTGTGACGCGGCTCACTGTCACATTCCTGCCGCCCACCCCGTCCCCTTCCCGAACACGCCGGACACGGCATGGAAGGGAAGCATCACATGACCACAGAGCGCACCGTGATCATCGGCGCGGGGTACGCAGGTCTGACCGCGGCCGCCCGCGCGGGCCGGCGCAACCCGGTGACCCTCGTCGCCCCGGAGTCCCGGTTCCTGCACCGGATCCGCCAGCATGAGACCGCAGCCGACCACCCCGAGCGCCGGCCTGCGATCAGCGAGCTGCTGCGCGGACGCCGCGTCACACACGTGCAAGCCCGTGTGACCGAACTGGATCCGGCGGGCCGCAAGCTCGTCTTGGACACGGGCCAGGTCATCGGATACGACACACTGGTTTACGCCCTCGGCAGCCGTACGGCCTGGCACGGCGTACCCGGCGCCGAGGAGCACGCCTACTCGGCTGAGCGCTCCACCGAACTGTGCCGGCGGCTCAAGGACGCGCCGGAGCCGGGAACGGTGGCCGTCGTCGGCGGTGGCGCGACCGGAGTCGAGTTCGCGGCCGAACTCGCCGAGGCGTACCCGCGGTGGCAGGTCCGGCTCGTCGCGGCCGGCTCGGTCGCAGGCTGGTTGTCAGCGAAGGGGAGGGCCCATGTGCTGCGCGTACTGGACAGGCTCGGCGTGCGGCTGCACGAGCACACCCGCGTCACCGCCGTCGGCGCGCAGGGGTTGGCCACCGAGCGGGGACCGATCGAGGCCGCGGCGGTCGTCTGGGCGGCGTCCATGGAGCCGGACGGCCTCGCCGTCAAGGCCGGTCTGGCCGCCGCCCCGAACGGCCAGGCACTGGTGGACGAGTACCTGCGCTCGACCTCACACCCCGATGTGTACGTGATCGGCGATGCGGCCGCTGTCACCGTGCCCGGCACCGGAACACTGCGGATGGGCTGTGCAACCGCACTGCCGATGGGCCGCTATCTGGGCAAGGTGCTCAGCGGCGAGACCTCCGAGCCGTTCACCTTCAGGTACGCGGTGCAGTGCCTGAGCCTCGGGCGCCGCGACGGCCTGCTGCAACTCGTCCACGGCGACGACTCGATGCGGCCGACGGCCCTCACCGGCACCGCGGCCCGGCTCGCCAAGGCGGCCATCGTCAGCGGCGTGACGTCCAGCCTGCGCTGACGGCAGCCCAGGAGCCGTCGGCATGCTCCACCTTCGGCGCGATGGCCTGTCCGCGAAGAGCATTCGGTGCGGTGGGCGTTCGACCGCGAGGCGTTGGTCCACCCGTGCATGGCGATTCTGGCCGAACGTGGCGGAGCAGGCGGACCGGCCCGAGCCCGGCATCGCCTGCAACGCACGGTCCGCCGAGCGGGCCTGGTCGGGTTGAGAGGGTTTCCTGGCGGAGTGCCTCGACACCACGTCGTGAACGGCGACCGGTCCCCGGCCGCGCGATGGGATGCCACTCGGTGTGAAGGAGCCCGGCCCGGCCACCGGGTGTGGCCGGGCAGCGGATCCGCCACGCCGCCGCCCGGGGACTACTCCTCGCCGCTGTCCTTCTCAGCTTCGACGTTGGGGGTGAGGGCGTCGCCGGCCCGGCCTTCCTGCTCCGGCCCACGCTCGGTGACATCCGTCTCGGCGCGCTCGGCCTCCCGCTCGATCTCCTCGGCGGCGGTGTCGCCGTGCTCCTTCCGGTCACCCATGGCGCACTCCTCTCGGCGGTCTTGGTGATGCACCGGATCGGATGCCCCGCCGCGCACGACTCACACGTAGGCGGGGATGTCTCCCGGCCGGGTCCGCGATGGCAGGAAAACCGTTGTGCGGGCACGCACAGTCGAGCGTTACGGTCTTCGGCACGCCGAAGAGGTTGCTGTTCGTGGCTCTCGCCGGGCACGGGCACGCCGATCCGACGTTGCCGCCGGCCGAGGAGCTTCTACGGCGTGGGCACCACGTGGTCCATGCTACCGGGACGGAGCACGCCGCCGCGGTCACCGGTATCGATTGCCATGACCAAAGCGCTGAACTTCGTCTTCGTGCCACGCGAGTTCCAGCCGGCCGCGGACAGACTGCTCATCGCCCTGCGGTGATCGGGTGCGTGCCGCCCTGCCGGTTCCGAGTTCCACCAGTGCACCACCGACGTACCGCCCGTCGAGGAGTTCGCACAGTGCGCGGGGGGCCTGCTCGATCCCTGTCAGCCGAGCCTGGGGGACCACCAGGCGTCCGGTGCGTACCGCGTCGCCGAACTCCTCCTCCCACGACGGGATCTCGCCACCGTGGTCAAGGCCGGAGACACCGCACACGGTGATGCCCTTCGCGATGAGAGCGGCGGTGTCGATCCGGACCGGTGCCGTGGTGCCGCCGTTCACCTGGTCGGACAGGCAGCCGACGAGCGCGACGCGGGCGCCTCGCCGGGCCACTGCCAGCCCCGCGCGCAGTTGGTCCCCGCCCACGTTGTCGACGATCACGTCGAGGCCGGACGGAGCCGCCCGCCTGAGCCGGTCCTCGAAGGGGCGGGCGTGACGCAGCACCACAGCGTCATAGCCCAACCGATCAGTCAGGATACGGGCCTTGTGCGGTGAGCCGGTGCTGCCGACGACCCGGGCGGCACCGTGCAGGCGGGCGAGCTGGCCGGCGAGCGAGCCGACGCCGCCTGCCGCAGATGTGACGAAGACGGTGTCGCCCGGCCGTACCCCGGCCGTTTTGACCACGGCCAGCCAAGCGGTGAACCCCCAGGACAGGTGCAGTGCCGGATCGGGCAGCGCCTGCGCGTCCAGCCACCGTGCTTCGGACACCGGGACGGCTGCGTACTCGCGCCACCCCTTGTGGTGGAAGACCAGACGCCCGGGACGGAGATCCCCGGTCCCCGCTTCCACCACTTCACCCACGGCCGGCCCCCACAGCACCTTGCCCGGCTCGTAGGAGGGCATCGGCAGACCGGAGTCAGGCTCCATCAGGGCCCGCATGCCGGCGCCGACCACCATGAACCGGTTGCGGACCAGTAGCTCTCCGGGGCCGGGCTGCGGAAGCGGTACCTCCACCACGTCGAAGTGTGCGGTGGTGAGCACCTCTTCGGGACGCTGGGCGAGACGCACTTCCCGGTGGGCAGCGGGAGGGGCCGAGTTGGTCATGGCGGTGGTCCTTCCTCCCGTGGTCCTCGAAGCGGGCGGGGTCTTCGGCAGCAGGCCTCCGGCGCGCAGCGCGGTTCCCGGGGCCGGCGGCTGGTGACCTGCTTCCGCCGGGCTCACGGCGCACCTCACGTCCACCCTGATCAGCCCCGGCGCGGCGCGCGACCGGGGCTGCGCCGTTCGAGTGGCCGTCGCGGCGGCGACGTCGGATCTGCCGGCCGAAAGTGCGAACTGGGTCAGACGGTCGTGGACTCGGTCATGCCGGCTTACGCCCGAAGCAGCGCTCCAGCTCGTCGAAGTCGTAGAACACACTGCCCTTCGACACCGGCTTACAGCCCTGCTTGAACGCCGTTTCCCTCTCGTTGTAGAGCATCCGCACCAGATAGGTCTTCCCCTTGCGGAAGACGTCCCACTGGATGTTCGCGGCCATCGGAGACACCGATCCGCCCCTCCAGGGGTTGTCGGCGTACGTGTACGGGTGTGCCGGAGACGCCGCCTCGGTGCTGCCCGGGAGCCGCATCAACGCGGCCAGCGGCATGATCTCCTCGGCGTGGGTGAACCGCAGGTCCGCCCCCAGGTCGCTGCCGGCCTGCTCGGCCTCGACCTGCTTGAAGAAGTCGTCCAGAAGGACATTCGCCATCTTGTAGGTGATGTCGCTGTCCGCGAAGCCCGGCCCCTTCTTGTAGAACTCCTCCGCGTCGGCCAGATAGGCGAACCACGACGCGTCCTTGGGGTCGATGTAGCGGTCCATGTGCCAGGTGCCCTCAACGCGCATGTCGGGTGCGATGCTGTAGAGGTTGTACACCGCTTTGGCCGCCTCGACATCCGTCCCGATCGAGGAGAATTCACCGGCGGAGATTCGCGCCACGAAGGACTTGGTGAAGATCCTTTCCAGAACGTGCCTGGCCGCTTGGTGGGTGGCCGGCTGGTCGACGATCTTCTTGAGGGTTGCCGCGAGGCGTTTGTCGTGGGCGATGTAGTCGCGATACGCGGCGCCGCCGGCGGACTTGTGGAAGTAGAGCAGGTCGGGGTCGGTTCTGGCCGGGCTGATCAGCGGCTTCGCAGCCGGGTCGGTGTCCGCGAGCGCGGTGGTGAAGAAGCGGGCGCTGTCGGCGACTCGGCCGGTGGAGTTGGCGATGACGACGCCGATCGGCTCGTGGTGCGCTGCGATCCGCGCGAACAGGCCGGGGAGGCGCTTGTCCAACCGCCTTGCCGTGCCTTGGAGTTCCCGCTTGCCACGGCCGGTCTCGTTCCCGAACCCGACCTTGCGCATCGCCGTGAGCATCGACTGCACCTGCGGGCCGAAGCTCCTGCCGCC
Source organism: uncultured Streptantibioticus sp. (assembly GCA_964398515.1). Lineage (GTDB taxonomy): Bacteria > Actinomycetota > Actinomycetes > Streptomycetales > Streptomycetaceae > CAYNNX01. The sequence continues at coordinate 19,158 of CAYNNX010000053.1, read as the reverse complement.
CGGGGTGAGGGCGCCTTCGCCTTCGGCGGTTGTCCATAACCGCACGAGCAGGTCTGCGTCCTTGCCGTTGTCCGGTGTGCGCGAGCCGTGACGCGAGGCGGTCTCGGTGAACACCGGCACGAAACCCGCGGGCGCCGACTGGTACGTTCGTACGTCCTGCTGCGGTTCATACGGGGTCTTCGAGGCGTAATAGCCGTCCGACCGCCGAGCGTCGCCCTGCGCGGCACCGGTGGATGCCAAAGCGAGGCCGCCGATCGCAGCCACAGCGACGGTTATGCCTATCGCCTTCGCGGTACGCCTCGCCTTGCGTTGCTGCGTGCCCATTCAGATACCTGCCTTCCATAGGGTGGCGGTCGCAGCACCGTAGCCTCACGCATTCGCTGCGCGCTGTTCGGTAGGTCACTGAAGGAGCCGCGTTCGTATGGCCGTGACGGCAGGGCGTCGGCACGGCGCTACGGCACCGAGAGGCTCTCACACTGCTCTTCCGGGGCGGTGTCCGCGGCCGGGTGCCCGATGCCGGTCTCAGGGATGTCCGGTCGAAGCAGCGGATGTTCAAACCGCCGCGGGCGCCGCCGAGTTCACATGACGAGCGCGCCGTCGCGGCGCAGCTGAGGCACCGCCTGATCACATCGAGGACCGGCCCTCCGGGCGGTCCTCCCGGCCATGCACAGCAGGGAACGCCTCCGGCTGCGCCCGCTCACCGTCGCCGACACGGACTGGTGGGTGCGCCTCCACGCCGACGACGAGGTCAACCGCTTCGTCGACGCCGTCGGTTCCCGGGCCGGTGCGTCAGGTCTGCGGCGTGCTCGCTGGACGGTGGCACCATCCGCTACGCGCCGCCGACTGATGGTGTTCGGCGTTCGTGGTGCGGTGAAAGCGGTAGCCAGGGCGTGGACGGTGCAGTTGCGGCCGAGGACGATGTCCTCGCGCGAGGGCGTGAATCCGTGCCCGCCCCCCGGCGCGTGGTCACTTCCCCGACGCGATCGAGGACGAGTGTGGGGAGTTGGGATGCGGCCGGTGCCGTTGGCGTCGTGCCGGGGTGATCGGGCGGAGGCGGATCACGGCGTCGAGGCCGCCTTCGGCCGCGGGACGCAGGTCGATCTCACCGCCGCTCGCGTGGGCGAGTTGCTGGGCGATGGCCAGGCCGAGGCCCGTTCCGTCCGAGGCGGCGTTCGGGGCGCGCCAGAACCGGTCGAACGCATGGGCGCGTTCGCTGTCGCTCATTCCCGGCCCCTGGTCGGTCACGTGGATCTCCACGTACGGCGCGCGGTCGCCGTCGTGGTCTGCGGCGGTGGTGCGGGCCAAGGTGACGGTTGTGCCGGGTGGTGCGGCGCGCAGCGCGTTGGCGAGGAGGTTGTCGACGATCTGCTCGAGCGCGCCGGGCACGGCCCAGACCTGATCGACCTGATGCCCGACGAGGTCGATGACGATGCCGCGGTCGGTGGCGAAGGCGGCCCAGGTGCCTGCCCGGTCGTCCAGGATCGCGTTGGGGTCCACGGGTACTGTGGCGCTCTCCGCGCTCTCCGCGCGTGCGAGGGCGAGGAGCCCCTGGACCATGCGGACGAGGCGGTCGATCTCGGACAGGGCGCTGTCGAGGTTGTGCTGGGCGCGGGGCTGGAGGTCGGGTTCGAGGTTCTCAAGGCGCAGCCGCAGCGCGGTGAGCGGCGTTTTGAGCTGGTGGGACGCGTCGGCGGCGAATCGATGCTGGGCGCGCAGCAGATGTTGCAGGCGGGTGGCGGTGCGGGTGAACTCGGTGGCCAGCCGGCGCAGTTCCGGAGGGCCGAGGTCGGCGGCGGGCGGTTCGGTCAGGGAACCGTGGGCGAGCTGGGCCGTGGCCCGTTCCAGTTCGCGTACCGGGCGGGTGATCCAGCGGGCGAGGGCGAGCCCTATCACCGTCATGGCGCCCAGGACGGACAGTCCGCCGATGGCCAGCAGCGTCCACGCCGCGTGGATGCGGGCGACCGTGTCGGCGGTGGGGGCGGTCAGCCGGACGGCACCGCGGACCCCCGCTCCGGCGGCCACGGGGGCGGTGGCGTAGTAGGCGTCCGCGCGCAGGGCGGCGTCGCGCATGATGCCGGTCGTGCGCTGGTTGCGGAGGAGGGCTGTGGCGAGGTCGGGGGCGCGGATGAGGCTGCGCCGTGCGGTGTCCGGTCCAGGGGAGGAGTCCGCGAGCACCGATCCGTGCTGGTCGACGATGGTGACGCGGGTGTCGGCGCGGCGGCTGTACTTGTTGATCAGCGCGGGAAGCGCCCGTGCATCCGCGGTTTCGACGTCCTCTTCGACCAGTTCGGCGAGCACCACGGCATCCCGTTCCAAGGCGGTGCGCAGCGTGGAGGTCTCGCTGCGTGCGTAGACGATCCCGAACGGGACCTCCAGGGCGAGCAGGACAAGCAGCGCCAGGGTGAGGTAGCTGAGCAGAAGGCGTCGGACCATGAGCGGGGAGTCACTGCCGGGCGGAGCGCGCCGCCCCGGCCTCGGTGGGTGGCTCGCCGGGCACGGCGAGGCGGAAGCCGACTCCCCGGACGGTCTCGATCCAGGACGGCCGGTCCAGCTTGCGGCGCAGCGCGGCGATGTGGACGTCGAGGGTCTTGGTCGGTCCGAAGAAGTTGGGGTCCCACACCTTGTCGAGGATGTGCTGGCGCGAGTACACGGCGCCGGGATCCTCCGCGAGCAGGGCGAGCAGGTCGAACTCTTTCGGGGCGAGGGCGATCGGCCGTTCCCCCGCGCGGACCTGCCGGGTGCGACGGTCGATGACCACGTCGGCGACCTGCTGGGGCGCCTTGTCCGTCTTCGGCCCCTCGTCGTCGCAGGAGAGCGCGGCGGGGAGACGGGTGCGGCGGGTGACGGCGCGGATTCGGGCCACCAGTTCCCGGAGCCCGAACGGCTTGGACAGGTAGTCGTCGGCGCCGAGTTCGAGCCCCACCACCCGGTCGGTCTCGTCGGCGCGAGCGGTGATCATGATGATGGGAACATCGGATCGGTCGCGCAGTGCACGGCAGACGTCGATCCCGTCCATGTCGGGAAGCCCGAGATCCAGCAGGACCATGTCCGCAGGGTCCGCGGCGAGTGCGGAAGCGCCGGTGCCGACCCTGTCCACGGCAAAGCCGTAGCGGCCCAGCCCCTCGGCCAGCGGCTCGGCGATCGTGTTGTCGTCCTCGATGAGCAGAACGCGCACCTGGGAAGACTCGCACATCTGCGACGACGGTCGAGCGAGAGTTACGGAAGCATCCTCTTTCGAGTGACCACGGAACCGCCCAGGCGGACCGCCTCCCCGGGCGCTTCCCCGGCTGCCTGCCCGACTGTGTGCAGGACCGGGTCGCCGGGCACTTCGGACGGTACCGAGTGGTGCCCGCGGCCGGTGGCCCCCCGCAGGACGACGGCGGCCAGCAGGCTGGCGAGTCCGCCGAGCAGCAGGCTGTAGCGGACGCCGAGGGTTTCGGCGATCCAGCCGACAAGCGGGGCGCCCACGGGGGTGCCGCCGAGGAGGACGAGGAAGTAGACGGACAGTACGCGACCGCGAAAGCGGGGATCGGCGTTGAGTTGGACCATGGCGTTCGCCGTGGTGGTCACCAGGACGGCGGCGAAACCGGTCGGCACGAGCAGGGCGGCGAACGCGAGGGGGACGGGCATGAGGCCCACCGCGGCCTCCAGCACTCCGAACACCGCGGCCCAGCGAAGGAGCCGGCGCAGGGTGGGCGGTCTGGTCTGGTCCGCGCCGCGGAGCGCGCCGAGCAGGCTGCCCAGGGCGTATGCCGAGGACAGGGAGCCGAAGGCCGCGGCACCGGAGTGGAAGACCTTGACGGCCATGAGCGAGATCGTCACCTGGAAGTTGAGGCCGAAGGTTCCGATGACCCCGGCGAGGACGATCGGCAACAGCAGACCTGGGGTGGACCGGATGTGCCGCAGGGCGTCGGCCAGACGCACGTCATGGGGTGCGGAGCGAGGCGCGGGGTGCAGTTCGCCGGTGCGGAGGGTCGCCAAAGCGGCGAGGAACGCCAGGTAGGAGGCGGCGTTCAGGAGGAAGACCGGGCCGGTTCCCACGACGGCGACGGCCACCCCCGCGGCGGCCGGGCCGAGGAAGCGTGCGACGTTGAACTGGGCGGCGTTCACGCTCACGGCGCTGGCCATCCGGTCCCGTTCGACCATCTCGCCGATGAACGCGTTGCGGGTGGGGCTGTCCACGGCCGTGGCCGCGCCGAGGGCTGCGGCCAGTACCCAGACGTGCCAGACGTGCACCGCGCCGCAGACGGTCAGAACGCCGAGAAGGAGCGCTTGCAGCGCCATGAGGCTCTGGACGGCGACCAGCAGTCGCCGCCTGGGATAGCGGTCGGCGATCACGCCGCCCCAGAGCCCGAGGAGGGTCTGGGGCAGGAACTGCAGGGCGGTGACGACGCCGACGGCCGTGCCGCTGTGGTGGGTGAGTTGGAGCACCAGCCAGTCCTGGGCCGCGCGGTGCATCCAGGTGCCCACATTGGATACCAGTTGCCCGGTCACATAGCGGCGGAAGTTGCGGTTGCCCAGGGTGCGCAACGCCTGCCGGCCGGGCCGACGCGCCTCGGGCCGGGGCCGCCGCTCAGCCACCGTGGGCGACAACGGGGGCTCCGGTGCCTTCCGTTCGCCGCCGGATGTCCTTGGTGGCCGCCGAAGGCGTCGACGGCCGTTCGTCGTCCAGGTAGTGGAAGGCCGGTTCCGGGTGCATGAGGAAGTCATGGTGGGAGATGTTCCAGGAGTATGCCCCCGCCATCGCGAACGCCACGCGGTCGCCGACGCGCAGCCGGACCACGGGCACCCGGCTGGCCAGGACGTCCTTGGGTGTGCACAGTTGTCCGACGAGTGTCACCGGTTCCCGATGGGCCTCGCTCCGCCGCCATGACCAGGGCCAGGTGTCGGAGGGGATGATCTCGAAGGGCTGGTCGTGCCCCTTGGTGGCCGGGGTCCGCAGGTGGTGGGTGCCTCCGCCCACGATGGCGAACGCCTCGCCGCGGCTGTGCTTGAGGTCCAGCACGCGCGTCACGTACCAGCCGCAGTAGGCGCCGATGGAGCGGCCGGGCTCGATGCGCACCATCAGCCCGGGGTGACCGGCCAGGAGGCGACGCAGGCCGGCACCGAAGGCCGCCCAGTCGAACATCCGCTCGGGTTCCGCGTAGTCGACGCCCATGCCCCCTCCGACGTTGACCTCGTCAAGTGGCAGCCCGTGCGCCCCCGCCCAGCGGGTCGCCCAGCCGACGATCTGCTCGACGAGGGTGAGCTGGGCGGGTGCGTCGAGGCCGCTGGCCAGATGGGCGTGGAACCCGCGCAGTCGGATCCGCGGGTGTTCGGCGAGGAGCTGCACGCAGGAGTCGAGGTGCGCGGGATCCATGCCGAACGGGCTCGGCCGACCGCCCATGACCAGGGGGGACCGGCCGAGTGACAGGGGGAGGTTGACCCGCAGCAGTACGTCCACGGTACGTTCGCCGATGACCGTGGTCAGGATGCGCAGCTCGTGCTCGCTTTCCACGTGCACGCGTCCGACGCCCGCCTCCAGCGCCTCGGACAACTCGGTCACGGTCTTGCCCGGCCCGCCGAACGCGAGTGGCGAGTAGGGGAGCAGGCGGCGCACATGCCGAAGCTCGCCCGCCGAGGCGACCTCGAACCCGTGGACGTGCTCGCCCAGGACGTCCAGAAGCCAGGGGTCGGGGTTGGCCTTGGCCGCGTAGAACAGCTCCACGCCGTCGGGCAGAGCGGCCCGGACCGCGCTCGCGTGGCGGCGCAGCGCCGCGAGATCGTAGAGGTAGGCGGGCAGTTCGTCATCGGACAGGTTCTGGACGTGGCGCAGAAGATGCGGCCTCACAGTGTCGCCCCTCGTGGAAAGTCGGAGGTGAGCGGGTTCGGCAACGGCACGTAGGTCGCATGCCGGTCCGCCTTGCGCGCCCAGCGCAGGAGAAGATTGGCCTTCGCGGGCAGCGGCACGCCCGACAGCAGTGCTCTCAGACCCGGGGGGTCACCGGCCGAGCGCGCGAAGCTGCTCAGATGGTCGCGGACCAGTCCCCACAGCTCCGGCTCCAGGGCGGGTCTCAAGTCCGCGAGCGCGCCGAGCAGTTCGGCCACGTGGTTGACGAAGAGGCAGTAGACGACGCGGTCCCAGCCCCGTTCGGCGCTGTAGGTGAGCGGCCCGCGCACCTCCTCGTCCAACTCGGCCAACGCCTCGCGGTGGCGCTCCGGGACCAGCTTCGTTCCTTCCAGGTCGCGGAAGAGGACCTGGGCGGGACGTCCGTCGGCACGCACCCCGATGAGGACGTTCTGCAGATGTGGTTCGAGGACGACGCCGTGCTCGAAGTAGGCGGCGAGCACCGGTGGCAGCAGCAGGCCCAGGTAGGCGTCCCACCAGTCCAGCGGATCGGTGCCGGCGCGGCCGAGCAGATGCGAGATGTGCGCCGGGTTGCTCGGGTACTCGTCGGCGACCGAGGCCGCGAGCAGGGGCGTGACACCGGGCAGCAGGTGTGTACGTACGCCCTCGCGCACGATGACCCCGAAGCCCTCCAGCAGCTCTCGGCCGCCGGTGCCGTCCCCGAGGCCCAGGCTGCGGTACCCCGGCTCGGCCAGCAGCGCGCAACCTGGGAAGCGCACCGCCAGGGCGGCGAAGACCGGCCGCACGATCCGGTTCAGGGCTACCGAGCCCGACAGTTCGTAAGCGGCGTTCTTGCGCACACAGTTGGTGATCCGCACGTTCAGGCTGAACTTCAGGAACACATCGGTGTCGGGCTCGTAGACGGTGCGCACCGAGGCGGTGGGCGCGACGGACGGCGCACCGGGACCGAGGTCCACGACGTCACCGCGCTCCAGCGCGGCACGCAACGCGGCGTTCCCGGACAGCAGCCGGTACTGCCACGGGTGCGCGGGCAGCACGCGGAAACCCGGTGTCGCCGCCGCGCACAAGCGGTTCAGAGCGCTGTCGTCACCTTCTGCCCGCAGCAGGTCGGCGCGGACGGCGAGATAGCGCAGCGGAAACCGCACGCCGGTCTCCGGCCCGTAGGCCAGCCAGTCGCGCAGGTCCCCGGCCCGGGACTTGGGGGCGGGGTGGAAACGGTGTCCGTAGACGAGCGACTGCTCCGACGCCAGGTAGGCGCAGGACGACACAGCCTGGTCGCCGCGAGCCTCCAGCACCGCACGGACGGTGTCGTGGCTGGCGGCCACCTGGTCCAGGAACTCCTCGTTGTCCACGCCGGTACGCAAGGTCAGCTCGTCGCACACCAAGGCGGCCAGTTCCTGCCAGCCGAGTGGAGACCACGCCGCACCGTCGTGGCGCTCGGCCGGTCCGCCGAACCGGTGCGCTCCGATCATCGAGAGGCGGCGCAGCGGCACACGCAGCAGGACACCGCGCCGGGGCAGGCGCACGAGGAGGTGGCCGTCGGCGACGGTGACCTGGCGCTCGGGCGAAGACACCTCACGGACAAGGCAGTTGAGCAGTGTGTGGGCGGTTGCGAGGTCGGCGGCCCGCGCCGGTGTATCGGTCGGGGCTGCCTCGACGGTCGGGAGGGTCATCGGGTACTTCCCCCTCGGTCACGGTTTCGTGCGCCGGCCAGCGGGTTGGGGACGCTCACCCACTGTGCCTTTCCCGGCTTGTCGGCGAGCCGCATGGCGGTGGTCGCCTTCAGCGGCCAGTGTTCGCCGAAGAACGCCTCATCGTCGCCGTTACCGGGCCGCAGATCGTCGTAGACACGCCGCGCGACGGAGCCGACCGCGGACCACAACGCCTCCGGCTCGGCCCCGCGTGCCCGGGAGAGCACCGCCACCAGTTCGCTGAAGACTCCGCTGAGCAGAGCGCCGAAGAGTTTGGTCCGCAGCGCCTGGACGTCGTCGCCGGCGCGGTCGCCCGCCAGGGAGGGAAGTTCGAAGCCGTGCTCGGCCAGCCGCCGAGGGCTCACCCGGACACCGTCCAGGTCCCGGTAGAGCACCCGCACCGGCCGTCCCTCGCGCAGCACGACCAGGGTGTTCTGGCCGTGGGCTTCCAACGCGATTCCCATGGAAAGCAGCGTCAGCGCGGCCGGCAGCACCAGCTCGGCGAACTCGACCAGCAGGCTCGTGGGGTCTCCCGTCACCAGAGCGGCATCGGTCGCGTAGACGGCGGTGAACGGCGCCGCGATCTCGCCGGGGCCCAGGAACCGGTCACACGATTCACGCACCATCACGGCGAGACTCGGACAGGGGCGCCCCGCGACGCGCACCACACCACCGCCCAGCTCGCGCAGGATGCCGAGGCTGCCGCCGTAACCGGTCTTTCCCACGACGGCCGCCACCAACTCGGACAGCGCCGGTCCGTCGGCGACCTCCGCAGGCGAGATGGTGCGCCGGTAGTTGGTGACCTGCACGTCCAGGGAGGTCTTGATGTTGTGGCCGGGCAGGGCGTCGAGGGGGGCCAGGGTACGCAGCGACAGCAGGGGGCGGGCGCTGATCACCCGGTCGGCGAGGGGGAGCCCCGGATACCGCGGCAGCACGTGATCGCGTTGCCAGGGATGCACCGGGACCAGAACGGTCGTGCCCTCCCGTAGCTCCTGCGGCCATGTGCCGGCCTCCTGCCAGCGTTCGACCGGCACGGCCAGCAGTGCCAGATCGACCACAGGCCGGTGCTCCGGGGCGTACGCGAGCACCTCCGCCACCGACAGCCCGGTGCGGGTTCGGCAGCACGGATGTTGGGGATGACCGTCGACGACCGCCTGCTCGGCGTCGACGGAGTCCTCCACCGGGCGCGGTGAAACACCGGCCGCGGCCCGGGCCAAGGCGAGGTTGACGACACTGTTGTCCAGCTCGTCGGCCAACGTCTGTGCGCCCGCCGTACGCAACCCCAAGGCCGCGAGCAGTTGCACCGGATCCGTGATCGGCCCTGAACGGCAGTCGACCGCGAAATCCGCCGGCACCCGGGCGAACCGCCCGGCACACGCCGCATCCCCCGCCAGCCACGCGCCGCTGTCCAAGGCCATCACCAGCGTGTCCCCCAGCCCGCGCACACCTGCGATCCCCGGAAGCGGCTCGCGTGCGAACGCCCCCCACAACCGGCCGAGGACGGACGCCCGCGCCCCCGGAAGCTCGGCCGAGAACGCCTCGGCCAGCTCGGGGCGCACCGCCCGGACCTCGTCGACCTCTGTGTCCCGCACGTCCCACCTCAACTCGTTCACGGGCTGCTTCACCACTGACGACGTTGCAGCAACGTTATGCGGAGCAAGGTGAGCAAACCGACAGCAATGGGCCAGCGGAGTGTCAGTGCGGGACCAAGAATTCGGCCCGCGGTGTGGCGTTGCGCGGGCAGGGCCTCGCCGACGGCTACCAGGCGCACCGCAGTCGAAGAAGCGTTCGATCGTCGAGTCCTCGCCGTTCAGCGCACCGGGCCCGGCGATGCCGATCCGAGGTGTTCGCGGTGACCGCTGGGATCGTACTGTGATCGTCTTAGCGGGGATCGAGGCTGTATAAAGGGGGCATGTCCTGGAAGCCGCGCCCCGCTGCGCTGGTGACGCTGGAGGACGTTGCCCGGGTGGCGGGGGTGTCGCGGGCCACCGTGTCGCGGGTCGTCAACGGCAGTCCGAGTGTGCGGGAGGATCTGCGCAAGGCCGTGGAGAAGGCGATCGCGCAGACGAACTACGTTCCCAACCCTGCCGCACGGTCACTGGTGACGCGCCGCACGGGCTCGATCGGGTTGGTCGTCTCGGGCCAGGGCGATCGGGTCTTCTCCGACCCGTTCTTCGGGCGCGTGGTGAACGGCGTGCTCCAGGCGCTGCGTCCTCGGGGCGTGCAGATGATGCTGGTACTCGTCGACGACGAGGCCTCGCGTCGTCAGCTGCTCGGGTACCTGCGCCATCGGCACGTGGACGGCGTGGTGTTGCTCTCCACCCACGCCGAGGATCCGCTGCCGGGCGAGCTGGCCGAGGCGGGGATTCCCGCGATGCTGTCGGCCCGCCCGCCCGAGCCGATTCCGCTGGGCTTCGTCGAGGTGGACCAGCGAGCCGGGGTGTTCCTGGCGGTCGATCACCTGGTTCAGCGGGGACGTTCGCGGATCGCCACGGTATCGGGGCCGCTGGACACGGTGCCGGGCCGCGAGCGCCTGGCCGCGTTCCGGGAGCGGCTCGCCCACCACGGGCTGACGGAAGCGGGCTTCGCGGAGGGGGACTTCACCCAGGAGTCGGGCGCCACGGCGATGAGCGCGCTGCTGGCCGCCGCGCCGGAGGCGGACGCCGTGTTCGTGGCCTCCGACCTCATGGCGCTGGGAGGCCTGCCGGTGCTGTCCCGGGAAGGCCGCCGGATTCCGGACGATGTGGCCCTGGTCGGGTTCGACGACAGCAGCGCGGCGCGCGCCTGCGATCCGCCGTTGACCACGGTGCGCCAGCCGGTGGAGGAGATGGCGGCGCGGATGGCGCTCCAACTCCTCCAGCAGCTGACGGATCCCGACACACCGGTGGCGTCGTCGGTGTTCCAGCCGTCGCTCGTCGTGCGCGAGTCGTCCTGAGGGCGGGCGGGCCGCCGCCCGCCCGCCGTCAGGCTGCGGCCGACGGGAACGTGATCTTGCGGTGCTCCCTGATGATCTCCGCGTAGCGTCTGCCGCTCGACTTCACCGTGCGGCGCTGGGTGCCGTAGTCGACGTGGACCAGCCCGAAGCGCTTGTCGTAACCGTAAGCCCACTCGAAGTTGTCCAGCAGCGACCAGGCGTAGTACCCGGCCAGTGGGGCCCCGGCCGCCACCGCGCGGGCGCAGGCGGCGAGGTGCTCTTCGAGGTAGGCGGTCCGCTCCGGGTCGTGCACTCGGCCGTCCGGGCCGACGGTGTCCCGATAGGCGGCGCCGTTCTCGGTGACCAGGAGCCGTGGCACGTCGTAGTCGTCGGTCAGGCGGATCAGCAGCTCCTCCAGGCCGCCGGCGTGCACCTCCCAGTCCATCGCGGTCCGGTGGCCGGGCCCTGGACGCTGCCGGATGTACGGCACCTGCGCGCTCGGGTCGTCGGCGATGATCTGCCGGAAGTAGTAGTTGACGCCAAGCCAGTCCAGCGGCTGCGCGATGGCCTTCAGGTCGCTCGGGCGCTCGGGCAGGTGCACCCCGTAGACCTCCAGCATGTCCTCGGGGTAGCCGCGGCCGAGGACGGGGTCGAGCCACCAGCGGTTGATGTGGCCGTCGGCGCGCCGGGCGGCGGCGAGGTCCGCCTCGCTGTCGCTCGCGGGCTCGCAGGGGCTCAGGTTGTTGACGATGCCTATCCGAACGGGGCCGGGCGAGGCCGCGCGCACGGCCTGGGCTGCCAGGCCGTGGCCGAGGTGCAGGTGGAATGCGGCTCGTACGGCCGCGGTGATGTCGGTCAGGCCGGGGGCCATTCTGCCTTCGAGATGGCCGATCCAGGCGGAGCACAGGGGTTCGTTGAGTGTGGCCCAGTCGGTGACCCGGTCGCCCAGCCGGGTGGCCACGATGCGCGCGTACTCGGCGAAGGCCTCGGCCGTCGCGCGCTCGGGCCAGCCGCCACGGTCCTGCTGCGCCTGCGGCAGGTCCCAGTGGTAGAGCGTGATGTTGGGCCGGATGTCCGCCTCCAGCAGGCCGTCCACCAGCTTGTCGTAGAAGTCGAGTCCGGCCTGGTTGACCGGGCCGGTGCCGCCCGGCACGATGCGCGGCCAGGCGACGGAGAAGCGGTAGGAGCCGACCTCCAGGCGCCGCATCAGGGCGATGTCCGCAGGCCACCGGTGGTAGTGATCGCAGGCCTGGGAGCCGTTCTCGCCCCCGGCGACCATCCCGGGCACCGTGCAGAAGGTGTCCCAGATGGAGGGCGCTCGGCCGTCCTCGGCAGCGGCTCCCTCGATCTGGTAGGCGGAGGTCGCCACCCCCCAGATGAAGTCGGGTCCGAACACGGTGGTGTCGGGCGAAGGCATGGAACTCCTCGGCTTGA
>CAYNNX010000053.1:0-7171 GCA_964398515.1 uncultured Streptantibioticus sp. | reverse complement strand
GCGGGGAGCGTGCGTGAAGAAGGCACGGCCTGCGGGTGACCGGGGCTACTTGACGGAGCCTGCGGTGAGTCCGGCGACCAGGTAGCGCTGCAGCAGCAGGAAGGCGGCCACCACGGGAACGCTCACGACGAGCGATGCGGCCATGATCTGGTTCCAGTACACGCCGTTCTGCGAGGCGTAGTTGCGCAGCCCCACAGCGAGAGTGCGGGTGGAGTCGCTGGTCATCACGGAGGCGAACAGCACCTCTCCCCAGGCGGTCAGGAAGGAGTAGACCGCCACGGTGATGATGCCGGGCACGGCCGCCGGCACCACGACACGCACCAGCGCGCCGATGGGACCGTTGCCGTCCACCTCGGCTGCCTCGTCCAGCTCGCGCGGGATCGAGTCGAAGTACCCGACCAGCATCCAGATCGAGAACGGCAGCGTGAAGGTGAGATAGGTGATGACCAATCCCAGCAGCGAGCCGGACAGCTCGATGCCGGTGCCGGCGCCGACGTTGACGTAGATGAGGAAGAGCGGCAGCAGGAAGAGGATGCCGGGGAACATCTGGGTGGACAGGACCGTCACGCTGAACAGCCGCCGCCCGGGGAAGCGGTGGCGGCTCACCGCGTGGGCGGCGAGGATCGCGATCAGCACGGACACCGCGGTGGAGCAACTTGCCACGATCAGACTGTTGGTGAAGTAGTGGGCGAGCGGGACGGTGTGCCAGATGTCGATGTACGGCCGGAAGGTGATGCGGGACGGTATCCAGCCGAACACCCCCTGGACGTCCCGCAGGGTCTTGAGCGAGCCGCTGAGCATGACGTAGAGGGGGACGAAGGTGAACAGCGCCAGCAGCGTCAGGCAGAGCCGGCGGACCCACAGGAAGCTCTGCGGCGGCGCCGTCGGCGAGCGGTGGCGGTGCGGGGTGGAGGCGACGATCGCCGTCTTGTCAGGCATCGGCCTTCCTTCCCCGGGTGGTGAACAGCAGATAGGCCGCCGTGACCAGCAGCAGGAAGAGCAGGAGCAGCACCGACATGGCCGAGCCGGAGCCGAAGTTCCAGTGCTGGAAGGAGGTGTCGTAGATCTCCACCGACAACAGGTCCGCCTGGGGCGGCGGAACGTTTCCGAAGAGGACGAAGGGCGTGTTGAAGTCGTTGAAGTTCCACAGGAACAGCACCAGCACCAGTACCTGGTTGACGGGGCGCAGTGAGGGCAGGGTGATCCGCCGGATGCGCTGCCACACGCCGGCGCCGTCGATGGCCGCCGCTTCGTAGAGCTCGCCGGGGATGTTCTGGAGGCCGGCGGTGATCACCAGGAAGGCGAAGGGCCAGGTCCGCCACACGGCGGTGATGACGAGGGCGGGGAAGCTGTTCCGGCCGAGCAGCCAGAAGGGCGTGTGAGAGAACAGATGCAGGTCGTGCACCAGGAGCCGGTTCACCAGGCCGGTGTCGCGCTGGAACATGAACTCCCAGGTGATGGCGGCCGTGTAGGCGGGGAGCGCGTACGGCACGAGGAAGTAGGTGCGCAGCAGCCCGCGGCCGCGGAACGGGTCCTGCATCAAGATCGCGGCGCCGGTGCCGAGCAGCCAGGACAGGCCCACGGTGAGGATGGTGAAGGCGCAGGTGACCCAGAAGGACTGGAGGAGGCTTCGACCGACGGCTCCGTTGAAGTCCAAGGCGAAACGGTAGTTGTCCAGCCCGGCGTTGGGCGCGGCGCCCCAGTTGCGGATGAAGAACTCGGTGAGCCGTTTGAAGCTCATGAAGATGCCCACCAGCATCGGCACCACATGGACCAGCGACTCGAAGCCGACCGCGGGCAGCAGCAGCAGGTAGGGAAGTCCGGCTCGGCGCAGCCGGGCCCACTGGCGCGGAGGGCGCGGGGGTGGGGACGAGGGCGCCGTGATGGGGGCGGTATCGCTCGCTGTTGCCATCAAGCGTGGGTCCTTCCGGGCAGAACGGGGTGGTCGGGGTGGGCCGCCGCGCCGGGAGCCGCATCGGCGTCCCGGCGCGAGTCCTGGCGGCTGCCGTCAGCCACCGGCCTGCAGTTGCTGCTGCGCCTGGTCGAGTCGGTCGCTGATCGTCCTGTCCGTGACGGTCCTGCCGCTCGCCGCGTCGGCGAAGAGGGCCTTCATCGCCGCCCCCAGCACGGTCTCGAACTGGCTCTCCTGCGAGATGGCGGGCATCGGGGCGGCCGACGTGGACAGCACCTGCTGGAACACCTTGGCGCTGGGGGTCTGGAACGCGGGGTCGGAGTAGGCGTCGGTGACCGAGGGGAGGGACCCGTAGGCCTTGTTGAGATCGGTCTGGGTCTGCTTGCTCGTCATGAACTTCGCGAACTCGAGCGCCGCGCTCTTGTTCTTGGTGTTGGCGAAGACGGACAGGTTGATGCCGGCCACGATCGAGTTCGTGTGCTTGCCGCCCGGCGGCGTCGGGGACGGGAACGGCACCGGCACGACACCGTACTGGGAGGGCTGCATCCCGTAGTCGGCCAGCATGGCGCCGGCGGTCTGCCATATCAGCATGGCGGCCTTGCCGGTGGCGAAGTCCTGCACCGCCTCCGTGCCGTTGGAGTACTCCGCGTCGGTGGAGTTCGCGATCTTCTCGGCGCCCACGAAGTCCACGTACTGCTTGATCGCGGCGACGTTCTGGGGGGTGTTGAAGGTGGGCTTGCCTGACGGGTCGAAGAAGCTGCCGCCGTGCTGCCGGCTGAACACGAAGGCGATGTGCGCGTTCTCCGGTGTCTGGGCGCCCTCGACGGTGACGCCGAACTGGTTGCCGTGTGTCAGCTTCTTGGCGTCCGCCAGGAATTCCGTCCACGTGGTCGGTGGGTTGGCGATACCGGCGGCCTTGAACATCGCCTTGTTGTAGTAGAGGCCGTAGGCCATCGAGTAGAGCGGGACGCCGACCGGGTCCTTGCCGGGCGCGCCGGTCGCGGCGAGCGGGCCGGGCAGGAATCGCCCGGTGTCGCCGAGCTTCCGCATGACGTCGTTGGTGATCGGCAGGAACGCGCCGGTGGCCTGGAGCGATGCCGACCAGGTGTTGCCGATGTTGACGACGTCGGGACCCTGGCCGGAGCTTGCCGCCGCCAGGATCCGGTTGAGCAGGTCGTTCCAGCCGATAACCTCCAGCTTGACCTTGATGCCCGTCCGCTTGGTGAAGGCGTTGAGCTCCGGGGTGAGCACCTTGACGTCGTCGGCGATGGAGCTGCCCTGGTCGCTCGCCCAGTAGGTGATCGTCTGCCGCCCCCCGCCGGAGGAGGCGCCGGAGCCGCTGCTGCACGCGCCGGCCAGCAGGGCGGTCGAGACGGCCAGTGCGAGCAGGGCGGATGTGCGGTACGGGGACGAGCGCATGGTGAGCCTTTCGACGGGCGGCCGAATCGACGTGTGGTCCGAAGGGGGGCGAGACGGTGGGGGTGATTCGAGGCGTGTGACGGGCGCGGCCGAGACGTGGTGCGACGGATGACGGGGTGGGTCCGTCGACGGCCGTCGGCCGGTAACTCGCTTTTTACAAAGCTTAGTTCGCGGCTTGATTTAACCTGTGAGATAATGCGGCGTCAACAGATCTGACGCAATCGCCCGCCGGGTATGGCCCCGACAGGTGGCGGCCATGGCAGCGGAAGGGCGGGCGCATGACTGACGAGGGCCGCAGGAACGTCCGTGACCTGCGACGGGCCAACCGCGCCCGGCTGCTGCGTGAGCTCTACTTCCACGGACCGCTCAGCCGTCAGGACCTGATCGGCGCCACCGGTCTGAGTTCCGCGTCCGTCAGCAACGTCGTCGCCGATCTGCTTGAGGCGCAGGTCGTCGTCGAGGCGGGCGCGATCGAGTCCGACGGCGGCCGGCCGCGGATCCTGCTGCGTGTCGACACCGCCCGGTTCCAGGTCATCGGCATCGACGTCGGCGAGACCCGGATCAGGCTGGAGCGCTTCGATCTCGGGCTTCGCGAACAGGCGTCGATCGACGTCGCGGTGGCCGGCGGACGCCCCGACCCGCACCA
This sequence comes from uncultured Streptantibioticus sp., assembly GCA_964398515.1. GTDB lineage: Bacteria > Actinomycetota > Actinomycetes > Streptomycetales > Streptomycetaceae > CAYNNX01. Next base: position 3,194 of record CAYNNX010000053.1, on the reverse strand, counting down.
GGTGGTCGCCGGAATCGCCTCGGGTCTGGGGGAGTTGGCCGCGCAGGCGGACGGGCAGATCCTCGGGATCGGCATCGGCGTCCCCGGCATCGTCCAGCAGGAGCCCCGCGCGGTGGTGCACGGCCAGACGGTCGGCTGGGACGCGGTCCCGCTGGAGGACCTGCTCTGCGACCACACCGACCTTCCGCTCTTCGTCGACAACGGCGCCACCACCATGGGGCAGGCCGAGATGTGGTTCGGCTCGGGCAGTACCGCCGACAGCGCCCTGTTCCTGCTGATCGGCTCGGGTGTCGGCGCCGCGGTCATCGCGGACGGGGTGCCGTTCCGCGGCTCGACGACCGGCGCGGGAGAGTGGGGCCACACCAACGCGGAGATCGGCGGCCGCCGCTGCCGCTGCGGCACGCGCGGCTGCCTGGAGGCGTACGTCGGCGCCGCCGCGGTGATCGCCCGCTACCAGGAGGCCGTCGGCGCGGCCGAGCCGGACGGAGGCGACGAGGAGGAGGCGCTGCGCCGGATGGTGGCGCTCGCCGAGCACGACCGCTTCGCGGCGGGCGACGCGGCCAGGGCGGTGCTGGAGGAGACAGCCCTGCGCATCGGCGTGGGCGTGGGCAACCTGATCAACCTCTTCAACCCGCAGCGAGTGATCATCGGTGGCTGGGCCGGACTCATCCTGGCCCCGCGGCTGCTGCCCCGCATCCGCGAGGTCGCCCGCGACCATTCGCTGCGCCTGCCCTTCTCGCAGACCTCGATCGAACTGGGCGTGCTCGGCTCCGACGCCGTGGCGCGCGGTGCGGCCACCCTGCCTGTCGCACGCTTTCTGGAGTCCGGCGGCGAACCCTCTGCGCTGCGACGGCCCGCCACCATCCGCGCGAGGTGGGGCACTTCCCCCGCCGCCCGCTGAAGCGCCGCTCCGCGCCTGCCTGGCAATCCGCCGGGCCTCGCACGGTCCGTCGGGTCACTTCCCGGGCCGGTCGGGCGTGGGCGTCAACAGCAACTCCGCGAGTTCGTCGAGTAGCGCGACGACCCGCTCGGCGCGGCTGGGGTCCGGAACGGCCTTGGCGATCGTCTCGTCGGCGGGGCGGTCGGCGCGGGCGCGGAGGGCTCGGTGGGCCCGGCCGGTCAGGCGGACCAGGGTGCGCCGGCCGTCGGTGGGGTCGGGGGCCGTCTCCAGCAGGCCGTGTTCGCGCAGGCGGGCGATCGAGGCGGAGACGTGGCTCTGGGCGAAGCCTGTGCGCGCCACGATCTCCCGGACGGAGCAGTCCGGATACCGGAAGACATCCGCGATCACGGCCACCTCGCCTGGTGTGAGCGAGGTCGGGCCGGCCTGGTCGATCGTGTCACGGCCCAGCTCGGCCAGGCGCTTGCCGAGTCTGAGCAGCTGCATTCCGTCCATGGCTCGAATATATCGGCACCGATGCATCGCTGGCGATCGGACCATGTAGTGTGCTGCCATGACGACCTCGGAACCGCTGAGCGCCGTGTCCAGGACAGCACTGGCCGTGGCCCGGGTCCGCGCCATCGAGAGCGCCGCTCCCGACGCCCTGTTCGACGATCCTTACGCCGCCGCCTTCGTCGCCGCCTCCGGGGAGCCGATTCGGCCGCGGCGGAACCCGGGTCCACTGGCGACCGCCCTGATGCTCCAGACGGTGATCCGGACCCGCTTCTACGACGACCGGCTCCTCCAATCCGGGTGCGACCAGGTGGTGTTGCTCGCGGCAGGGCTCGACACCCGCGCCTACCGGCTCGCTTGGCCGTCCGGGACCCGCCTGTTCGAGCTCGACCTGCCGCCGGTCCTCGAATTCAAGGACAATGTGCTGGCGACGCGGTCCGCCGCACCACGCTGCGACCGCACCGCCGTGCCCGTGGACCTGCTGAGCCCCGGCTGGGCCGACCGCCTGGCCGACGCGGGATTCGACGCTTCCCGGCCGACGGCCTGGCTGGTCGAGGGCCTGCTGGTCTACCTCACCGCCGAGGAGGCGGCCGCGCTGCTCACCACTGTCGGCGAACTGTCCGCTCCCGCCAGCCGGCTCGCCCTGGAGCGGGGACGCAGCGGACGGACCGCCCTCGACGATCCGTCCGTCGCGCACATCACCTCGCTGTGGAAGGGCGGCCTGGGCACCGGCACCGCCGGCTGGCTGGACCGCCACGGCTGGCGGACCGAGGCCCATCCACTGGATGCCGTCGCGGCCCGCTACGGGCGCCCCACGGGCAACCCGTCCGGCACCGGCTTCATCACGGCGCTGCGGACCAAGGGGTAGCCGTCCGGGTCGGCCGCCGACGCCCGCAACTGGTGTCTCACTCGACGAGTGTCTGCCAGGTGGCCAGCGCGAGCGACGACCACACCGCGCGACTGTGGACGCTGGACCCCGCCCAGGCGGTCCACCGGATCTGCGACAGCACCGCGCACACCCTCACCCCGCAGCTGTGGCAACGCTACCTGCGGACTCGCCCTTCTCCGCACCCTGCGGGTGAGAACGCCCAGTGTGCTGTTCCAGCAGTGGTACACCACCTGGTGCGCGCCTTCGGCCACCTGGCCCGGGAGGAGACGCACATGTGAGGGTGCCGCACCCCCTTACGCGGGAAGCTGCGACGTGCGGGTGCCCACCGCCGAATTCCCCGCAGATGCCTGGTGGTTGCCGGTCCCGTCGGCGCAAAGTCGCCGAAGGACGGCCGCCGGTCAACGAGCACACACACATTGCTAGGATCGCCTGCCCATGGACGTGATCGTGAACGACGAGATGATTGCCATCCCGCCGGGGCGGGTCATGCTGGCGGACCGGCGGACGCAGCGCAGCTGGTCGGTCGAGCTCGCGCCGTACCAGCTCGCGGCGCTCCCGATCACCCAGGCACGATACGCACAGGTCACCGGTGGGCGGCCGAGCACCGTGCAAGGCGACCAGCTGCCCGTCGAGAACGTTTCGTGGCTGGACGCGGTGCGGTTCTGCAACGCCCTGTCCCGCTACGAGGGTTTGGCGCCCGCGTACCGCCTCCATGGCGATGGTGAGGGTGTCGAGTGGGCCAGGTCCGCTGACGGATACCGGCTACCCACCGAGGCCGAGTGGGAGCACGCATGCCGTGCCGGTACGACCGGCCCGCGCTACGGGCGACTCGACGAGATCGCCTGGCATCGCGGCAACTCGCAGGAGCGGATGCAGCGCGTGGGCGGCAAGCAGCCCAACGCCTGGGGCCTGTAC
>CAYNNX010000052.1:2540-25955 GCA_964398515.1 uncultured Streptantibioticus sp. | reverse complement strand
GACGTGCTGACCACCACCTTCGACCTGGGCCACGACGAGATGGTCCTGGTCAAGGACATCGAGGTCTACTCCACGTGCGAGCACCACCTCGTCCCCTTCCACGGTGTCGCTCATGTGGGCTACATACCGTCGACCAGCGGCAAGATCACCGGCCTGTCCAAGCTGGCCCGGCTGGTCGACGTCTACGCCCGGCGGCCGCAGGTGCAGGAGCGCCTCACCACGCAGATCGCCGACTCCCTGATGGAGATCCTGGATCCGCGCGGGGTGATCGTGGTGATCGAGTGCGAGCACATGTGCATGTCGATGCGCGGGATCCGCAAGCCCGGCGCCAAGACCACCACCTCCGCCGTGCGCGGCCAGCTGCGCGACGCGGCCACCCGTGCCGAGGCGATGAGCCTCATACTGGCCCGCTGAGGCGGAGCCCCCACACCCCACACGACACACCGCGGCCGGGAAGGCGATGGTGCCTTCCCGGCCGCGGTGTCGAACGGCGCGCCTACGCGGGTCCTACTGGGTGAGGTGGTGGGAGAGCTGGTCCAGGGCGGGCGGCAGCTCACGGCTCCACGTCGTGAAGTTGTGGCCGCCGCTGGGCAGGATGATCGACGAGACCTGCATCGGCTCGTGGACGGCCTTGATGAAGGCCTCCGTCGCCTTGTAGTTCGACTCGCCCTTCTGGCTGCTGGTGACGAGCGTCCACACGTTGGGGGCGGGCTTGTGCTTCAGCCACCACATCATGTCGTTCTCGTTCTTCAGCTCGGCGCTGCCGCCGAAGAGGTCGCCGGTGGTCGGGTCGTTGTGGGTGCTGAAGTAACCGGAGAGCGACACGGCGGCGGAGAACGCCTCCGGGTGGCGCATCGCCATCTTCAAGGAGCAGTAGCCGCCCGTGGAGTCGCCCATGATGCCCCAGTTCATGGCGCTGGAGCCGACCCGGTAGTTGGCCGAGATCGCCTGCCGCAGGTCCTTGGTGAAGAAGGTCTCCACCTGCGGGCCGCCGGGGATGTCCATGCACTCGGTGTCACGCGGCGGCACCACCGTCGGGCGCAGCATGACCAGGATCATCGGCTGCATCGCGCCCTGCTGGATGTGCTCGGTCGCGGTCTGCGGGTACTTCATCCGGGTGATCAGGGCCTCGGTCGTCCCCGGGTAGCCGGTGAGGATCACCGCGGCCGGGAAGTTCTGCCTGGCGAAGCCCTGCTGGAAGTACTGCGGCGGCAGGTAGACGTAGGCGGGGGTGGTGATGCCGGTCTTCGCGCCCTTGAGCTCGACCTTGTCGATGCGCCCGGCCTTCTGCGGCTCGCCGCCGTTCGGCACGCCGACGGACTGCGAGCCGAGGTGCTCCAGGCCCTGCTTCCCGGCGGTGCCGCCCGCGTAGTTCACCACCTGGCCCGGGTCCTGCTGGGTGCCGAACAGGTCGGCGAACGAGGCGTAGAAACCGAAGTAGGAGTTGATCGACAGCCCGAGTGCCGCCAGGATCGCCAGCTGACCGCCCAGCAGCAGGCCGACCCGCCCGGCTATGGGCTTGACCCCTTTTCGCGACAGCCGCGGCCAGAGCCAGATCGTGGCGACGAAAACGGCCACCGCGATCAGGATGACCAGAACCAGGAGTTTCTTGCTGGTGAGACCCATGAGGCGCTTTCCGTTCGATTGACTGGTCCCGGGGCGCCGACAATGGAACCTCCAGGCCGGAGGTCACGTCCTACAGGGCGCACAATGCTCGCGCCGTCGTGCTACGGGCCGGAAGATCCGCTTATCGGGGCTGGGAGACCGATGTCTGCACACAAAGATGCCGTTTGCCTCAAAAGGGTTCCGTCAGGGGGCGGCATCGATGACTGAGTCGTCCGCCACACAGCAGCGGCTGCCGCGGTTCACCCCGAGCAGCAAGGCGCCCGCGCTGGTGGGCACGGTCGCCGCCCTCATCGGGCTGCTGGACCTGGCCACCGGGATCATCCCGCGGCTGCGGCACAGCCGTGTCCACAGCTGGGCGGGCTATCTGCCGGGCGCCGTCAGCAGCATCGCCGCGGCGGCCTCGATCATCGTGGGCCTGCTGATGCTGATGCTCGCCCACGGCCTCAAGCGGCGTAAGCGGCGGGCCTGGGCCGCGGCCGTGGCGCTGCTGCCGGTCGGGGTGGTCACGGAGGTGCTGCACCACCGGATCACCATCCCGAACACCGTGCTCTCGGTCGGCCTGTTCGTGGTGCTCCTCACCCACAAGCGGGAGTTCGCCGCGCTGTCGGACCCGCGGACCCGCTGGCGGGCGCTGCTCAACTTCGTCGTGCTGACCGTGGTCAGCTTCGGCGTCGGCCTGCTGATCGTCAGCGCCCACCCCAGCACGGAGGAGGGCAGCCCCGGCATCGTGGACCGCCTGGTCACCGTGTTCTACGGACTCTTCGGCTTCGGCGGGCCGGTCCACTACACCTCCGACCGGGTCGCCGACATCGTCGGCTACTCGCTGGGCGGTCTCGGTTTCCTGATCCTGTTCAGCACCGCCTACCTGATCCTGCGCCCCGAGCACCCGACGGCGGTCCTCGACGCCGAGGACGAGGAGCGGCTGCGCGAGCTGCTGGCCAAGCACGGCAGGCGCGACTCCCTCGGCCACTTCGCGCTGCGCCGCGACAAGAGCGTGATCTTCTCGCCGACCGGCAAGGCGGCCATCTCCTACCGGGTGATCTCCGGCGTCATGCTCGCCAGCGGTGACCCGATCGGCGACGTGGAGGCCTGGCCGGGCGCGATCGAGCGGTTCATGGAGGAGGCCCGGGCGCACGCCTGGATTCCCGCGGTCGTCGGCTGCTCGGAGACCGGCGGCGAGGTGTGGACCCGCGAGACCGGCCTGGACGCCCTCGAGCTGGGCGACGAGGCCATCGTGGAGACCGCCGAGTTCTCCCTCTCCGGCCGGGCCATGCGCAACGTGCGCCAGATGGTCAAGCGCGTGGAGCGCAACGGCTACAGCTGCCGGATGCGCCGGGTCAGGGAGCTGACCGAGGAGGAGCAGCGCCGGGTGCGGGCGGCCGCGGCCGACTGGCGCGGCACCGACACCGAGCGCGGCTTCTCCATGGCCCTGGGCCGTTTCGGCGACCCGGCGGACGGCGACTGCGTGGTGGTTACGGCGCACAAGGCCCCCGAAGACGGAGTGAACGACCCGTCCCCGCACGGCGACCTCAAGGCCGTGCTGCACTTCGTGCCGTGGGGCGAGGACGGCATGTCGCTGGAGCTGATGCGCCGCGACCGCAGCGCCGACGCGGGCATGAACGAGCTGCTGATCGTGTACGCGCTGCAGCACGCCCCGGAGCTGGGCATCAGCCGGGTGTCGCTCAACTTCGCGATGTTCCGCTCCGCCCTCGCCCGCGGGGAGCGCATCGGCGCGGGCCCGGTGCTGCGCTTCTGGCGCGGCCTGCTGGTCTTCCTCTCCCGCTGGTTCCAGATCGAGTCGCTGTACAAGTTCAACGCCAAGTTCCAGCCGGTGTGGGAGCCGCGCTTCATGGTCTTCCCGACCCATCGCGACCTGCCGCGCATCGGCTTCGCGGTGATGCAGGCCGAGGCGTTCATCACGCTGGAGCTGCCGGCCCGGGTCCGCCGCTGGATCCCGGGCATGAGCAAGCAGCCGGCGCGGCGCGAGTGCGCGCACCCGAACGCGAAGCTGCGGGCGGTCGGGGAGAAGGCGGCCTGAGCCGCCGCGGGCGGCCGAGCCCGCCGTGACGCCACCGCGAAGAGCCTAGGTCCCGGGGTGGGGCCTAGGCTCTAAGCATGAGTGCGTTGCGAGGCCGTGTGGCGGGGCTGCCCGAATGGGACCGGTGTGCGGTGATGGGTGTGGTGAACGTCACGCCGGATTCCTTCTCCGACGGGGGCCTGTGGTTCGACCCGGAGCGTGCCGTCAAGCACGGCCTCGATCTGGTCGCGGCCGGCGCCGATCTGCTGGACGTCGGCGGGGAGTCCACCCGCCCGGGGGCGCGGCGGGTCGACGAGGCCGAGGAGCTGCGCCGGGTGATCCCGGTGGTCCGGGAGCTGGTCGCGGCCGGCGCCCTGGTCAGCGTGGACACCATGCGCGCCACGGTCGCCGAGCGGGCGCTGGAGGCGGGCGCCGTGCTGGTCAACGATGTCAGCGGGGGCCTGGCCGACCCGGGGATGGTGCCGCTGGTGGCCGCGGCCCGGGTCGCCTTCGTGGTGATGCACTGGCGGGGCCACAGCATCGACATGACCGGCCGGGCGGTCTACGACGACGTGGTCGGCGAGGTCGTCGCCGAGCTGCGGCAGCGGTTCGACACGGTGGTCTCCCAGGGCGTGGACCCCGAGCGGATCGTGCTCGACCCGGGACTGGGCTTCGCCAAGGAGGCCGAGCACGACCTGGCGCTCATGGCCCGTCTGGACCGGCTGCGGACGCTGGGTCGGCCGCTGCTGGTGGCCGCCTCCCGCAAGCGGTTCCTGGGCCGGGTCCTCGCCGGCGGCCAGGGCGATCCGCCGCCCGCCCGGGAACGGGACGCGGCGACGGCCGCGGTCTCCGCGATCGCCGCCCGGGAGGGCGCCTGGGCGGTCCGCGTCCACCAGGTGCGCCCGACCGCCGACGCGGTGCGGGTGGCCCGAGCCATCGAGGCGGCGACGTGACCACATCCAGCGCCACTGAGGACGTCCGGCAGGTCGAGCGGGCCAATCAGGCCTTCTACGACGCCGTGGAGGCCGGCGACATGGGTCTGCTGGAGGCGGTGCTGCTCGACGGGCCGCTGGCCGGCTCGGTCTGCGTGGTCCACCCCGGCTGGCCCGTGCTGCGCGGCCGACCGCAGGTACTGCGTTCGTTCGCGCTGATCATGGCGAACACCGACTACATGCAGTTCTTCCTCACCGACGTCGAGATCGCGGTGGCCGGGGACACCGCCTTGGTGACGTGCAGCGAGAACATCCTCAGCGGCGGCCCGGCCGAGCCGGACGGTTCGGCCGGGGAACTGGTCGGCGGGCTGGTCGTGGCGACCAACGTCTTCCGCAGGACCGAGCACGGCTGGCGCCTGTGGTCGCACCACGGCTCCCCGGTGATGGCGACCGAGGACGACACGGACGACGACGAGTTCGGGGACGGTCCCGGCATCGGAGGGGGGAACGGCACCGGTCCGCTCGGTGTCTAGCGGACATCGGATGGGTGGCGGGCCACTCCTTCGAGCCAAGAAACTCGATCGGAAGGAGTGGGCGCGCGGTTGCAGGGTAAGGCCGCTGCATGCGAGCGTCCCCTGACCGCGTCTGTCCGGGCAGCCCCGTCGGCGAACGTTGTCGGTGCTCGCAGGTACATTCGACTCGTAGCTACGACCAGGACCGGCCCGCACTCGTGGCGGACCGCGCCCGGTCCTCCGACGACCGGCAGGAGTGATGTCCCGTGGATCGCGTCGCGCTGCGCGGCTTGAAGGCCCGCGGGCACCATGGCGTCTTCGCCCACGAGCGGGCCGAGGGCCAGATGTTCGTCGTGGACCTGGTCCTGGGTCTGGACACCGCCCCCGCCGCCGCGTACGACGACCTGACGAAGACCGTGCACTACGGCGTCGTGGCCGAGGAGGTCACCGCCGTCGTGCAGGGAGAGCCGGTCGACCTCATAGAGACGCTGGCCCAGCGCATCGCCGACCAGTGCCTGAAGCACGATGTGGTGCAGGAGGTCGAGGTGACCGTGCACAAGCCGAATGCCCCGATCACCGTTCCGTTCGACGACGTGACCATCACCATTCTTAGGAGGCGTACGTGAGTTCCGACCCCACCGTCCAGCCGGTACCCGCCTCCGTGGAGCAGCAGGTCGACGACGCCGACACGACGCTGCAGAACCCCAAACGCGCGGTGATCGCGCTCGGCAGCAACCTGGGCAACCGCATGGAGACCCTCCAGGGCGCGGTGGACGCCCTCGGCGACACACCGGGCGTGCGGGTCAAGGCCGTCTCCCCGGTGTACGAGACCGAGCCGTGGGGCGTCGAGCCGGGCAGCCAGCCCAACTACCTCAACGCGGTCGTGCTGCTGAAGACGACCCTGCCGCCGTCCTCGCTGCTGGAGCGGGCCCACGCGATCGAGGAGGCGTTCCGCCGGGTGCGGGACGAGCGCTGGGGGCCGCGCACGATCGACGTGGACATCGTGGCCTACCAGGACGTGGTCTCCGCCGACCCCTCGCTCACCCTGCCGCACCCGCGGGCGCACGAGCGGGCCTTCGTCCTCGCGCCGTGGCACGACGTCGACCCGGCGGCCGAGCTTCCCGGGCGCGGGCCGGTCGGGCAGTTGCTCGCCGCGGTCGGCGCCGCGGGCGTGACGCACCGGGTGGGCGTGGAACTCCATCTGCCGGAGTGACGTTCTGCTCAGACTGCGTGGTTCGGTTCGAGGAGATCGTCTTGAAGCAGTTGCGGTACCGGGTGCTCGTCGGGTTGTTCGTGGTGGCCGGGGTGCTGGCGTGGGCCGGCGCACGGCTGTGGAACGCGCTGGGCACGCTGCCGAGCGTCCCCGTGGCGGCGCCCGTCGTCCTCGCCCTGATCGCCGTCGTCCTCGCCGCGACCGCGCTCTCCCTGCGCGCCAGGCTGCGGGCCCAGCGTGAACGCCGTCCCGGTGCCAAGGGCGTCGATCCGCTGCTGGCTGCCCGGGCCGTCGTCTTCGGCCAGGCCAGCGCCCTGGTGGCCGCCCTGGTGGCCGGGGTCTACGCGGGCACCGGGGCCTTCCTGATCATGGCGGAGCTCAGCGTGCCGGCCCGCCGCGACCAGGCGGTGTACGCCGGTTTCTCGGTGGTGACCGGGGCCGCGGTGGTCGCCGCGGCCATCTTCCTGGAGCGCGTGTGCCGCCTCCCGGAAGACGAGGACAACGGCCCGGCCGCCCCACGGGACCGCGGCTAGCCGCCGCGCCCCCGGCCCCAGGCTTCGGGGGCTACACGCGGTCCACCGAGTCCAGCTCCACCTCGGCACGGGCCACATCGCGTGCGTCGGCGTCGATCGAGCGCCGCAGCGCTTCGTGGAGCCGGGCCGGGGTCAGCACTCCCAGGAAGCGGCCGACGCTCTCGCCGTCCACGACCGCGATCCACCCGGCGTCGTGCTGGAGCATCACGCTGAACGCGTGCTTGAGCGTGGCGCCGACCGGCAGCCAGGCCTCCATGCGGCGGGCGTGGTCGCGCACCGACCCGCCGGTGAGGCCGTCCCGGGCCACCCAGCCGTGCAGCAGGCCCTCGCCGTCGAGGACCACCGCCCAGCGGGCATCCTCCCCGCGCAGCCGCGCGGCGGCCGCCTCGGCGGTGTCGTCGAGCCGTACGACCGGCGGCTGGTGCAGGTCGCCGGGTTCGATCGGGGTGACCGACAGCCGCTTCAGCCCCCGGTCGGAGCCGACGAAGTCGGCCACGTACGGGGTGGCGGGAGCGCCCAGCACGGTGGCGGGCGTGTCGAACTGCTCTATGCGGCCCTCGCCGAAGACCGCGATCCGGTCGCCCAGCCGCACGGCCTCCTCGATGTCGTGCGTGACGAACAGGATCGTCTTGCGCACCTGCTCCTGCAGGCGCAGGAACTCCGACTGGAGGCGTTCGCGGACCACTGGGTCGAGGGCGCCGAACGGCTCGTCCATGAGGAGCACGGGCGGGTCGGCGGCGAGCGCGCGGGCGATCGCGACCCGCTGGCGCTGGCCGCCGGAGAGCTGGTCGGGGTAGCGGTCGCCGTACGCCGCGGGGTCCAGGCCCACCAGATCGAGCAGTTCGGCGGCGCGCTCGCGGGCCTTGCGGCGCGGCCAGCCGAGCAGGTGCGGCACGGTCGCGGTGTTCTCCAGCACGGTCTTGTGCGGGAAGAGGCCGACCTGCTGGATCACGTAGCCGATCCGGCGGCGCAGCACCACGGGGTCGAGCCCGGCCACGTCGTCGCCGCCGAGGAGGATGCGGCCGCCGGTGGGCTCGATCAGGCGGTTGACCATCTTCATCGTGGTGGTCTTGCCGCATCCCGACGGGCCGACGAGCGTGACCAGTTCGCCCTCGGCGACCTCGAAGGACAGGTCGTCCACGGCCGTTGTCCCGTCCGGATAGCGCTTGGTGACGTGCTCGAAGCGGATCATGGGTCCCCATTGTTCGACGGCGCCGTAACGGCTCAGCCGACCGTACCCTGCCGCGCGGGCGTGACGGCCGTGTTGCCGGCACGTGGCTGTTCCGCCCGATTGTCGGTGGCTCCGGTTAGGCTCGCCGCACGGTGAAACGGCATGGGTTGCACGCCACGGGGGAGGTGCGGGGGCATGGCCGGTCATGACTGCTTGGCGGCCAACGACTGGATCTGCGGTGCGTATGTGCGCTCACGCGGCCAGGAGTTGACCGACGCGACGCTGCAGCACCTGTGGATCACCGGGGTGTCGGTGGCCCTCGGGCTGCTGGCGGCGTTCCCGCTCGCCCTCGCCGCGCGCCGCTGGCGCCCGGCGGCCGGGCCCGTCCTGGGTCTGACCACGGTGCTCTACACCGTGCCGTCGCTCGCGATGTACTCGCTGCTGCTTCCGGTCTTCGGCGTCTCGGCGTCCGTGGTCGTCACCGGTCTGGTGCTGTACTCGCTGACGGTCCTCGTACGCAACATCCTGGCCGGTCTCGACTCCGTCCCCGAGGACGTCCGGGAGGCCGCCCGGGGCATGGGGTACGGCCCGCTGCGGCTGCTGTTCGGGGTCGAACTCCCGCTCGCGCTCCCGGCGGTGATGGCGGGGCTGCGGATCGCCACCGTGTCGGCGGTCTCCCTGACCACCGTCGGCGCGATCGTGGGCTACGGAGGGCTGGGCAACCTCATCTACGCCGGGATGAACAGCCTGTTCAAGGCCCAGGTGCTCACCGCCTCGGCGATCTGCGTGGCGATGGCGATCGCGGCGGACGTCGTCCTGCTGGGCGTCCAGCGGCTGCTCACCCCGTGGACACGGCGCAGACGCGGGCGCCGCGGCGGCACCGCGCGAGTGGCGAAGGCGGCGGTGTGATGGACGCGGTGACGGGCGCGTGGGTCTGGCTGACCACCGGTGCGCACTGGGCGGGCGGCGACGGGGTGTGGCACCGGCTGGGCGAGCACCTGTACCTGACGGTGGTCTGCCTGGCCATAAGCTCCCTGCTCGCGCTGCCGGTCGCGCTCGGCCTCGGGCATCTGGGCCGTGGCGGAGCGCTTGCGGTGAACCTCTCCAACGCGGGCCGTGCCGTGCCCACGTTCGCGGTGCTGGTGCTTCTGGTGCTCAGCCCGCTGGGGCGGTACGGGCAGTGGCCGACCGTGATCGCGCTGGTGCTCTTCGCCGTGCCGCCGCTGCTGACCAACGCCTACGTGGGGATGCGCGAGGTCGACCGGGACGTGGTCGAATCGGCCCGCGGCATGGGGATGACGGGCGGGCAGGTGCTGCTGCGGGTCGAACTCCCGCTGGCCTTCCCGCTGATCATGACGGGGCTGCGGACCGCCGCCGTCCAGGTGGTGGCCACCGCGACCCTGGCCGCGCTGCCGGGCGGCGGCGGGCTGGGCCGCCTGATCACCGCCGGGTTCAACCGCTACGACACCGCTCAGGTGGTGGCCGGCGCGGCGCTGGTGGCCGTGCTCGCGCTGCTCGTCGAGGGCGCCTTCGCGGCGGCCCAGCGGCTGACCGATCCCCTGCGCCGCCGCAGGCCGGGCCGGCGCGGCGGCCGCCGCCGCTCCGGCGAACCCGGTTGGCCGGCCGATACGGGCGGACCGGCCGACAGCGGTGAACCGGCCGACTCCGGGGGACCGGCCAACTCCAGTGGATCGTCGAAGAGATGGGTAACCGAATGAGCACAGCACTTCGCTCGACACGCGCCGCGCGTACCAGGCGTGCGGTGACCGCGGTATCGGCCGCGGCCGTGCTGGCGGGCGCGCTGGCCGCCTGCGGGAGCGGCAAGAGCCTGGAGAGCCAGGGCGGAGCGAATTCCTCCGCATCGGGCGGCGGTTCCGGAGCCAAGGGTTCCTTGGTGATCGGCTCCGCGGGATTCACCGAGAGCACGGTACTGGCGCAGTTGTACGCCAGGGTTCTCGCGGACGCCGGATACGGCACCTCGGTGCAGACGCTCAACAACCGCGAGCTTTATGAACCCGCCCTGGAGAAGGGCCAGATCGACGTCGTGCCGGAGTATGCGGCGACGCTCGCGGAATTCCTCAACGCGAAGAAGAACGGCCCGAACGCCAAGCCTGTCGCATCGGCCGACGTCAACGCCACGGTCACCGCCCTGACCGGGCTCGCCGGGCCGCGCGGGCTGAAGGTGCTGCCGCCGGGCCCCGCCGTCGACCAGAACGCGTTCGCGGTCGCCAAGTCCTTCGCCGGCCAGCACCGGCTGAAGACGCTGAGCGATCTGGGCAGAGCGAAGGTGCCGGTGAAGCTCGCGGCGGGCGACGAGTGCCCGGACCGGCCGTTCTGCGAGCCGGGCCTGAAGAAGACCTACGGGATAGACGTCACCGGTATCGACCCCAAGGGGGTCGGCACACCCCAGTCCAAGCAGGCGGTCAAGGACGGCACCGACCAACTGGTGCTGACCACGACCACGGACGCGACCCTCGACCAGTTCGGCCTGGTGCTGCTCCAGGACGACAAGAAACTGCAGAACGCCGACAACGTGCTGCCTGTGGTCAACGCCCGGCACGCGGGCGCCCCCGCGATCGCCGACGCGCTGGAGAAGCTGACCAAGGTGCTCACCACCGCCGATCTGACCGACCTCGACCGGCAGGTCGACGCGGAGCGCAAGAAGCCCTCGGACGTGGCCGCCGAGTATCTGAAGGCCAAGGGATTGATCAAGAACTGAGCTCAAGATCGAATTCTGTGCGGAGGGCAAGCGGAGGGCGGAGAGCAATTCGCCGCCGGGATGTAGACGCATTGTGTCGAACCGGATGCCCTCCGTACAGGAAGTCGTCGGCAATCCGACATCTGACACAGCAGTTGGTGAGAAATCGGACTGTCACCTCCCACAAAGCGCCTTATCCACGCTAAGTTTCAGGCCATGCCACGTGGACGCCACCGCCATTCGCCGCCGCTGCACCGGCTCCTTCCCCCCTTGACGGTCGCCGGGTCCGCCACGACCCTCGCCGTCGGTGCCTGGTTCAGTCCCACCGGTGATCACGCGGTCGTGCTCCGCGTGCTGGTCGCGGCGACCGCTGCTGCCGCCTGCACCGGTGCGGTCCTGCTGCGCAGGTGGGACCGCGCCGCCGGCAGGCGCGTCGCCGAGCTGGCCGCGGCCCGGGTGCGCGACGAGTGGCGCACCGAGGAGCGCATAGCCGAGCTCGAAGGCGACGCCGAGGAGTCCCGCGAGGTGCGCCGCCGCCTGGAGGCCCAACTGCGGGCCAAGCGTGCCGAGTTGGCCCGGCTGCGGAACGAACACGCCGAGCTGCTGCGGCGTTACGCGACCGCCGAGAGCGAGCGGGCACGCGCCCTGGAGGGCCGTCGGCGGCTCGCCATCGAGGCCGCCGCCGCGCCCAAGGCCCTGGCGTCGCCCCCGGCGAACCCGGTGACCGCCGACGCCTACCGCAAGGCGGACGAAGCCCTGCTCAACCTCGGCCGGAACGCCGCCCGGCAGCGGGCCGCCCGCACCGCCGAGCACTCCCCCGACGACCGCCGCGAAGGCGGCAGCCCGGCACCTGCGCCTGCCCACACGCCCGCCCCCGCCGATCCGCCGGCCCCCGGGCTCGTTCCGGTGGCGGCCGCCGTGCTGCCGTACGCCGCGCAGCGTCAGGCGCAGGTGCGGCCGCAGCAGGGCGGGTTCGACTTCTTCGGCCTGAAGAAGCACGCGGCCTCCTCGGGCTCCCAGGCCTCCCAGGACCTGGCGGACGTCGTCGGCGACGAGGCCTACGCCGAGCACGAGGCGAAGCTCGACGAGGACGACCCCCAGGTCATCGACCTGACCGCGCACGACGAGACCGAGCAGCTCGACCTGCGGGTGCTGCGCGCCCACTCCTGAGCGCCCCACTCGCGAACGCCTGGCGCAGGCCGCCCGCCGCGAGCCGCCCGTGGTGAACCGTGTCGGCGGGCGGCGTCACCTGCCGGTCGTCACTCGCTGATCGTCACTTGTCGATGTCGCCGACGACGAAGAACATCGAGCCCAGGATCGCCACCATGTCGGCGACCAGCGTCCCCGGCAGCAGCTCGACCAGCGCCTGGATGTTGTTGTACGACGCCGAGCGCAGCTTGAGCCGGTAGGGGGTCTTGTCGCCCTTGGAGACCAGGTAGTAGCCGTTGATGCCGAGCGGGTTCTCGGTCCAGGCGTAGGTGTGGCCCTCGGGGGCCTTGAGGACCTTCGGCAGCCGCTGGTTGATGGGCCCGGGCGGCAGCTCGGCGAGCCGGTCCAGGCAGGCGTCGGCGAGCGCGAGCGCGTTGTGCGTCTGCTCCAGCAGCACCTCGAAGCGCGCCAGGCAGTCGCCCTCGGCGCGGGTTACCACCTTCAGGGTGTCGCCCAGCTCCCCGTAGGCCAGGTACGGCTCGTCGCGCCGCAGGTCGAAGTCGACCCCGGAGGCACGGGCGATCGGCCCGCTCACGCCGTACGCGTGCACGGTCTGCGGGGTCAGCACGCCCACGCCGCGGGTGCGGCCGCGGAAGATCTCGTTGCCCAGGACCAGCCGGTCGAAGACGTCCATCCGGGAGCGCATGTCCTTCACCGCCTGGCGGGCCCGCCCGAGCCAGCCGTTCGGCAGGTCCTCCTTCAGCCCGCCGACCCGGTTGAACATGTAGTGCATGCGCCCGCCGGAGACCTCCTCCATGACGTTCTGGAGCTCCTCGCGCTCCCGGAAGGCGTAGAAGACCGGCGTGATCCCGCCGAGCTCCAGCGGGTACGAGCCGAGGAACATCAGGTGGTTGAGGACCCGGTTGAGCTCGGCCAGCAGGGTGCGGGTCCACACCGCGCGCTCGGGGACCTCCATGCCGAGCATCCGCTCGACGGCGAGGACGACGCCCAGTTCGTTGGAGAAGGCCGACAGCCAGTCGTGGCGGTTGGCCAGCATGATGATCTGGCGGTAGTCACGCGCCTCGAAGAGCTTCTCCGCGCCGCGGTGCATGTAGCCGATGACGGGCTCGGCGTGGCTGATCCGCTCGCCCTCCAGGGTGAGGCGCAGGCGCAGCACACCGTGGGTCGAAGGGTGCTGCGGGCCGATGTTGAGCACCATGTCGGTGCCCTCTGCGGCACCGCCGATGCCGACCGTCGTCTCCGTCATGGCACCAGTGTCTCAGGCGCCCGGTCACGGCAGCTGCGAAGGGATGGCCGAGGAGAGCCCCGCGCCCTGCACCAGCCAGCCGAAATCGCCCAGACCACCGCGGGCGGTCAGTTCGGCCGCCTCACCGGTGGCCACGAGGGCCCGCACGTACGCGGCGGGGTCGTCCGCCGCCAGGGCCAGGGCGGGGCGGTCGGCGCTGACCCCCAGGGCGCGCAGCGCCTCCCGCTGGGGGATGACCTTCGCCCCCGGTCCCGCGCACGCGTCCAGCGCCACATGGGAGGTCAGATCGCAGGAGCCGTCCGGGACCGGCGGCACCTCGCGGCCCTGGCGGTAGCCGGTGAGCGTGCCGAGGAAGGGCCGGGTGGAGCGGCTGTGGGCGTAGTCGACGGCGACCGCCAGGCCGCGGGCCACCCGGCCGGCCGCCGCCGTCCAGGCAGCCTCGCGCGGCAGCCCGATCTCGGCCCGGGAACCGGGGTGCCCGGTGATCGGCCACCACTCGTCCAGCCAGGCCGCGTCCGCGTCGTCGACCACGTCGCCGAGGCGTTCGATGCCGTCCTCGCGCACCAGCACATAGCGCGGCGCGCCCTGCTCGTCCGTCTCGGCGACATCCACCGGAACGTTGTCGAGCCATTCGTTGGCGAACAGCAGCCCGTTCACGTCCGGCGGCGGCTCGGGGAGCCAGCGCACGCGCGGGTCCAGCCCCGGCGGGCACGCCGCGCGCTCGACCGCGTACGGCACGAGCCGCTCCGCCAGCTCCGGCCGGACGTGCCGCAGCACGCCCGTGATCAGCTCGCCGCGCCCGGCGCCCATGTCCACGAAGGCCAGCTCGGCGGGGTGGCCCAGCTCCCGGTCCACGCGGCGCAGCAGCTCCGCGACGGCGGCCGCGTAGAGCGGGGAGGCGTGCACCGAGGTGCGGAAGTGCCCGGCCGGACCCTCCGGCCGGTGGAAGAACCCGCCGGGTCCGTAAAGTGCCCGCTCGGTGGCCTCCCGCCACCCGTACCACCCTGTCGTCACCACACCCACGGTATCCACCCTGAGCAGTAGCGCCGACCGCGCAGGATCGCTCTACCGGCTGACCCCCCGGACAACCGGAATGCCTACGCTGGGTGACGTGCAGCGTCTCTACGATTTCTTCCGCCGCCATCCGGTCCTGGTCGACGGCTTCTGGGCCGTCATCCTGCTCGGCCTGGCGGCGATGAACATCGTGGGGGACTCGGACTCCCGGTTCGAACGGCTGATGCAGGGCGTGACGGCGATGGCGCTGTGCGTCGTCGTGACGCTGCGGCGGCGCGCCCCGGAGAAGATGCTGCTGATCGCCATCGGCGCCGGGATGGCCCAGCTGGTCACCGGCGCCCGGGCCGACATCGCCGACTTCGCGCTGCTCGTGATCGTCTACACCGTCGCCTCCAACGGGGCCCGCTGGGCCCGCCGGGTCGCGCTCACCGGTGCGCTGAGCGCCGCCGTGCTCTCCGAGCTGCGCTGGCCCACCACCTCCAACCACGGCTGGCACCAGGGGATCAGCGTGGTGTTCATGACCATCCCCTTCGCGCTCGCCTGGGTGATAGGCGACAGCCAGCGCACCCGCCGCGCCTACTACGCGCAGCTGGAGGAGCGCGCCGAACGGCTGCACCGCGAGCGCGAGGCCCAGGCGAAGGCCGCGGTGGCCGCCGAACGCGCCCGGATAGCGCGCGAGCTGCACGACGTGGTCGCCCACAACGTCTCGGTGATGGTGGTCCAGTCCGACGGCGCCGCCTATGTGCTCGACGCCTCGCCCGAGCAGGCCAAGCAGGCGCTGGGCACGATCTCGCAGACCGGGCGCGTGGCGCTCGCCGAGATGCGCAGGCTGCTGGGGCTGCTGCGGGCCTCGGACGACAGCGGCGGCGAGTACGTGCCGCAGCCCGGCGTCGACCAGCTCGACGACCTCGTCGAGCAGGTGCGCGGCGCCGGGCTGCCGGTGGAGTTCTCCGTGACGGGTACCCCGCGCCCGCTGTCCAGCAGCGTCGAGCTGACGGCGTACCGCATCGTGCAGGAGGCGCTCACCAACACCCGCAAGCACGGCGGCCCGGACGCCAGCGCCACCGTCCAGCTCACCTACGGGGACTCCGAACTGCTGATGCTGATCGAGGACGACGGCCGGGGCGCCCAGCGGGAGTTGTACGAGCAGGGCGGCGCCGACGGCCTCGGCCATGGTCTGATCGGGATGCGCGAGCGCATCGCGATGATCGGCGGCACGATCGACACCGGACCCAGGCCGGGCGGCGGCTTCCGGGTCAGCGCCGCCCTGCCGCTCAAGCCCGCCCGCTGACGGCACGATCCGCCGCTCCACGACGCCCGACCGAAGGGACCCCCTCATGGCGATCCGCGTGATGCTCGTCGACGACCAGGTGCTGCTGCGCACCGGCTTCCGCATGGTGCTCCAGGCGCAGCCCGACATGGAGGTCGTCGCCGAGGCGGGCGACGGTGCCGAGGCGCTGGAGGTGCTGGAGGGGGCCGAGGCGGACGTCGTGCTGATGGACGTGCGCATGCCCAGGCTCGACGGGGTGGAGGCGACCCGGCGGATCTGCGCCGGCCAGGACGGCGAGACCAGGCCGGAGGCGCCCAAGGTGCTCATCCTGACCACCTTCGACCTGGACGAGTACGCCTTCGCCGCGCTCAAGGCGGGCGCCAGCGGCTTCATGCTCAAGGACGTGCCCCCGGCCGAACTGCTGACCGCGATCCGCGCCGTGCACAGCGGCGACGCGGTGGTCGCGCCCAGCACGACCCGCCGCCTGCTGGACCGGTTCGCCCCCCTGCTGCCGAACAGCACCCGCGAGCCGACCGGCGCCGGACTGGAGCGGCTGACCGACCGCGAGCGCGAGGTGCTGCTGCTGGTCGCCCAGGGCCTGTCCAACGGTGAGATCGCGCAGCGGCTGGTGCTCTCGGAGGCCACCGTCAAGACCCACGTCGGCCGCATCCTCACCAAGCTGGAGTTGCGCGACCGGGTCCAGGCCGTGGTGCTGGCGTACGAGACGGGACTGGTCCGCGCGGGCGGCGCCGCGAGCTGACGCGGACGGCCCGGCGCGCGACCGGCAGACCGCGGCGGGAAGCCGCCGGGAGGGGCTCACGTAGCATGGGACGGTAGTGACGTCCGGTACCCGCCGAGGACTGGAACGGAAGGCCGCCGCCGAGTGAACACCCCATCAGCAAAGTCCGCCGGGTCCCGGCCCGGTCGTCTCGCCGTCGGCGTCGTCGGAGCGGGGCGTGTCGGCCCCGCGCTCGCCGCGGCGCTCCAACTCGCCGGCCACCGGCCGGTCGCGGTCTCCGCGGTCTCGGACGCCTCGCGCCGCCGCGCCGCCGCCCTGCTGCCGGACGTCCCCGTGGTCGAGCCCGCACAGGTGCTCGCCATGTCCGACCTCGTGCTGCTCACCGTCCCCGACGACGCCCTGCCCGGCCTGGTCTCCGGCCTCGCCGAGACCGGCGCGGTGCGCCCCGGGCAGCTGCTGGTGCACACCTCCGGCCGGTACGGCGTGTCGGTGCTCGACCCCGCGCTGCGGGCGGGCGCGCTGCCGCTGGCGCTGCACCCGGCGATGACGTTCACCGGGACCACGGTGGACGTGCAGCGGCTGGCCGGGTGCCCGTTCGGGGTGACCGCGCCCGAGGAGCTGCGGACGGCCGCCGAGGCGCTCGTGGTGGAGATGGGCGGCGAGCCGGAGTGGATCGCGGAGGAGGCCCGTCCGCTCTACCACGCGGCCCTGGCGATCGGCTCCAACCATCTGGTCACCCTGGTCGCCCAGGCCCGTGAGCTGCTGGCCGCCGCCGGGGTGGCCAACCCCGGCCGGATGCTCGGCCCGCTGCTGGGCGCCGCCCTGGACAACGCGCTTCGCTACGGCGACGACGCGCTGACCGGCCCGGTCTCCCGCGGCGACGCCGGAACGGTGGCGGCCCACGTCGCCGAACTGCGCCGGCACGCGCCGCAGGCCGTCGCCTCCTACCTGGCCATGGCCCGCGCGACCGCCGACCGGGCGATGGCCAGCGGAATGCTGAAGGCGGAGCGGGCCGAGGCGCTGCTGGGCGTGCTGGCCGACGAGGGGAACGTATGACTGAGCTGGTCCGCACCTCGCGCGAGCTGGACACGGCAGTGGCCGACCGGCCGGGCGAACTCGCGGTGGTGATGACGATGGGCGCCCTGCACGAGGGTCACGCCACGCTGATCCGCGCCGCCCGGGAACGGGTGGGCAACGGCTGCGTCGTGGTCACCGTCTTCGTCAATCCGCTCCAGTTCGGCCCGAACGAGGACCTCGACCGCTACCCGCGCACCCTGGACGCCGATCTCAGGGTCGCCGAGGACGCGGGCGCCGACATCGTCTTCGCCCCGCCCGCCGACGAGGTCTACCCCGGCGGCGAGCCCCGGATACGCATCGGCGCCGGTCCCATGGGAGAGCGGTACGAGGGCGCCAGCCGCCCCGGCCACTTCGACGGCGTGCTCACCGTGGTCGCCAAGCTGCTCCACCTCACCCGGCCCGACGTCGCCTTCTACGGCCAGAAGGACGCCCAGCAGCTCGCGCTGATCCGGCGCATGGTGGCCGATCTGGACTTCGGCGTGGAGATCGTCGGCGTACCGACCGTCCGCGAACCGGACGGCCTGGCTCTCTCCAGCCGGAACCGCTATCTTTCCGCAGCCGAACGCACCGCGGCGCTCGCCCTGTCCCGCGCGCTCTTCGCGGGCCGGGACGCCGTGGCGCACGGTCCCGCGGCCGTACGCGAGGCGGCCGCGGCCGTCCTCGCGGCGGCGGACGGGATCGCCCTGGACTACCTGGCCCTCATCGACCCCTCCGACTTCACCGAGGCGTCCGACGGCCACACCGGCCCCGCGGTCCTCGCGGTGGCCGCCAGGGCCGGCAGCACCCGCCTCATCGACAACGTCCCCCTGGAGTTCGGAGCGGCCAGATGACCGGCATACGACTGCACGCCCCCGCGCCCGGCTGGGCCATCGACGCCGACGTCGTGGTCGTCGGCTCCGGCGTCGCAGGCCTCACCGTGGCGCTGCGCTGCGCGGCCGCCGGCGTGAAGGTCACGGTGGTGACCAAGGCCCGCCTCGACGACGGCTCCACGCGCTGGGCGCAGGGCGGTATCGCGGCCGCACTCGGCGAGGGCGACACCCCGCAGCAGCACCTCGACGACACCCTCGTCGCCGGCGCGGGCCTGTGCGACGAGGAGGCGGTACGGCTCCTGGTCACCGAAGGCCCGGACGCGGTACGGCGGTTGATCGCCACGGGTGCCCGCTTCGACACCTCCGAGGCGACCGGGGAGATCCTGCTGACCCGCGAGGGCGGCCACCACCGGCGCCGCATCGCCCACGCGGGCGGCGACGCCACCGGTGCGGAGATCAGCCGGGCCCTGGTGGAGGCCGTGCGCGAGCAGGGCATCGAGACGATCGAGAACGCGCTCGTGCTGGACCTGCTCACCGACGCCGAGGGACGCACCGCGGGCGTGACCCTGCACGTCATGGGGGAGGGGCAGCGCGACGGCGTCGGCGCGGTGCACGCCCGGGCCGTGGTGCTCGCCACCGGCGGCATGGGCCAGGTCTACTCCGCCACCACCAACCCCGGGGTCTCCACCGGCGACGGCGTGGCCCTCGCGCTGCGGGCCGGCGCCGAGGTCTCCGACCTGGAGTTCGTGCAGTTCCACCCGACGGTGCTGTGGCTGGGGCCCGGCGCCGAGGGGCAGCAGCCGCTGGTCTCCGAGGCGGTGCGCGGCGAAGGCGCCCATCTGGTCGACGCCGACGGAACACGCTTCATGCTCGGCCGGCACGAACTCGCCGAGCTCGCCCCGCGCGACATCGTCGCCAAGGGGATCATGCGCCGCATGCAGGAGACCGGCGCCGAGCACATGTACCTCGACGGCCGGATGTTCGGCGCGCGGATGTGGGCCGAGCGCTTCCCGACGATCCTCGCCGCCTGCCGGGCGGGCGGTATCGACCCGGTGACCGAACTGATCCCGGTCGCGCCCGCCGCCCACTACGCCTCCGGCGGCGTCCGCACCGACGCCTACGGCCGCACGACCGTCCCCGGGCTGTACGCGTGCGGCGAGGTCGCCTGCACCGGCGTCCACGGCGCCAACCGGCTGGCCTCCAACTCCCTGCTGGAGGGGCTGGTCTTCGCCGAGCGGATCGCCGAGGACATCGTGGCCCACGACGAACGCCCGGGGGAGCCCGTCGTCCCCGCCCCCGCCGACTCGCCGCTGCTGGAGCCCGGTGCGCGCTTCGAGATCCAGCGGATCATGGCCGAGGGCGCGGGCGTCCTGCGCAGCGCCGAGAGCCTGGTACGCGCCTACACCGAGCTGGAGCGGCTTCACCGGCAGGCCGCCGAGGACTTGGAGCGCGACGGCAAGACCGCCGAGCCCTGCGTGGAGAGCTGGGAGGCCACCAACCTCTGGCTCGTCGCCCGCGTCCTGGTCTCGGCCGCGCGCAGCCGCGAGGAGACCCGCGGCTGCCACTGGCGCGAGGACTTCGCCGAGCGGAACGACGACGTGTGGCGCCGCCATCTGGTGGTCCGCCTGGTCCCCCAGCGGACGCTGGTCGTCACGCCCACCGAGACAGCCGACTTCCCACCCGTTCTCACCACCGTCAGGGAGCCCCGCTCATGAGCACGCCCGACCTTCCCCTGCTCCAGATCGGCCGCCCAGGCCAGAGCCCGAACCCGGCCGGCGCGGCAGGGGGATGCGGCGACGCCTGCGGCTGCGGGGACGACGCCTACGAGGTCGACCCCATGGAGTGCGGTCTCGACCCCGATCTTGCGCAGCTGCTGGCCGACGCCGGGCTCGACCCCGTGCAGGTCGAGGACATCGCGCACATGGCGATCGAGGAGGACCTCGACCACGGCGTGGACGTCACCACCGTGGCGACCGTCCCCGAAGACGCCGTCTGCGCAGGGGACTTCACCGCCCGCGAGGCGGGGGTCGTCGCCGGACTGCACATCGCCGAGGCGGTCCTGTCCGTGGTCTGCACGGAGGAGTTCGAGGTCGAACGGCACGTCGAGGACGGCGACCGGGTCGAGGCCGGTCAGGTGCTGCTGAGCGTGCGCGCCCGCACCCGGGACCTGCTCACCGGCGAGCGCAGCGCGCTCAACCTGCTGTGCCGGCTGTCCGGCATCGCCACCACCACCCGCGCCTGGGCCGACGCACTCGAGGGCACCAAGGCCCGGGTCCGCGACACCCGCAAGACCACCCCGGGCCTGCGCGCCCTGGAGAAGTACGCGGTGCGCTGCGGCGGCGGCGTCAACCACCGCATGTCGCTGTCGGACGCCGCACTGGTCAAGGACAACCACGTCGTCGCGGCCGGCGGGGTGGCGCAGGCGTTCCAGGCGGTGCGGGCGGACTTCCCCGACCTGCCGATCGAGGTCGAGGTGGACACCCTGCACCAGGTGCGCGAGGTCCTTGACGCGGGAGCCGACCTGATCCTGCTGGACAACTTCACCCCGGCCGAGACCGAGGAGGCCGTGGCGATCGTTTCGGGCCGCGCGGCGCTGGAGTCCTCCGGCCGACTGACGCTGGACAACGCCCGCGCCTACGCCGAGACCGGCGTGGACTACCTCGCGGTGGGCGCCCTGACCCACTCGCCGCGGATCCTGGACATCGGCCTCGACCTGCGGGCGGACGCCTGATGCTCCTCACGATCGACGTCGGCAACACCCACACCGTCCTCGGGCTCTTCGACGGGGAGGAGATCGTCGAGCACTGGCGCATCTCCACGGACGCGCGCCGCACCGCCGACGAGATGGCGGTGCTGCTGCAGGGCCTGATGGGCATGCACCCGCTGCTCGGCGACGACCTGGGCGACGGCATCGACGGCATCTCGATCTGCTCGACGGTCCCCTCGGTTCTGCACGAACTGCGCGAGGTCACCCGCCGCTACTACGGCGACGTGCCCTCGGTGCTGGTCGAGCCGGGCATCAAGACCGGGGTGCCGGTGCTGGCCGACAACCCCAAGGAGGTCGGGGCGGACCGCATCATCAACGCGCTCGCCGCCATCCACCTCTACGGCGGCCCGTGCATCGTCGTCGACTTCGGCACCGCCACCACCTTCGACGCCGTCTCCGCGCGCGGGGAGTACCTCGGCGGGGCGATCGCCCCCGGCATCGAGATCTCGGTCGAGGCGCTCGGCGTGCGCGGCGCCCAGCTGCGCAAGATCGAACTGGCCCGCCCGCGCAGCGTCGTGGGCCGGAACACGGTCGAGGCGATGCAGGCGGGCATCCTGTACGGCTTCGCCGGCCAGGTCGACGGCGTCGCCGAGCGCATGGCCCGGGAACTGGCCGACGACCCCGACGACGTGACCGTCATCGCCACCGGCGGGCTGGCCCCCCTGGTCCTCGGCGAGGCCTCCATCATCGACGCCCACGAGCCCTGGCTCACCCTGATCGGCCTGCGGCTCGTCTACGAACGGAACGTCTCGACGATGTGAGCGCGCCGCGCCCGCTGCCCGGAGGGCAGCGGGCGGCACAACACACCGTTGCGGCCAATACACGCCCGTTTTGTCCGTTTAGTACGTAAAGTCAGCCCATGCCCACGCCACACGGGTCCCGAGGCGGCATGGCGTTCAGCGCGGACGAGCTGCGTGTGCTCCGGCGCGCCCTCGCCGAGGCCCTTCGAACAGCACCCGACACCACAGCATCGACAGCCCGTGCCCCACGTGATGCGAGCGAGGTCCACGACTACCTGCGGCTCGCCGAGGCCCTGGAGGAGGCGGTACACGAGGGGGACCGGCTGCGGGCCTTCCTGCTCGCCGATCTCGTCCTCTACCGCGACGCCCTGCCCGGTACGGCCGCCGACTACCTGGAACGGCTCGCCGAGGCGCTCGACCGGGGCTACCTGCCCGACCCCGACGACCTCGCGGCGCTGCGCGGCCTGTGCCGGCTGCCGTGCACCCCCGCCGAGTCCTACCGCCGCGAGGGCATGCGGCGGCGCTGCGAGGAGCTGGCGGAACGGGCGGTACGGGACCGTCTCGCGGGCCGCCCGCCGGGCACCCGGGTGCAGTCGGACGACCGCGCCAGGCTGCTGGCCCTGCCCGGCGGGCGGAACCGCCCGCGCGGGCTCGACGTGCTCGTCCCGGCGCCCGCCGGCGAGCCCGGGGGCGTGCGGGCGCAACGCGCCAAGGGTGAGCCCGGACGCCGTACACCCCCCGGCCGCGCCAAGCCTCCCGCCCGCACCCCGGAAACGGGCGGCGAGCCGGAACGGGAGCGCACCGAGGAACCGGCCCGTGAGCCGGAACGGGAACGCCCGGCGGAGCCGGGACGCAAGGCCGAACCGGGACGCACCGCGGAGCCCGGCCGCGAGCCGGGGCCCGCCGCGCCGGAGACCGACCGGCGGGTGCCCACGCCCGCGGAGATCTGGCCGCCGCGCCGCCGCGGGAAGACCCCGCCGCAGGAGCGCCGCGCCATCGTCTGACCTGCCACCCGGCCGGGCACCCGAGCGAGCACGCCGCCGGGCGGGCGCGGAATTCCGGCCGGAATTTTTCGGCACGGCATTCCGCGCCGACGGCCGACTCCGGCGCCGGGCCGCCACGCCCGCCCGCGGGAACCCTGCGAACCCTGGGAAAGGCGGCCCGCCGACCGTGGCTACTCTGGTGGAGCCGGAAAGTGCCCGGAAGACGCCGGAGAAGCCGTGCAAGCGGGAAACCGGAGAAGGAGTGAGCGAATCGTGGACTACGTCTCCGCACTCGTGCCCCCCCTCGTGATGGCGGTGGCCTTCGGCGCCCTCATCGTGACGCTGATCAAGAACCAGGGCGGCGCCAACAGGGCCAAGGAGGACGCGGTCGTGGACGCCGCGCTGGCCCGTGACGAAGGTGCGAAGCGAGCCGCCCGGCAGACATCTGCCGGCGACTCCTGAACGGTCTTCCGCGCCGGGCCGAACCCGAAAAAAGCCGCAACCGTGACATTTGCCACTACTATTCAGGTGTGCCACGGCCATTGGGAGATCTCGAGGACGCGGTCATGACCAGGGTGTGGCAGTGGAACCGCCCGGTCACCGTCCGCGAAGTGCTCGAAGACTTGCAACGGGAACGGTCCATCGCCTACACGACGGTGATGACCGTAATGGACAACCTGCATCAGAAGGGCTGGCTGCGCCGGGAACACGAAGGCCGGGCCTATCGCTATGAGGCGGTTTCCACCCGCGCCGCGTACTCGGCCGCTCTGATGCACGAAGCCTGGGCCGCCAGCGACAACCCCGCGGCCGCCCTCGTCCAGTTCTTCAGCATGATGTCGCCGGAACAACGGGAAGCCCTGCGGGACGCATCACGCATCGTGCAGCCCGAGGCGCTCCC
>CAYNNX010000052.1:0-2440 GCA_964398515.1 uncultured Streptantibioticus sp. | reverse complement strand
GAACGCGCCCATGAACGCAGCCGTGAACGCGTCGACGAACGGGCCGATGAACCCGCCGCGGCCCGGGAACGCCCCGGGCGATAGCGTCCGGCCATGCCCTCTGCGCCAGAAGTATCGAATGAGGTCACCATCCGCCGGGCCCGTACCGCCGATGTCCCCGCGGTACGCCGGTTGCTCGACGGCTATGTGCGCGACCGCATCCTGCTCGACAAGCCGACGGTGACGCTTTACGAGGACATCCAGGAGTTCTGGGTGGCCGAACGCGACACGGACGGCGAGGTCGTCGGCTGCGGTGCGCTTCATGTGATGTGGGAGGACCTCGCCGAGGTGCGGACGCTGGCGGTCCGCCCCGACCAGCACGGCAAGGGCATCGGCCACCGGGTCCTCGGCAAGCTCCTGCAGACCGCGCGGTGGCTCGGGGTGCGGCGCATTTTCTGCCTCACCTTCGAAGTGGACTTCTTCGCCAAGCACGGCTTCGTGGAGATCGGCGAGACACCCGTTGACACCGATGTCTACAGTGAGCTCCTGCGTTCCTATGACGAGGGCGTCGCCGAGTTCCTCGACCTCGAACGAGTGAAGCCGAACACCCTGGGCAACAGCCGCATGCTCTTGCATCTGTGATCGGTGTTGTGCGAACGCGAGCCCGGGCGGTGATTTACCGCGATCCCGGCGCGATCAACGGACGGGTATGTCCGAAACGCGCACTGCGCCAGTCGCTAGTCCCGTACTGGTGCGCGGTCCGGACTCGTCAAGGGTTTGAGTTTTCCGCGCAAAAGCGGTTTCCTTTTACCCGTACTGCTTTATCCCGGGGACTCCCCGGACCAAATCGATGAAAGGGAAGCCCGTGGCTCAGAAGGTCCAGGTCCTTCTCGTTGACGACATCAGCGGCGGCGAGGCCGACGAGACGGTGACGTTCGCGCTGGACGGTGCGACGTACGAGATCGACCTCTCCACGGATAATGCGGACAAGCTGCGCAGCCTGCTCGCCGACTACGTGGAGGCGGGCCGTCGCACCGGCGGCCGTGCCTCCCGTGGCCGTGGCCGTGCCGCCCGTCCGTCCGGCGGCAGCGCCGACACCGCCAAGATCCGCTCCTGGGCGAAGGAGAACGGCTACGAGGTCAACGACCGCGGCCGTGTCCCCGCCACCATCCGGGAGGCCTACGAGAAGGCGCACGCCTGACAGGTACGTGAAGCGGCGGGCGGTCGCGCCGGGAAGAGCCGGGTCCGGTGGCACTCGGTGGCCACTGCCGCGACCAGTGGCGCCAGCCCCACAGGGCCGGCGGCTCCCCGCCCGCCGGGTGCGGCCGCCGCTTGAGCGGCTGCCCCGGGAGCGGCCGAACCCGGCACCGCCGCTCGCATCGGTGCCGCCGTGCGCGCCACCGCCGGAGAGGGCAGCGTCGGCTCCACCTCCCGTCCCGGCCGAGGCGGCCGCAGCCACACGGGCCGCGTGCCGTCCCCCCACCCGGAGCCCCCTGCGGCCCGCGCCGGACGACGTCCGGGGATCCGCGGGGCGCGCAGCCGCCCGTCCGTGCCTCGCGCGGCCAGGTCCAGCCCGACGCCCGCCCAGTCCAGCCAGTCGAGCAGCCCGGGCAGCTCCTCGGCGCCGCCCGCCGCCACCAGCAGCAGTACGCGCTCGCCGTCCCGTGCGACCGGACCGGTGGCCGGGAACCGCCGCAGCACCGCGAGACCCGCGGCCGCCGGCACGTCCAGCACGTCGAAGCGCACCCCGGTCACCAGTTCGAGCGGGCGGCCCCGGGCGGTGGGCCAGCCGAGCCCCCGCTCGTACCAGCGCCGGGTGACTTCTTCTTCCGTGTCCGCTGTCTCTTCGGTGTGCCCGGTGTACTCCATGTCCGGAGCAACTCCCGTACCCCGTAGGAGTTACGAAGGGTCCGGAAAAGGATACGTACCGTAATGAAGGGAATCCGGCGCGCGGGGCGCGGGCCATGGCGCAACGTTGTTCGCTGGTAGCGGAGCACAGGCCGCGCGCCGCATGGATTGTCGGTGCGAGCGGGTAAGAAATAAGAAGTGGGGAGTGTTACGAGAGGGACATCGGCCCCAGGGGACGGGTGCCGGCGGAGTCGGGTGGGCGTGTCGCTGAGCTGGGCGTTCGCCATGGGCGTACTGGATAAAGGTTCATCCGCCTGGCCTGCGGGAACATCGTCTCGCACCATCGGGTTGGAGCTGTTGTCGGCTGTACGGGGTGGGAAGCCCTGTACGGGTGTCGACGGTTGAAGTGAGCTGTCCCGCTCGCCGGGACTAGCATGCGGAAGGACAGGGAGGGGACCGGCCCCGATCTGCCTGACCGCTCTGAGGAGCGATTAACGATGTTCGAGAGGTTCACCGACCGCGCGCGGCGGGTTGTCGTCCTGGCTCAGGAAGAAGCCCGGATGCTCAACCACAACTACATCGGCACCGAGCACATCCTCCTGGGCTTGATCCA
>CAYNNX010000051.1:19986-26002 GCA_964398515.1 uncultured Streptantibioticus sp. | reverse complement strand
TGGACACTCAACGGATGGTCTTGGGATCGAGAGCGTCCCGGACCGAGTCCCCGAGCAGGTTGAAGGCGATGACGAAGAGGACCATCGCGATGCCGGGGAAGAACATGTAGGTGATGTCGGACTGGTAGAACTGCGCCGCGTCCTGGAACATCAGACCCCAGTCCGGTGTCGGGTTCTGCATGCCGACGCCCAGGAACGACAGACCGGCCTCCGCGGTGACGTTGACCGGGAGCAGCAGGGTGGACTGGACCAGGATGGTGCTCCAGACGTTCGGCAGCAGCTCCTTGCGGATGATGCGCCACGAGGAAGCACCGCTGAGCTTGGCCGCCTCGATGTACTCGCGCTCTCGCAGGCTGAGCACCTGAGCGCGCACCAGGCGGCCGAGGCTCATCCACCCCAGCGCGAACTGGACGAGGACCAGCGCCAGGAACCGGATGGTGGTCGACTCCTGGTCACCCGGCTTGACGAAGATCGCCGCGATGACCGGGGTGAAGGCGATGAAGAACAGCTGCTGGGGGAACGACATCATCAGGTCGGAGAACCGGCCCACGAAGTAGTCGGTCTTGCCGCCGAGGTAGCCCTGGAACAGCCCGATGGCGACGCCCGCCACCACCGACAGGATCGTCACGCACAGCGCGACACCCAGCGAGGTGCGGATGCCGTAGATCAGCAACGCGAAGACGTCGCGTCCGATTTGGGGCTCGATGCCGAACCAGTGGCTGCCGTCGATCCCGCCGTTGGGCTTGATCGGCAGGCCGTAGGAGTTCAGCAGGTTGTCGTCCTGCCCGTAGAGCTTGTACGGGTCCTTGCCGGTGACCGCGGTGATCACCGGGGCGAAGATCGCGATCAGGATGAACACGCCCACGATGCACGCGCAGATGATGCCGGTCTTGTCCCGCTTGAAGCGGGCCCAGGCCAGCTGCCGGGGAGAACGTCCGACGAGCTCAGGGACGGCCGGGGAGCCGGCGGGAGCTGTCGCGCCCTCCGGGGCCGGCTCGGGCTCGGTGGCTGCCTGAGTAGGACTGGTCATTGCGTTTCCATCCCGCACCGTGGTCGACGCGGCACTTGGGTGAATGCCGCGGGTTGAGCGGACTTTCGCAATGTATTCATCGCCTAGTCAAGAGGGTGAGGCCCGAAGAAGCGAGGTTCACCTGCATCTTGAGCGAAGGTTTTGCGGATTGCTGCACAGACGTGCTTGACAGAGATCGGCAGCTTGGTGCAAATCACCCCAAAGCGGCATCAAGTGAGTTAACGCGCTGGCAACTTGACCGCAGTAACTCCGATATACGAACGCTCCACTCTGAACACCGTACGGCCGTGCGGGTGCCGTCGGCCGACCGGGACGGTCCCTTTTGTCCCGGTCGGTCCTCCGCGCCCCGGCCACCTCGTACGCCTCCTCGAATTTCCGGAGAAGGGTGACACCACGCGCAGTGGTGTCCTATTATCGGAAATTCGAGGGCGGCTCACCGGACGTTCCTTCCGTTCCGCGGTACCCGCATTCCGGCTGCCTGCCGTTTTGCGCCGACTCGCGGCTACCGCGTGCCCAGGGAGCGCCGGAGGAAGTCCACCTGGAGCAGCAGCAGGTTCTCGGCCACCTGCTCCTGCGGTGTCATGTGCGTCACCCCCGACAGCGGCAGCACCTCGTGCGGGCGTCCGGCCGCCAGCAGGGCGGAGGAGAGCCGCAGCGTGTGCGCGGCCACGACGTTGTCGTCGGCGAGCCCGTGGACGAGCATCAGCGGCCTGGCCGTCGCCGCCGGGGAGGACAACTCCCCGTCCACCACGAGGGAGTTGGCGTCGTATACATCCGGCGCCTTCGCCGGGTCGCCCAGGTACCGCTCGGTGTAGTGCGTGTCGTACATCCGCATGTCCGTCACCGGGGCCCCGGCGACGGCCGCGTGGAAGACGTCCGGGCGGCGCAGCACCGCCAGCGCCGCCAGGTAGCCGCCGTAGGACCAGCCGCGGATGGCGACGCGGCCCAGGTCCAGCGGGTGGTGCTCGGCCAGCGCCCGCAGCGCCTCGACCTGGTCGTCCAGCGTGGCGCCCGCGAGGTCGCCCGCGATCGCCTTCTCCCACCGCGGGGAGCGCCCCGGCGTGCCGCGGCCGTCGGCGACGACGACCGCGAAGCCCTGGTCGGCGAACCACTGCGAGGTCAGATGGGCGTTGTGCGCGGCGCTCACCCGCTGCCCGTGCGGGCCGCCGTACGGGTCCATCAGCACCGGCAGCGGCCCGTCGCCCGGGCGGTAGCCGGACGGCAGCAGCACGGCCGCCGGGATGCGCCGCTCGCCCGCCTCGGTGAGCACCGGGCGCGCGCTCAGCACCGGGCGCTGCGCACGGCCGGCCACCGTGGCGGTCTGCGTACCGTCCCGCAGCACCCGCACCACCTGCCCGGGGGTGTCGAGGCAGGCGGAGGCGAGTACGGTCAACGGCCCGCCGCGCACCGCCGAGTGCACGCCGGGCGCCTGCGAGACGCGGACCACGCCCTCCTCGCTCACCCGGTACACGTGGATCTCGCCGATCTCGGGATCGGCCGCCGCGGCCCCGGCCGACGCCGCGATCAGCACGTCCCGCTCGCCCACGTCGAGCACGGCCCGCACGTGCAGCTCGGGACCGGTCAGCGCCCGGTCCCCCAGCGCCAGCACGCGGGCGTCCTGCTCGTCGGCCACCCGCACCAGCCGCCCGTCCGGAGCCCAGCACGGCACGCCGGCGAACAGCTCCAGCCAGACCGGGTCCTCCTCGGTGCGCACCACGTCGGTCCGCCCCGACTCGGGGTCCACCGACAGATAGGCCTGCGCCCGCTGATCACGGCTCTGCACCAGCAGCAGCGGCGGGCCCGCCGCCGACCAGTGGACGCGGGCGAGGTACGGGTAGCGCTCCCGGTCCCAGGCCACCTCGGTACGCGAGCCGTCCAGCGCCACCAGCGCCAGCGTCACCTCGGCGTTCGCCGTGCCCGCCGCCGGGTAGGCCACCTCGGCCGGGCGCCGCTCGGGGTGGGCGGGATCGGCGATCCACCAGCGCCGCACCGGGGAGTCGTCCACCCGGGCGGCCAGCAGCCGGTCGCCGGCCGGCGACCACCAGAAGCCGCGGGAGCGGCCCATCTCCTCGGCCGCGATGAACTCGGCCAGCCCCCAGGTCTCGTGCGCGCCCGCCGGCTGTGCGAGCACCCGGTCGCCGGTGCCGTCCGCGGCGACGACCCGCAACGCGCCCGCGGCCACATAGGCGACCAGGCGTCCGTCCGGGGAGGGCCTGGGGTCCGCCACCGGACCGGGCACCGGGAGCTCACGGGTGGTCCCGGCCCGCAGCTCCGCGGTGAACAGCCGCCCCGACAGCGCGAACGCGGCGAGCTCGACAGCGTTGTCCACCGCGTATCCGACGATCCCGGCCGACCCCTCACGGCTGCGTTCGCGGCGCGCCCGCTCGGCGGCGTCGAGCTCCTCGTCGGCCCCTCCCAGCAGGGCCCGCGGGTCGGCGGCGAGGCGCTCCGCACCCGCCCCGGCGTCCAGGACCCACAGGGCGTTCGCGCGGTCGGTGCCGGAGGCCGAACGCAGGAAGGCCACGCGCTCGCCGTCCGGTGAGGGGGTGAAGGTGCGCGGGGCGCCGAGGGTGAACCGCTGGGTTCTGGCGTGCTGCCGCGGGAAGGACACGTGATCGTTCATGGCGCCGAGCGTAAGCCGCCGGGCGGCCTCGGAAGGGGGGTTCGCCGCGTACCGGGCGGATCGCCCAGGTGATCCGGGGCACGGGCGACGCCGTCCGGCGCTGTGCCCGTGTCCGGCTGGTGAGACGTCGCAGGCAGTCCGTGGCCGTCCGGCACCGGCGGTGCGGAGGGCATGCGCCCCCGTGCTTCCATGCACCGAGGTGTGCGGACTCACGGAAAGTTATGATCAGTTGCCGTAGGTGGGTAACTACCTCTCGGCAATGCAGGTGGCAATGTCCCCGACCGCGCGTCCCTGGAGGTGAGCCGCTGTGGCACTCTCGATTTCGGCGGTGCTGCTGCTGCTGATCATCGTGCTGCTGCTGGTCCGGAAGTCCGGGCTGAAGACCGGGCACGCGCTGGTCTGTGTGCTGCTCGGCTTCTACCTGGCCAGCTCGTCGGTGGCCCCCACCATCCACCAGCTCACCAGCAACGTGGCGGGGATGATCGGCAACTTCAAGTTCTGACCGGCCGGGTCGCGGGTCGCGCCGAAGCGGGTAATACCCTGCCGGGTATGACCGAACCGCCCGCCCGGCGTCTGCTACTCGTCCACGCGCACCCCGACGACGAGTCGATCAACAACGGCGCCACCATGGCCAGGTACGCCGCCGAAGGAGCGCGGGTCACCCTGGTGACCTGCACGCTGGGCGAGGAGGGCGAGGTCATCCCGCCGGAGCTCGCCCGGCTCACGGCCGACCGCGACGACGCCCTCGGCCCGTACCGGATCGGCGAACTGGACGCGGCCATGCGCCAACTCGGCGTCGTCGACCGGCGGTTCCTCGGCGGGGCCGGCCGCTACCGCGACTCCGGCATGATGGGCGCCGCGCAGAACGACCGGCCCGGCTGCTTCTGGCAGGCCGACCTCGACGAGGCCGCCGGGCACCTGGTCGCCGTCATCCGCGAGACCCGGCCGCAGGTGCTGGTGACCTACGACCCGGACGGCGGTTACGGGCACCCCGACCACATCAAGGCCCACCGGGTCGCCATGCGCGCCGCCGACCTGGCGGAAACCCCTGAATTCCGTCCGGAACTGGGCGAGTCACACCGGATCGGGCGCATCTACTGGAACTGCGTACCGAGTCCGGTCGTCGAGGAGGGCTTCGCCCGGCTGCGGTCGGCGGGCGCGGGGCTGCCCTTCTCCGGTATCGCGGCCGTCGCCGACGTCCCCGGGGTCGTCGGCGAGGACGAGGTGGCCGTCGCGGTCGACGGAACGGCGTACGCCGGAGCGAAAGCGGCCGCCATGCGCGCCCACGTCACCCAGATCGTCGTGCACGACGGTTTCTTCGCCCTCTCCAACGGACTGGGCCAGCCGCTGCTGCCCACCGAGTACTACCGCCTGGCACGCGGCCCGGCCCCGGACCCCCGCGCCGGAGACCTGTTCGAAGGGATGCCCGTATGAGCACGCAGTCCGCGCCGGGCGGGCTCCGCCCGGGCTCCGCCCTTCGCGTCGTGACGTACCCGGTCCTCGGGGCGCTGGGCGTGCCGGTGGCCGTCGCCGGATCGCTGGTCCAGGGCGGCTGGTTCCCCGGCGGCCTGATGCTGGCGCTCGCGGGCAGCGCGGGCCTCTTCCACGGCGGCGGGCTGCTGACCCGCAGCCGGATCGGGGCGGCCCTCCCGGCCTTCGTGTGGTTTCTCACCGTGATGTATCTGAGCATGGTCCGCCCGGAGGGCGATTTCCTCTTC
This sequence comes from uncultured Streptantibioticus sp., assembly GCA_964398515.1. Taxonomy (GTDB): domain Bacteria; phylum Actinomycetota; class Actinomycetes; order Streptomycetales; family Streptomycetaceae; genus CAYNNX01. Next base: position 20,631 of record CAYNNX010000051.1, on the reverse strand, counting down.
ACCGCAGGTCTCAGCCCGTACATCTACCTCCTGGGCGGTATGGCCATCGGTGCGGTGTGCGCCACTTTGCCCCGGCGTACGCCACCGGGCGCACCCGGCGCCCGACTTGGCCGCTGATGCCGCCTGTGTGACGGTCCGGCAATTCGCTGGATCGGCGGTCACGGGTGCCCTCCCCACGTCGGCCAGTATGGTGGTGCGCGCCGGCGAGCCGCCTGCGAATGGCCGTGACGGGTGGCGAAGCTAACCGGGAGAACCTGCTTTGAGCCGTGAAACTGACAGTTCGTCCTCAGGACCGGGCGGTCGCGGTGGAGCCGCGTACCCGTCCGGGACACCGCCGTACGGGACCCGCCGGTATCCGTCGCCGCACCCACAGGAGGAGCCGTCCGGCGGCACCGGCGGTACGGACGCCCCGGAGCCCGCTGCCGACGAGCGCAAGACCGAGACCACGCTGACCACCCGGATCCGGATCAACATCCCGGGCTCCCGGCCCATCCCCCCGGTGGTGGTCCGCACACCGGTCCCCGAGGGCACCGAGAAGCCCACGGACGACGGCACCGGTTCCGCCAAGGGGGCACCGGGCTCGCCGCTGCGGCCGCCGACGGGCGCGTCGCGGGGCGCCGCCGACACGAGCGCGGGCGCCGGTGC
>CAYNNX010000051.1:9449-19886 GCA_964398515.1 uncultured Streptantibioticus sp. | reverse complement strand
CGACACGCCGTCCGGCGGCACCGAGAAGCCGGTGACGAGCGACTGGTTCGCCCCGCGCAAGCAGGCCACGCTGGGGAAGGGCATTGCGGGGGCGGTTGCCTCCGGCGGTCCCGAATCCGCCGCCTCCGGTTCGGGCGCCTCCGGTGGACCCGGCTCGGGCGGTCCGGCCGGCGGCTCCGGGAGCCCCGGCGTTTCCGGGGGGACGCTCGGCGGCGGCCTCGCCGCGGGCGGTCCCGCCGTTCCCGGCGGCCCGGCCGGGTCCGCGCCACGCCGTCCGGACATCCCCTATCTGTCCGCCGACCCCACCGGGACCCGGTCCGCCGCCTCCGCTGACCCGCCGTTCTCCGCGCCGGACACGGGCCGCGGCGCCGGTGCGGACGGCTTCCGGGACAGCCTGAGCGGACCCCCTCCGGGCAGCGTCCCGTTCCCCGGACCGGCCGTTCCCGGCGGGGCGGCAGGGCCGACCGCGGGCGCGCCCGCCGGTCCGACGACCGGACCGGTGACCGGCGGCATGCACACCCCGGCTCCCGGGAGCGGGGAGCACCGGGCGGGCTTCCGGCCGCCCGGCGGCATCGGGGACATCGGGGACATCGGCGGTATCGGCGGCTCCGCCACGGGCGCCGACCCCTTCGGCGACGACGCGGCGCACGTCTCCGGCGACACCCTCGTCAGCGGCATCCCCGCGGTGCCGTCGGCCGACCGGCGCGCTCCGGCGGGCCCGGCCGTCGCGGCCGATCCCGGTGGTCCCGCTGTTCCGGGGGGCCTGGGAGGCCCCGGTGGTCCGAGTGGTCCGGACGAATCGGGCGCCAAGTCGCAGACCGCTCCCGCCCGTTCGCAGTCCACCGGGTCCGACTCCCGTGCGGCGAAGGGGCGCAGCAAGCTCGTGCTGGCCGGGGCCGCCCTGTTCGCCGCCGTGGCGGTCGCCTACGGCGCCGGGTTGCTCATGGACCACGCCGACGTGCCCAACGGGACCGTGGTGCTCGGCACCGACATCGGCGGCAAGACCAGGGACGAGGCCGTCAAGGCGCTTCAGACCGCGGTCGGCGACCGCGCGACGGCACCGCTGAAGGTCCGGGTCGGCGGTCGGGACACGCAGCTCAGGCCGGAGTTGGCGGGCCTCGCCATCGACCCCCAGGAGACGGTCCGCCAGGTCGCGCACCGCGACTACAACCCGGTCTCGGTGATCGGCTCGCTCTTCGGGGGCGCGCGTCGGCAGAAGCCGGTCGTCACCGTCGACCAGGAGAAGCTGCGCGGCCAGTTGCGGGGGCTGACGGCGGGGGCCGCCGGAGGCTCGGACGGCATGGTGAAGTTCGTGGCGGGCAAGCCGGTCGGCGTGCCCGGCACCCCGTTCCAGGCGGTGGACGCGGACTCGGCCGTGCAGAAGATCATCGCCGCGTACGAGCTGCGCGCGCAGACCGGCCAGGACCAGCCGGTGGACCTGCCGGTGACCACGCACCAGCCGAAGGTCACCCAGGCGGCGATCGACCGGGCGATCAAGGAGCTCGGCGAGCCGGCGATGTCGGGCCGGATCACCGTCGTGGCCGGGTCCAAGTCCGTTCCGTTCAGCCCGCAGAAGTCGCTGAGCAGGATCCTGACGCTCGTCCCCGCGGGCGACACCGGGCAGTTGACGTTCCACATCGACCTCGGCGCCCTGAAGGAGCTGTACGGCAACGCCTTCGACGGCGTGCTGCTCGATCGCGGCACCGGCAGCAAGACCCCGGTCACCCCGGCGGACGTGGCCTCGGCGATGCTGCCCGAGCTGCGCAAGACGGCTCCCGCGAAGACCGCGGTGCTGGAGAACGTGGCGAAGTGACGCCCGCCGGTGCGGCCGTGCCCTGACCGGCCGGGCCGCACCGGCGCTGCGGCTCGCGCGGGGGGCGCGAGGGCGCCTCGGGCGCGTGATGTCATCGGCCGGGCATGACATCTGTCATCGCCAGGACACGATGCACGGCACTGCCGCCGGGGCGCCGCAGGCCCGAAGCTTGGGGCCATGAGCGTTACAGCCGCATCGACGACGCCCCGGGAGCGTGGCACGGCCGAACCGGTCGTCAGCTTCACCGGCGTCTCCAAGACGTACGGCCAGGTCAAGGCCGTCGACAATCTCACCTTGACGCTGCACGCCGGGGAAACGGTGGCCCTGCTCGGGCCCAACGGCGCGGGCAAGTCCTCCGCCCTGGATCTGCTGCTCGGCCTGCGCAACGCCGACGCCGGAAGCGTCGAGGTCTTCGGCGGCACGCCGGCGCGGGCGATAGCCAGGGGCCGGGTCGGGGCGATGCTGCAAAGCGGCGGGCTCATGGAGGAGGTGAAGGTCCGCGAGCTGGTGAAGCTCGCCTGCGACCTGCACCCCAGGGCCTTCCCGGTCCAGCAGGTGCTGGAGAGCGCCGGGATCACCGACATCGCCGACCGCATGGTCAACAAGCTCTCCGGCGGCCAGGAGCAGCGGGTGCGCTTCGCGCTCGCCACCGCCGGCGCCAACGACCTGATCATCCTGGACGAGCCGACCACGGGGATGGACGTCACGGTCCGGCAGGCGTTCTGGGCCACGATGCGCGAGCAGGCCGCGCTGGGGCGCACGGTGCTGTTCGCCACGCACTACCTGGAGGAGGCCGACGCGATCGCCGACCGCGTGATCGTCCTGCACCGCGGGCGGGTCCTCGCGGACGGCTCCGCCGCCGAGATCAAGGCCAAGGCCGGTGCCCGCCGGATCGTCTTCGACCTCGACGGCCGCATCGACGAGGCGGCGCTGCGCGGTCTGCCGTTCCTGACCGCCCTCAGCGTCAGCGGTCGCACCGTGCGCATCCAGTCGACCGACGCGGACGCCACCACCCACGCCATCTACGGGCTCGGGCTCTACCCGCGCAACCTGGAGGTCGCGGGCCTCGGCCTGGAGCAGGCCTTCATCGCCATCACCACCGCCTCAGACTCCCCTGCGTCCGCCGAGGAGGCGGCCCGATGAACACCTTCACCTCCGCCTCCCTGATCAAGCTCGAGATCACCCGCACCCTGCGCAACAAGAAGTTCATGTTCTTCTCGGTGATCTATCCGGCCGGGCTCTTCCTGCTGATCTCCGGCCCCTCCGGCAAGGCCTCGCTGGTGCCGCACACCCACCTGACCATGCAGCTGTACTACATGGTCGCCATGGCCTCCTTCGGCACGCTGACCGCGGTGCTCATGGGCAACAGCGAGCGCATCGCCAAGGAGCGCGAGAAGGGCTGGATCCGCCAGCTGAGGCTGACCGCCCTGCCCGGCCGCGGCTACGTGATAGCCAAGATGGCCTCGGCCGCCACGGTCGCCCTGCCCGCCATCCTGGTCGTCCAGATCGTCGCCGCCGCCTTCAAGGACGTACGGCTGGACGCCTGGCAGTGGATAGCCCTGACCGTGGCCATCTGGGCGGGTTCGCTGGTCTTCGCCGCGCTGGGGGTGGCCATCGGCTACCTGGTCTCCGGGGACGCCGTGCGGCCGGTCACCATGATCGTCTACTTCGGCCTGTCGATCCTCGGTGGTCTGTGGATGCCCTCCACGATCTTCCCGCAGTGGCTGCAGGACATCGCCAAGTGGCTGCCGACCTCGGCCTACGCCGCCCTCGGCCACGCCATCGAGGCGGGTGACGCGCCGCACGTCCGGGACGTGGCGCTGCTGCTGGCGTATCTGGTCCTCTTCACCGGTGGGGCAGCATGGTTGTACCGCAAGGACACCCTCAAGGCGTAAGGACGTGATCGTGGAAGAGCGCGGCGGCGCGGTGGGGCGATCCTCGGCGACCAACATCGGGGGCGCCCCGGAGACCCGGCGGGAGCAGTGGATCAAGCTCTGCTGGACCGGCGTGTACCTGCTGTACATGGGGTCGGCCGTCGGCGACCTCGCCGCCGGGAACCACACGCCGTCGGCCACCGCGCTCGGCTGGCTCGGACTGGCCGCCTTCGTCGGCCCGTACCTGTACCTGATCCTCAACCGGCGGCCGCGCACCGGGCTGGACTGGCGGCAGGCGGCGATCCTCGGCTGGCTCTACGTGCTCGCCGGTGTCCTCAGCTTCACCCTCGGGGCCAACTGGCTGGTGCTCTTCGTCTACGTCGCGATCTCGGCCGGGGTGCTGGTGCCCGTCCGGTACGCGATGTGGGCGGTGCCGTGCGCCGCGCTCACCCTGCCGGGGGTGGGTGAGCTGATCGGGGCGGACCGGTGGCTCATCGCCGCGGAGTTCCTGCCGGCGCTGCTGGGCGCCGCCGCCATGATGGGCACCACGCAGATGCGGCGGACCATGCATGAGCTGCGTGAGGCCAGGGAGACGGTGGCCCACCTCTCGGCCAACGAGGAGCGGCTGCGGCTCGCCCGGGACCTGCACGACCTGCTCGGCCACTCGCTCTCCCTGATCACCCTCAAGAGCGAGCTGGCGGGCCGGATGCTTCCGGACAAACCCGAGGACGCCGCCAAGCAGGTCGCCGACATCGAGCAGGTCAGCCGCCAGGCCCTGGTCGACGTGCGGGAGGCCGTCAGCGGTTACCGGCGCCCCACCCTCGGCGTGGAGCTCGCCGGAGTCCGCACCGCGTTGCGCACCGCCGGGGTGGACGCCTCGATCGCGCCCGCCCTCGACCGGCCGCTGCGCGAGAACTACCCGGGCCTCGGCGCCGAGGGGGAGGGCGCGCTCGCCTGGGCGCTGCGGGAAGCGGTCACCAACGTCGTGCGCCACAGCGGTGCCCGCCGCTGCGAGCTGCTCCTCGACGAGGTCTGGGACACCGACGAGACCAGGTATCTGCGGCTTGAAGTGGCCGACGACGGCCAGGGCCCGGGCCGCGGCCACCACGCGGGCAACGGGCTGCAGGGCCTGGAGGAGCGCCTGGTGATCTCCGGCGGCCGCCTGAGCACCGGGGCCTCGCGGATCGGCGGGTTCTCGCTCCAGGCCTACGTGCCGCTGCGGCCGGTGCACACCGACGGCGAGGCCCGGACGGCCGTGCCCGGAGTTTTCCACAGGCCCGATCCACAGGGCTGATCGGGTCACCCGGCCAGTCGCTAACCTTCACGCATGATCAGGGTGCTACTGGCCGAGGACCAGTCCATGGTCCGCGAGGCGCTGGCCACACTCCTCGGGCTGGAGGAGGACATCGACGTCGTCGCGCAGGTGGCGCGCGGCGACGAGGTCGTCGCGGCGGCCCGGGAGCACGCGGTGGACGTCGCGCTCCTCGACATCGAGATGCCGGGGATGACGGGCATCGACGCGGCAGCGCTCCTGCGCAAGCAGCTGCCCGGCGTGAAGGTGGTGATCGTGACGACCTTCGGCCGGCCCGGCTACCTTCGGCGCGCGATGGAGCAGGGCGCCGACGCGTTCCTGGTCAAGGACGCCCCGGCGGCCCAACTCGCCGAGGCCGTGCGGCGGGTGCTGCGCGGCGAGAAGGTCATCGACCCGATGCTGGCCGCGGCCGCGCTCTCCGAAGGCGCGGACCCGCTGACCGCCCGGGAGCGGGAGGTGCTGCGGGCTGCGGCCGACGGTTCGGTCAACTCCGAGATCGCCTCGGCCCTCCACCTGTCCGAGGGCACCGTGCGCAACTACCTGTCCACCGCGATCCAGAAGACGGGCGCCCGCAACCGGTCCGAGGCGGTGCGCATCGCCCGTGAGAAGGGCTGGCTGTGACCCTGGCTGGCGCACGTACGCGGCGCGTCGGCGGCGTCCGAGGCCGGGCGCGCCGGGTCAGTTGAGCAGAGCGCGGGCGGCGCGGGCCTGGTGGCGGACGGACAGCGCGGCCTGCGGATCCATGACGGCCACCACCTCGGCGTAGGCCTCCAGTTCGGCGGCTCCGGTGAGCACGTCGCCGCGCTGTATGAGGAGTTGGCCCCGTTCGAGGCGGAGCCGGGCCGGGTGCCGGGGCAGGAGCAGGGCCAGTTCCACCGCCCACAGCTGGACGCCGGAGTGCTCGGGGCGGGCCGCGGCCCAGGCCCGGATGTTGTTCAGGACGCGCGCCACGATCTCCAGCGGACCGGCCGGCTCCAGCATCCCCGGCGTCGGCGGGCCGCCCGTGGCCCCCGCCACCAGCAGCGCGACGTCCTCCATGGACAGCGGCCGGCCGCCTTCGAACGGGTCGACCAGCACGTGCGCCCCCTCCGGGTCCCCGACGCCCACCACGAAGTGTCCGGGCAGCGCGACCCCGTAGACGGGTGCACCGGCCCGCCGTCCGACCTCGATCCAGACCACCGACAGCAGGATCGGCAGCCCGCGGCCGCGCATCAGCACGTGGTGGAGGAGCGAGGATTCCAGTCGCCGGTAGTCCGACGGCTCGCCCCGGAAGCCGCACCGCGTGCCCAGGGCGTCGGCGAGCGCGTCGGCCCAGGCCGCCGGGTCGTCCGGCGAGCCGGGCGTGATGACCTGCGCGGCCAGTCGGTCGAGCTCGGCCAGCGCTGCCGTGAGCCGGCCCCCGCCCAGCCGTGCGTCGGCCTCCGCGCCCACCAGCAGGCACATCAGCGCGAGATCGGGCCGCTCGACGCGGGCCTCGTCGGCGAACCGCTGCCTTATGCGGGTGATCTCCTCCATCGCAGCCTGGATGACCTTCATCCTGCGGCGCTTTGGGCGCCACGCCGGTAGTGGTAGCGGTGATGGACGGTGAAGCCCATCCGGTCGTAGAGCGCCAGTGCGCCCCCATTGTCCTCCTCGACCTGGAGATATGCCCCGCCGGCACCCTCGTCCACCGCCTGGCGGGCGAGCGCCGCCATCACCGCGGTCGCCAGCCCCTCGCGCCGATGTGCCGGATCGACCTCCACGGCGGCGAATCCTGCCCACGGCCCGTCCACGACACACCGTCCGATGGCCGCCGGCGGCTCCTCGGGCCCGCTCCCCGGCACCGTCGCGAACCAGACCGACGGCCCACCGGTGAGCACCTTCACCGCCTCCTGCCCCGCCTCGCCGGTGCGGCGGTAGCGCGCCAGCCACGCCTCGTCCGCCTCGCGGCTCAGCGTCACCCGCTCGGCCCCGGGCCCGTCCGCGACCGGGGCCAACGGGGCGGTCAGCAGCGACGTGTACGCCTCCGACGGCCAGCCGCGCTCCTCCAGCGCCGCCGCCAGCGGTGCCTCCACGACCTGCACGTACGGCACGAGCCCGCGCTCGCCGTACCAGGCGGTCACGCGTTCGAGTGCCGCGTCCAGGGGTATCCCCGGATCGCCCAGGGGCAGCACCGAGTTGGCCCGCCGGGTGAAGCCCTTGGAGCACCGGAGCACCCATCCGCCGAGGCGCTCGGTCTCCACGGCGGGCCAGCCGCGGGCCGCCGTCTCCTGCAGCTCGCGGGCGGTCGCGGCGGGGACACCGGGGCGGCGGCGCCGGGCGGGCGCGTCGGGGACGACCTTGCCGGCGACCAGCGACTCTTCCGGGATGCGGACGACCTCACCCCCGCGTCGTGTGATCATCAGCACACCCTGTGACCAGGATGTGAGAACCCCTACGGCGTCGGTGAACACCGGGCGACCGCCGATGATCTCCGCTACCCTCCGCACGGATACACGTTTGCCCACGTCAGCGGGGGTGACATGGATGTCGAGCAATCCGCCGCCACTGAATTCCACAGTTCGGTCGCCCCTCTTGTTCGTCTGCCGCCCGGAACCGGAGATACTAGAGGCGGGCATCGACGACGCCGCGCTCCCGCGCGCCACGCGGCGGAGCCGCACACCGGTCCGCCAGCCCTAACGAGGAGGAACGACAGCGTGACCTACGTCATCGCGCAGCCTTGTGTCGACGTCAAGGACAAGGCATGCATCGAGGAGTGCCCCGTCGACTGCATCTACGAGGGTCAGCGGTCCTTGTACATCCACCCGGACGAGTGCGTCGACTGCGGGGCCTGCGAGCCGGTCTGCCCGGTCGAGGCGATCTTCTACGAGGACGACACCCCGGAGGAGTGGAAGGACTACTACAAGGCGAACGTCGAGTTCTTCGACGAGCTCGGCTCGCCGGGTGGTGCCTCCAAGCTCGGGCTGATCGAACGCGACCACCCGTTCATCGCCGCCCTGCCGCCGGACATCAACGCCGGTTGATCCGGGCGCGCGACCGCGTTCATCACAGCGATCATCAGGGCGGTCCCGTACGGCAGCGCGTGCACGCGCCGGGCGGGGCCGCCGTCGCCTTTCCAGGACCGGTCCGGGTTCCGGGACCGCCACCAGAGCACGACAGAAAGTGAGCAGCACGTGCCGCGCGTATCCGACCGCCTGCCCGTCTTCCCCTGGGACCGTCTGGAGCCGTACAAGGCGGCGGCCGCCGCGCACCCGGACGGGGTCGTGGACCTGTCCGTCGGCACCCCGGTCGACCCCGTTCCGGCCGTCGTCCAGCAGGCGCTGAGCGCCGCCGCCGACAGCCCCGGCTACCCGCTCACCTACGGCACGGCGGCGCTGCGTGAGGCGATCGCGGGCTGGCTCGGCCGCAGGCTGTCGGTGGCCGCCGACCCGGCCCGCGTGCTGCCGCTGATCGGCTCCAAGGAGCTCGTCGGCGCTCTGCCGGCCCTGCTCGGCCTCGGCCCCGGCGACCAGGTGGCCTACCCGCGGCTCGCCTACCCGACCTACGAGATCGGGGCACTGGTCGCCCGCGCGGAGCCGGTCACGTACGACGACCCGGTCAGCGACCTCGACCCGGCCCGGGTCAAGGTGCTCTGGCTCAACACCCCCTCCAACCCCACCGGCCGCACGCTCGGCGCGGACGAGCTGCGCCGGATCGTCGGCTGGGCGCGGGAGCACGGGATCCTCGTGGTCTCCGACGAGTGCTACATCGAGCTGGGCTGGGAGGCCGAGCCGGTCTCCGTGCTCCATCCCGAGGTCTGCGGCGACGACCACGAGGGCCTGCTCGCGGTGCACTCGCTGTCCAAGCGGTCCAACTTCGCCGGATACCGCGGCGCGTTCCTCGCCGGCGACCCGGCGGTCGTCGCGGAACTGCTGGCGGTGCGCAAGCACCTCGGGATGATCGTCCCGGCGCCCGTGCAGGCCGCCATGATCGCGGCCCTGGGCGACCAGGCCCACGCCGACGAGCAGCGGGAGCGCTACGCCCGGCGCCGTGCCGCGCTGCGCGGCGCCTTCGAGGGCGCCGGCTTCCGCATCGAGCACAGCGAGGCCAGCCTCTACCTGTGGGCCACCCGCGACGAGCCCTGCTGGGACACCGTGGGCGAGCTGTCGAAGCAGGGGATCCTCGTCGCGCCGGGCGAGTTCTACGGCTGTGCGGGTGAGCGGTTCGTGCGGATCGCGTTCACGGCGACCGACGAGCGCGTGGCGGCGGCCGTGCGGCGCCTCGCGGGGGAGTAGCCCCGGAAGCTCCCGGGCGCACGGCTCCGGCCCCGACCGCGCCGCGCCCGAACGAGAGGGCCCGGAGAACACACCTTCTCCGGGCCCCCTCAGCGGTGCCGTGCGACGGCGCCCCCGGTCAGGACAGGCCCAGGGCGCGGGTCGGCAGCTGGTCGACGCCGACGTGGCTGAGGTTGTCGGTCAGGCCGTGCACCGGCAGCTTGTCGGCCGGGCCGTGGCCGCCGATGGACCGGGTGCCCTTCGCCGCCGAGTGGGTGAGCGAGTGGGAGGCGTCGCTCACGACCTGCTGGGCGGCGGGGACGGCGGCCTTCTCCATCTCGCCCACCACGTGCTGGGCGGCGGGCAGACCCTTGGTGAGCGCGCTGCGGCCCGTCGCGTTGACCACGCCGTTGGCCTTCTCCGCCGTGCCGTTGAGGGCGTTGGCGGCGCCGTTGGCGGTGTCCGGGCTGGTCAGCTGTCCGCCAAGGCCGGAGGCGGGCAGGTCGGCCGCCGACGCCGACGAGGCGCCCATCCCGATCACGGGGGCGGCTGCGGCGACCAGCAGGGCGGCCCGGGCGATCCGACTCTTGATGGGGAGGGACATGATGCTCCTTGTACGGAGAGACAGGACGAGTGGTGTCCGGCGGGGCACCGAACGGTCCCGCGAGTCCGGGCACTCGGTGTCCGGCGGGCGGACGTCGTGACTACCGCGTGACGGGCCCTAAAGTTGCGGCCGCATCAGGTAAAGACTTTGCAATGCATCGCATAATAACGTTTCGGGAGAATAGGGCATTAACGGCGGCTCGCGCGTCCCTGAAGAATCGTCACATCCCTTGTTCCGCAAGGAATTTACCGGTTCGGGATAACCGCCGTGCAAGATCGCGGAGGCCGTTTTCAGGGAACCATGGAATACCGCTCAAGGGTGAAAGTCCGCACTTGTGCCCGGGCGGTGAGCCGTCACCGCGCGACGGTGATCCACACGTCTCCGTCCGCCTGGCCGCGGGCCGGTGCCGCGCTGCGCCACCCCTTGCCCGAGTCGGCGGCCCGCCAGAGCCGGCCGCGGTAGGAGACCTCCGCGATCCGCAGCTCGGGCGCATGGGCCACCGCCCACTGGGCCAGCACCCAGCCGTGCTGCGCCGCGTCCTCATCGGTGGGATCGGCCGCCGGGTCACCGGGCACGACGACGGTCCGGGAGTCGGCGGGGGC
>CAYNNX010000051.1:0-9349 GCA_964398515.1 uncultured Streptantibioticus sp. | reverse complement strand
GCGGGGGCGGCCGGGGGGGACTGCGACGGCAAGGGCGCCGTTCCCGCCCCCGGCGGCGGCCCGCCCGGCCGGGAGAGCGCCTGCGCCCCGAACTCGCGTGTCAGCCGCTGCCGTACGAGCTGCGGATCCCCCTGGCGCATACGGGTGTCCACCGCGCAGGTCAGGCTCGGCTCGCGCCCCGACAGCGCCGCGGCCAGCAGCGAGGCGTCGGTCTCGTGCTTGGCGTAGGCCTGGGGGAAGCCGCTGTGCTGCACCTTCTGGGCGGCCGCGGTCAGCGGCAGACGCGAATAGCCGGGGATCTTCACCAGTCCGTCGAAGAACTCGTCGGCCGAGTACACCGGGTCCATGATCTGCTGTGCCGTTCCCCACCCCTGGGAGGGCCGCTGCTGGAACAGGCCGAGCGAATCGCGGTCGCCGCCGCGGATGTTCTGCAGCTTCGACTCCTGCATCGAGGTCGCCAGGGCTATCGCCAGCGCCCGCTCCGGCAGATCGCGCGAGGAGGCCACCGCGCTGATCGTGGTCGCGTTCGCCGCCTGCTGCTGGTGCAGCGCGAGCGTGCCGGCGTCGGCCCGTACCGTGCACTCGGCCGTCGCCCCGCCCGTCACCGCCCGGAACGTCACGTACCCGGCCACCGCGGCCAGCGCCAGGGCCGCCGCGCCGTACCGCGCGCGGCGGCGCCCACGCGTGCCGGGGTCCGGGCCGGGGTCTGCTGATCGCTGCGACACGCACGACACGGTACTAGGACCCCATCCGTCCCAGCCGTCACACGGTCGCCGCGGCAGCGCCGGTAAGGTCGGGCGCATGAGCCACCCCGCACTCGACCTCACCCAGGACGCGGTCGCCGTCACCGCGCAGCTCGTGGACATCCCCTCGGTCAGCCTGTCGGAGAAGGCCCTCGCCGACGCCGTCGAGCAGGCGCTGCGCGCGCTGCCGCACCTGACCGTGGACCGGGACGGGGACGCGGTGGTGGCGCGGACCAACCTGGGCCGCGCCGAGCGGGTGGTGCTCGCCGGGCACCTGGACACCGTGCCCATCGCCGACAACGTGCCGTCCCGGCTGGAGGACGGGGTGCTGCACGGGTGCGGCACCTCAGACATGAAGTCCGGCGTCGCGGTCCAGCTGCGGCTGGCGGCCACCGTGCCCGCGCCCAACCGCGATCTGACCTTCGTCTTCTATGACGCCGAGGAGATCGCGGCCGAGTTCAACGGCCTGGGCAGGCTCGCCAGGAGCCACCCCGAGTGGCTGGCCGGGGACTTCGCCGTACTGCTCGAACCCACCTCGGCGCAGGTCGAGGGCGGCTGCCAGGGCACGCTGCGGGTCCGGGTGGAGACCACCGGGCGCCGCGCGCACTCCGCCCGCAGCTGGCTGGGCGAGAACGCCATCCACAAGGCCGCGCCGGTCCTCGCCCGCCTCGCCGCCTACGAGCCGCGCCGGGTGGAGATCGACGGGCTCACCTACCGCGAGGGGCTCAACGCCGTCATGATCGAAGGCGGCCACGCCGGGAACGTCATCCCGGACGCCTGCGCGGTGATCGTCAACTACCGCTTCGCGCCGGACCGCTCGGAGCAGGAGGCGCTGGCGCACGTGCGCGAGGTCTTCGACGGGTTCGAGGTGGTCCTCACCGACTCGGCCCCCGGCGCCCTGCCCGGCCTCAGCCACCCGGCCGCCGCGGCCTTCGTCGAGGCGGTGGGCGCCGCCCTCGCGCCCAAGGACGGCTGGACCGACGTCGCCCGCTTCTCCGCCCTCGGCGTCCCGGCCGTGAACTACGGCCCCGGCGATCCGAAGCTCGCCCACACCCGCGAGGAGCACGTGGCGGCCGCGGCCGTCCTGGAGTGCGAGGAGCGCCTGCGGCACTGGCTCACCGCCTGACCCTGCCCGAAGCGCTTGCGCAGGGTACGTACGCTGCAAGCGTGGCCCTGTGAGACGCCGGGGCCAGGAGGGAGCGAGTGCCGTGGGGAACGACGACCCGAGGGAGCCGGGAGCGCAGCGCGAGCACCGGTGCAGCCCCGCACAGGAGGCCTCCGCGGCGGCGAACGCGGCGGCGGAGAGCACCCCGCCCGGAGCCGGCTGGCCCGAGCGGCACCTCGGCCCGGTGGTCCGCAGGCGCCGCCAGGCGGTCTCCGGCACCACCACCGACCAGCGGCTGCTGGACACCAAGGGGCCCACGGACTGGCTGCACGAGGACCCCTGGCGGGTGATGCGCATCCAGTCGGAGTTCGTCGAGGGCTTCGGCGCCCTGGCCGAACTCGGCCCCGCCATCAGCGTGTTCGGCTCCGCCCGCACACCGGCCGACTCGCCCGAGTACGCGGCCGGGGTGCGCATCGGCCGGGCGCTCGCCGAAGCCGGGTTCGCCGTGATCACCGGCGGCGGCCCCGGCGCGATGGAGGCCGCCAACAAGGGCGCGGGCGAGGCGGGCGGGGTCTCCGTGGGCCTGGGCATCGAGCTCCCCTTCGAGCAGGGCCTCAACCCTTACGTCGACATCGGGGTGAACTTCCGGTACTTCTTCGTCCGCAAGACGATGTTCGTGAAGTACGCGCAGGGGTTCGTCGTCCTGCCGGGCGGATTCGGCACCCTCGACGAGCTCTTCGAGGCGCTGACCCTGGTGCAGACCAAGAAGGTGACCCGCTTCCCCATCGTGCTCTACGGCAGCTCCTACTGGCGCGGCCTGGTCGACTGGGTGCGCGCCACCCTGATCGGCGAGGGCAAGGCGTCCGCGGTCGACCTGGAGCTGTTCCACCTCACCGACGACGTGGACGAGGCGATCAAGCTGGTGACGAAGGAGATCCAGAACTGAGCGCGACCGGGAACTAGGCGAGTCCGCGGCGGGCCACCGCGGGGGGACGGTGGCCCGCGATGGAGGCCACCATGTCCACGATCTGCCGGGTCTCCGCGACCTCGTGCACCCGGTAGACGCGGGCGCCGAGCCATGCGGAGACCGCGGTGGTCGCCAGCGTCCCCAGCAGCCGCTCCTTGACCGGCCTGTCCAGCGTCTCGCCCACGAAGTCCTTGTTCGACAGCGACACCAGAACCGGCCACCCGGTGGCGGCCATCTCGCCCAGCCGCCGGGTCGCCTCCAGCGAGTGCCGGGTGTTCTTGCCGAAGTCGTGCCCGGGGTCGATGAGGATGCCGTCGCGCCGCACCCCCAGCTCGACCGCCCGCTCCGCCAGCCCCAGCGTGACCCGCAGGATGTCGGCCATCACGTCCTCGTAGCCGACCCGGTGCGGGCGGGTACGCGGTTGCGCGCCTCCCGCGTGGGTGCACACCAGGCCCACGCCGTAGCGCGCCGCGACCTCGGCGAGCCGCGGGTCGACCCCGCCCCACGCGTCGTTGAGCAGGTCCGCCCCCGCCTCGCAGACCGCCTCGGCGACCTCGCTCCGCCAGGTGTCCACGCTGATCACGACGTCCGGGAAGCGCCGGCGCACCTGCGCGACGAACGGGACCGTGCGGCGGATCTCCTCCTCGGCGCCGACCTCCTCGCCGGGACCGGCCTTCACCCCGCCCACGTCGATGATGGCGGCGCCCTCGGCCACGGCCTGCTCGACCCGGGCGAGCGCGGGCTCGTCGGCGAAGGTGGCGCCCTGGTCGTAGAAGGAGTCCGGCGTGCGGTTGACGATCGCCATGATCACCGGTTCATGGTCGCCGAACTCACGCTTGCCCAGCCGCAGCATGCCCTCTTCTCTCGTCTTCTTCCGTCCCCGGTCCCGTCGTGGTGTCCCGGCTGCGACCCTAAACCCTCCGCCCGGGACCGTGCGCGCTGCGGCATGGCACGATCGTCACCTACACGTACCGACACCGGTAACGACCCACGGGTCCGGACCCAGGAGATCGCCTTGTTCTGGTTCATGCTCATCGCGCTGGTCGCGGTGGTCGCCGCGGTCGCCCTCGCGGTGCTCGGGGAGGGCGGGGCGCTGCGCGACGCCGAGCCGGACCGGCTGGACGACGCCCTCCCGCCGGACCGCCCGGTGGGCCGCGCCGACCTCGAGGAGCTGCGGCTGCCCGTCGCGCTGCGCGGTTACCGGATGACCGACGTCGACGACGTGCTGGACCGGCTCGGCGCCGAACTGGCCGAACGGGACGCACGCATCGCCGAGTTGGAGGCCGCCCTCGCCGGTGCCCAGGACGCGGCGCTGGGCGGACCGGCGCTCGGCGGACACACGCCGGAGCCCTCCGGGCCGCCGGAGTCTCCCGGGC
Source organism: uncultured Streptantibioticus sp. (assembly GCA_964398515.1). Taxonomy (GTDB): domain Bacteria; phylum Actinomycetota; class Actinomycetes; order Streptomycetales; family Streptomycetaceae; genus CAYNNX01. The sequence goes on along the minus strand of CAYNNX010000051.1, from coordinate 5,158 downwards.
AGGGCCGGCGGCCCCGCCCCGAGGAACCCGAGGAGGGACAGCGCGATGACTGAGTCACCCGCCCGCGGCCCGGTCCTCGGCCCCGACGGCCTGGCCCGCTGCCCCTGGGGGCTGGAGGCCGCGGGGTACGAGGACTACCGCGAGTACCACGACACCGAGTGGGGCCGCCCGGTGCACGGGGACGACGCGCTGTTCGAGCGGATCTGCCTGGAGGCGTTCCAGTCCGGGCTGTCGTGGCTGACGATCCTGCGGCGGCGCGAGGGCTTCCGCAAGGCCTTCGCCGGGTTCCGCATCGAGGCCGTCGCGGCCTTCACCGACGAGGACCGGGCGCGGCTGCTCGCCGACGCGGGGATCATCCGCAACCGCGCCAAGATCGACGCCGCCATGGCCAACGCCCGCGCGGCGCTGGAGGTCGCCGAGACCCACGGCGGCGGCCTCGACGCGCTGGTCTGGTCCTACGCCCCCGACCCGGCGGGCCGTCCGGTGCCGCGCACCTTCGCCGACGTGCCCGCCGTGACCCCGCAGTCCACGGCGCTCGCCAAGGATCTCAAGAAGCGCGGCTTCCGCTTCGTCGGCCCGACCACCGCCTACGCCCTGATGCAGGCGTGCGGCCTGGTCGACGACCACCTGGCCGGATGCCATGTGCGGGGCCGGCTGTAAGGGTCAGCGCCCGACGTAGCGCGGCTTCTCCTTCTTCAGGAAGGCATCGACCGCGATCCGGTGGTCCTCGGAGGTGCCGGCCCGCTCCTGGAGCTCGTCCTCCTTCGCCAGGGTCTCGATCAGCGAGTGCCCGGCCGCGTAGGCGAGCGACTCCTTGATCGCGGCGTAGGCGACCGTCGGCCCCTCCGCGAGCCGCCGGGCCACCGCGAGGGCGGCGGCGGGCAGTTCCCCGGCGGGCACGACCTGCTGCGCGATGCCCAGCTCCAGCGCCTCCTGGGCGCTCACGCTGCGCGGGAAGAGCAGCAGGTCGGCGGCGCGGGCGTGGCCGATCAGCCGCGGCAGGGTCCACGAGGCGCCCGAGTCCGCGGTGAGCGCGACCCCGGCGAACGAGGTGTTGAAGGCGGCGGTATCGGCGACCACCCGGTAGTCGGCGGCGAACGCGAACCCCGCCCCGGCACCGGCGGCGACGCCGTTGACGCCGGCCACGACCGGCTTGGGCATGGTGGCGATCGAGGTGACGATGGGGTTGTAGTGCTGCTGGACCGTGCTCATCGTCCGGCCGCCCGCCTCGCGCCCGGCCGCCAGCGCGTTGACGTGCTCCTTGAGGTCCTGGCCCACGCAGAAGGCCCGGCCGGTCCCGGTCAGCAGCACGGCCCGTACCGCCGGGTCGGCGGCGGCCTGCTCCAGCACGTCCCGCAGGGCGTCCTTGGTCCGGGTGTCGAGGGCGTTCATCGCGTCGGGCCGGTTGAGCGTGATGGTGGCGAGCGCGTCGCTCACCTCGTACAGCACGGTGTCGGCCATGGCAGTCAGTCCCTCCGTCGCGGCTTGGCTGGCCTCAGCATGCCGGAGAGATCACCAGGGGGGAACATGTGACCTGCGTCAAAGAATCGGCCTCGCGGCGTGGAAGGCGGGCCGCGCAGTATCGCAGCCATCTCGCCGTATTGAGCGGTTTTGGAGGTGCGAGTCGCCGGACGCCGGTCCCCGATGTTGGTCATCGGGGACCGGCATGCGGGATAATGGTGTGGAACCAATGTGTTCGAGTCCGGCGGCGCCTGGGTTGCCGGTTGCGAAGAGCTGGTTTCAGGAAGGGGAACGAGCATGGCGGCCATGAAGCCGCGGACGGGTGATGGCCCGCTCGAGGTGACGAAGGAGGGGCGGGGCATCGTCATGCGCGTTCCGCTCGAAGGCGGCGGGCGTCTCGTCGTCGAGCTGACACCCCAAGAGGCCGAGGAGCTCGGCGAGGCCCTCAAGAAGGTAGTCGTCTGAGAGCGGCTCCTTCACACCCGTGACGACGGCTCCGGGCTCCTGTCCACACGTGAACGCGTGAGCAGGAGCCCGGAGCCGCATCCGCAGGGCCCGCGGATCTCTTCAGCCCTTCTTCACCGCGCACAGCAGCCCGTCGTCCGTCGGCAGCAGCACGGGGACGAGCGCCGTGCTGTCCCGCACCGCGCGCAGCACCTCGCGCACGCCCTGGACCTCGCCCTCCTGGTAGGCGGCGTCCATCGAACGGCCCTGGGCGAAGACCCCCTCGAAGCAGACCAGCCCGCCGGGGCGCAGCAGCCGCAGCGACTCGGCCAGGTACCGCACGTACTCCAGCCGGTCGCCGTCGCAGAAGACAAGGTCGTAGCCGCCGTCGGCGAGCCGCGGCAGCACGTCCAGAGCCCGCCCCGGGATGAAGCGCGACCGGTTCGCGGCGAACCCGGCCTCCCGGTAGGCGACCCGCGCCAGCTGCTGGCGGTCCGGCTCGGTGTCCACCGTGGTCAGCACGCCGTCGGGGCGCATGCCGTGCAGCAGGTGGATGCCGGAGACCCCGACGCCGGTGCCGATCTCGGCGACCACCTTGGCGTCCGCGGTGGCGGCCAGCATCCGCAGGGCCGCGCCGGTGCCGGGGGAGACCGCGCGCACACCCGCCTCCCGGGCGCGTTCCCGGGCACGTAGCAGCGCGTCGTCCTCCTCGGCGAACGCGTCGGCGAACGCCCAGATCGCCTGCCGGTTGCCGGTAATGGCCCTCTCCTTATTCCCCGGGGGTCCCGGTGGGTCCGCGAATCCCCGTAGCCCGTGTGCGCTTGGCCGCCCGGCGACTGTATCCGCTGCGTGCGGGAACCCGCCCGGGAGCCCGTGCGTTGACGCTGGTGGACCGGGTACGGATGACGCGCAGGACTCCGCACCCGGTGCCGGACCAGAGCAGGTGCAAAGTTGCTTATCCGGAGCTAACGGGCGAGGTGGATATGGTGGGGCCTCTACTGGACACCACCAGAGTCGACAGGGGAGGTGCGGCTGCCGACGGCGACCGGGGTGTGCTCGCGCGCTTCCGCAGGTCGGCCGGTCAGCCGAGATCCGTGAACGAGACCGACGACCGTCCCGCCACCACCGGTTCCGAGACCGCGGGCTTCACCGCGACAGCCTCCTTCGGCTCCTTCGGCTCCGACTCCGAGGCGTGGACCCCTCCCACCTGGGAGGAGATCGTCAGCACGCACAGCGCACGGGTCTACCGTCTCGCCTACCGCCTCACGGGCAACCAGCACGATGCCGAGGACCTCACCCAGGAGGTCTTCGTCCGGGTCTTCCGATCCCTGTCCACCTACACCCCCGGCACCTTCGAGGGCTGGCTGCACCGCATCACGACCAACCTCTTCCTGGACATGGTGCGGCGCCGTCAGCGCATCCGCTTCGACGCCCTCGGCGACGACGCCGCCGAGCGGCTCCCCAGCCGCGAGCCGTCGCCCGCGCAGGCCTTCAACGACACCCACTTCGACGCCGACATCCAGCAGGCGCTGGACACCCTCGCGCCGGAGTTCCGTGCCGCCGTCGTGCTCTGCGACATCGAGGGCCTGTCGTACGAGGAGATCGCGGCCACCCTCGGAGTCAAGCTGGGTACCGTACGCAGCCGTATCCACCGCGGCCGCTCCCACCTGCGCAGCGCCTTGCAGCACCGTGCGCCCGCCGCCCGCCCCGGGCGCGCGGTCGCGGCGGCGGCCGGCGCGGAGAGCAGCGGCGGAACGGTGACGCGGGGGACGTCGTGAATGGCTCAACTCCTTTCCGCAGCAGTTCCCGGTCGCCGGCCGACGAGCACCTGGGCGACCGCCTGGCGGCCTTCGTCGACGGCGAGCTGGGCGACGACACCCGGGAGCGGGTCCTGGCCCACCTCGCCACCTGCGAACAGTGCAAGGCCGAGGCCGACGAGCAGCGCCGGCTGAAGAGCGCCGTCGCGGGCGCCACCGAGCCCGTGCTCTCCGCGGGGCTCCTCGCCCGGCTCCAGGGCCTGCCCGGGGGAGGACCCGGGGGCCCGGACAGCGGCCCCTTCGACGGCGGCATACTCGGCGGTGACCTGTTCGGCTCCGGCCGTCTCCTCGGCGAGGACGACGAGCACAGCACGCTGCCGACCGGCGAGCCGGAACCCTTCCTGTCACCCGATCGGAGCAACGTGTCGACTCCGGCCGGGCCGCGCCTGGAGGGTTTCCGGATCCACGACTTCAACCGCCCGGCATCCCGCAGCCGGCGCTTCGCGTTCGCCGCCGCAGGGGCGTTCTCCATGGCCGCCATCGCCCTGGGCGGAGCGCTGCCGCTCGACGCCGCCGTGGAGGGCTCCGGCCCCACCGGCGACGCCCCCTCCGGCACCGCGGCCACCCCGCTGACGGTCGGCGACACCACCCGCCCCGGGCGCCCGCAGCCCGGCCTGCTGAGCGTGCCGCTGGACGGCGCCACCCCGGTCGCCGCCGGTCAGCCGCTGCTGGCCGCGCAGGGCGGACGGGCGCCCTCTGTGGCCTCGCCCGGCGTCGTCTCCCGCGTGCTGCGCGCTCCCGGGCCCGTGGCGGCGACACCGGTGGCGGTGCCGCCGGTCGCGGCGCTCAGGCTGCCGTCCGCCCTCCCCTCACCGGCACCGCTGACGGCCACCGGCTCGGCTCCCCACGCCCACTAGCCCGTCTCCCGCCACCCGGTTCCGCACAGCCTGGTTGAATCCCCCTGTGGCCTGCCACGTTGCGCCCGCGGGCGGACGGGTGTGGGCTACGAGGAGGGAGCCAACTGCTGAGTCTCCCGTTACGGGGGACCGCAGACATAGGGGAGTACATGGACGAGGGGAAGGCCGACCGGCCGCACTGGTGGAGCCGTCCGCAGGAGGACGGCGGCACCGGGCGGACCGCGCCACCGGTGTCGCTCGGCAAGAACGGCGGGCACGGCGGGGGGAACGGCGAGCGGGGAGGGCCCGAGGACGCAGCGGCCGTCGAGGCCACCGGCGGCGGGGAGAGCGGCGGAGGCGGCCCGGACAGCGCGTCGTCGAGCCCCCCACCCGGCCCGCCCACACCGCACGGCACCGCCCCGCAGGTCCCGCCGGCCGAGCCCGTCGAGGGCAACCCGTACGCCACGCCGCCGCAGGGCACCCCGGTCGGCCCGCCGCCGGTCGCGGCCGAACTGCCGGCCCCGCAGCACCCCGCCGACCCGTACGGCACCCCGCCCTACGGCGAGCCGGGCCCCTGGGCGCCGGCCCCGCCCGTGCAGC
>CAYNNX010000050.1:0-26547 GCA_964398515.1 uncultured Streptantibioticus sp. | reverse complement strand
GGCGACGTACCAGGCGCCGTAGTTCACCGGCCAGTTGGGGTGCTCGGTGAAGGCCTCCGGGGCCACGACCCACGACACCTGGGGAAGCCGGCCGCCCTTGACGTCGGCCTTGAGGATGTCGAAGTAGTCCTGGCCGCCCTTGGCGTTGGTGCCGGTGCGGGCCTTGTCGTAGAGGGGGTCGCCGGGCTTGGCGTTGCGGTAGTTGTCGAAGTACAGCAGCGAGTTGTCGCCGTAGTTGCCGATGTAGGCGTCCTGGGTCCAGCCCCAGGAGCCGGCCGCGTCGAGGCCGTTGCCCACGTCCTGGTAGATCTTCCAGGAGACCCCGGCCTGCTCCAGCCGCTCGGGGTAGGTGGTCCAGGAGTACCCGGCTTCGGCGTTGGTGATGACCGGGCCGCCTCCGGTGCCGTCGTTGCCCACGTAACCGGTCCACATGTAGTAGCGGTTGGGGTCCGTCGGGCCGAGCAGCGAGCAGTGGTACGCGTCGCAGATCGTGAAGGCGTCCGCCAGCGCGTAGTGGAACGGGATGTCCTTGCGGGTGAGGTAGGCCATCGTGGTGGCGGTCTTGGCCGGCACCCACTTGTCGTACCTGCCCTGGTTCCAGGCCTCGTGACCGGTGTTCCAGTCGTGCGCGAGGTCCTGGAGGAACTGCAGGCCCAGGTTGTCGGCGTCGGGGTGGAACGGCAGGACGTCCTTGGTTCCGTCCGACTGGTACCACACCGGCTTGCCGTTGGGGAGGGTAACCGGGCGCGGGTCGCCGAATCCTCGCACTCCGCGCAGCGTGCCGAAGTAGTGGTCGAAGGAACGGTTCTCCTGCATCAGCACGACGATGTGCTCCACGTCGCGCAGGGAGCCGGTACGGCGATTCGCCGGGATCTCGGCCGCCCGGGCGATGCTGGTCGAAAGCAACGACATGGCGGCCGTGCCACCCGCCAGTTGCATGAAACTGCGACGGTCTATGCCGGTCAAGAGCCTTCTCCTGGCTGGTCCTGGGCGAACGGGTGCGGAGCGAGTGTCTTCACTTCAGCGGGAACGACTGGGGGTGACAGGGCTAACGGGCGGCGAAGCCTTCGTTAACCTCTAACGCCCATGGGCCGACCGTCAACCCCGAAACCTGGTGGGTGATTTCGATCACGCGGCGCGTCGCGCACCGTTCCCGCGATGTTCAGCCGGAGATCTCTACCTATCGGCTACCTGCGAGTAATCTGCGCTGCGACCAGAAGCCGGGGCGGCCCGTTGCCTCCCGGGCGTCAGGAGGGGATCTCATGGGTGCGTTGAGTCGGCGGCGTTTCGTCACCGGTGTCTCGGCCGCCGCCACCGGGGCGGCGCTGACCTTCACCGGCGGGGTGTGGGCGTCCGCGGCAGGGCGGGACCGGGCACTGGCGGCCACGGCGGCGCGAGCAGTGCGGGTCGAGGGCACGACGCTCGAACAGGTCGCCACGGCGAGCGCCGGTACCGGGTACAAGCGCCTTGCCGCCGGGCCCGGTTGGCCGCTGGTGGTCCGCGGGGAGCTGGCCTCGGCACGGCCCGGGCGCGACGACCGGCGCACCGCGCTCGCCGGGTTCGTCCAGTTCACCGACATGCACCTGGTGGACGCCGAGTCCCCGGTGCGGTTCGAGTACCTGGCCCGCTACCTCGACAGCGCGCACCGCCCGCACGAGACGCTGACGGTACGGGGTGCGTCCTCGCTCGTCGAGCGGGTGAACTCGCTGAGCGGCGGCCCGTTCACCGGGCGTCCGCTCTCCATGGTGATGGCGACCGGCGACAGCACCGACAACCATGAGCACATCGAACTCGACTGGTTCCTGACGGTCATGAGCGGCGGCAGCGTGACGCCGAACAGCGGCGATCCCACGCGCTACGAGGGCGTGCAGAACTCCGGCAGCAGCGCCTACTGGAACCCCGAACTCCCCTTCGTCGACGCCTACAAGGCCAAGGGCTTCCCCGAACTGCCGGGCTTCCTCCAGGCGGCGGGCCGCCCGTTCACCGCGCCCGGGCTGCGTCTGCCGTGGTACAGCACGGTCGGCAACCACGACGACAGCGTCGAGGGCTCACTGCCCGACCCCGGTCTGCTGGGCGCCCTCTACGCGGGCGACCGCAAGCTCGAGGGCTGCGACGACGCCGACGCGGCGAAGCTGGCGGACGCCCTGCGGCACGACCCGGCCTCCGCCACCCTGCTGATGGCGAAGCTGCTGGCCGACGGCTCCCCGGTGCGCCGGATCACGCCCGACCCCAGGCGGCGCCCCTTCACGGTCAAGGAGTTCGCCCAGGCGCATCTGGATCCCGCGCGCACCGGCCCCGGTCCGGTCGGCCACGGCTTCACCTCGGACGCCGTGCGCAGCGGGCGGCTGTACTACTCGTTCCGCATCGCCGAGGGGGTCGTGGGCATCAGCCTGGACACCACCAACCAGGCCGGTTTCGCCGACGGTTCGCTCGGCACGGCGCAACTGCGCTGGCTGGAGGGCGTGCTCCAGGAGCACAGCGGCCACTGGTACGACAACGACGGCCGCACCGTGCGCAGCGGCAGCGGGAACGACCTGATCGTGGTCTTCAGCCACCACACCAGCACCAGCATGGGCAACCTGCTGCCCGACCCGCGCGCCCCGTTCGAGGCCCGGCACGACGGCGGCGCCCTCGTCGCGCTGCTGCAGCGCTACCCGAACGTCGTCGCCTGGGTCAACGGCCACAGCCACGAGAACCGGATCACGCCGCACGGGCACGCGGTGCCGGAGCGCGCCTTCTGGGAGATCAACACCGCCTCCCACATCGACTTCCCCCAGCACGCCCGCATCATCGAGATCGCCGACAACGGCGACGGGACGCTGTCGCTCTTCACCACCCTCGTGGAGTCGGCCGCGCCCTACGCCACCGACGCGCACGACACCTCGGACACGGGGCTCGCCGCCTGGTACCGCGAGCTGTCCTACAACGACCCCTACGCGGTCCCCGCGCAGAAGCTCGGCGGCGCCGCCGACCACAACACCGAGCTGCTGCTGGTCAAGCCGGCCTGACGCCTGTCGCGCGAGGGGTGCGGCGGATCGGGGCTCGTCACGGGCGTGCCTCGCTGTAGCCGCACACCCACGCCAGAGCGTCGTGGGCGCCCTCGGTGTACTCCCTCGGCCCGCCGCGCAACGTGGTGTCCTCCAGTTGCACCAGAGCGGCGTCCACCTCGGCGGTCAGCGCGGGCAGCGACGGCACGGCCCCTCCGGCGGCCCCGGTGACCGGAGCGCGCGTCTGCTGCCCGAGGGCCCACCGGTAGGCGGTGATCGCGCCGGCGGCGAACTGCGGCCGTCCGGCGCCCGGCGCGGCCGCCTCCCGCCGCCGGTACGCCCGCTCGACATCCTCGTAGGGCCGGGTGCCCACCCGCTGCTCCGTACCCTGCCCCATCTGTCTGGGATAAGTCATACAGGTATATGTATCCCATACTGTTCGGGTAATGTGTGTTCTCAGCCGGATATCTCCTGTGCGCCCCGGGAGGCCCGGTAGAAGCGCAGCGGCACGTAGACCACGAGGCTGAAGACGAGCGCGTAGACCGTGTGGTCGAGCGTGGCGCCGCCCTTGTCGACCACGTTCCACCCCGCCCAGCCGATCACGGCGACCAGCGGCACGGACATCGCGACCACCCCGGGCCAGCCGCCCGGGATGCGGTAGGGGCGGGGCAGCTCCGGCTCCTTGACGCGCAGCGCGACGAGGGCGGCCAGTTCCATCAGCAGCGTGATGTTGGTGAGGACGACGTCGAAGTCGAGCAGGTTGCTGAAAGAGTCGTTGCAGAAGATCGCGTAGCACACCGAGCAGACGACGACGGCCGTCACCGGCGTGTCGTACTTGGGGCTCCTGCGCACGAACCACCTGGGTATCCAGCCGTCCTCCGCCATGACGAACGGCAGCCGCGAGTTGGACATCAGCAGCGAGGAGTACAGGCCCCAGGCGGCGAACATCCCGCCGATGGAGAGGGCCCACATCAGCCACGTGCCGCCGAGGGCGCCGCCGATGGAGGCGAAGTCCCCGTCCGACCACCTGCTCCAGCCGCCGTGGGCCAGGGCGCCGAGCGAGGGGATCACATAGGCCGCGACGATCAGCGCGATGGCGAGGAAGAGCGCCTTGGGCAGGTTCCTGCGCGGGTCCTCGATCTCCTCGGTGACGGTGGAGATGCTGTCGAACCCGTTGTAGTTCCACATCACGACCAGCAGGCCCGCGCCGAGCGCCGAGACGGTGGAGGTGTGCGGGACGGTGAGGGGGGCCACCGGGTCGACGTGGTGGGTGAACAGCTGCGGGATGCCGCAGACGGCGAGGAGCACGAAGGGCACGATCGCCACCACCGCGAACAGGACCGAGCTGTCGCCGACGCTCTTGACGCCTCGTATGTTCAGCAGCGTCAGCGGGACCACGACGCACAGCACGCCGACGGCCCAGTGCTCGTCGACGACGAACGAGCCGATCGGCCCGAAGCCGGGGACGGTGAACAGCCCGGTCCTCCCGTCCGCCGCCGAGGGCACGACGTTGGACAGGTAGTCGGCGAACATCACCGGGTAAAGGGCCATGTCCACCAGGCTGGTCAGCCACGACACCATCCCGACCTGGAAGCCCCCGAAGTCGCCGAAGGCGCGCTTGACCCACTGGTAGTAGCCGCCCTCCACCGGGATCGCCGAGCTCAGCTCCGAGGTGAACAGGGCCACGGGGACGCTGTAGACGAGCGGCGTGAGGAACAGCAGCAGCATCGCCGCACCCGGCCCCGAGGTGCTGAAGAGCGGTTCGAGCCCGTAGGCGCCGCCGGAGACGCTGAAGAAGATCAGCGCGACCAGCGGCAGGAGCCGGACCTTCGAGCGGAACCGGTGGGTGTCGGCCCCCGCGGGGGCGGGCGCGGTCAACACAAGATGGCCCTCCTGACAGCGATCAACGAAACCCCCATACTGTGCAGGTCGTCCGCGTCGCACAACACACACGGTGTCAACTCCGGCCCGCGCGGCATTGCACCCTGTGAGTACCGCTCCGGGACGGTGCCCGGACAGGGCGGCCGGAGAAATCTTCCGACGCATTGAACCGGCCCCCGGCTTCGCACGTGTTCCTGTCAACCTTGTAGCAAGTGCGAAGGAGAGTGGTCCTGTGCGCATTTCCCGTCTTTCGGCCGCGGCGGCGGCCGGAGCCGCCGCGCTCGCCGGCGCAACCCCGGCATTCGCCGGTACCGGAACCGGGCAGGTGATCGTTTCGCCCACGACGGTCATGCAGGGACAGAAAGTCCAGGTTACCGGGACCTGCCCCAACAACGGCGGAAAACTGATGTGGGTGGGCTCGTCCGCTTTCATGGCGGGAATGAACGACGCCTATTCCCACGAGATGGGCAACGGTGGCTCGGCTCAACTCACCTCGTCCAATCCCATGAACTGGTCGGGCTGGGCGACGATTTCGAAGCACGCCAAGCCGGGCATGACCACGGTGGCCGCCCGGTGCGGAAGGGTGACCATCACCGTGCGGATCACCGTCGTGGTCCGGCGCGGCAACACCCCGATGCCCCGCATGTCCACGACCATGCGTCCGTCGATGGGCGCGACGGGGATGCCGTCGATGGGCTCCACGGCCATGCCGTCCACGGGCTCCATGCAGACCGGCGGCCAGGTCGGGATGATGCCCAGCGGTGCGCCGAACACCGGGGCCGCGTCGACCGATTCCGGGATGGGCCACGGGTACGCGGCAGCCGGGATCGCCGGTGCGCTGCTCTTCGGGGCGGGAGCGGGCGGCCTGATGCTGCGGCGGCGGGCCCGGGCCCGGCGTTGAGCCGGCACGCCGCCTCGTCCGGGGCGCCGAAGCGCCGCCGGGGCGGCCGGATCGTCACCACGACGGCCGTGGTGCTCGCGCTCGCGGGAGCGGGCGGCCTCGGCGCCGAGTACCTGAGCCGGCACTACACCGGGCTCGGGCTCGGTACGCCGGCGCCGCCCGCGGCACCGCAGCGGCCCGGGGCCTCGGGCACGAGCCCGGGACCCCGGCCGTCGGCGAGCCGGTCCGTCACCGGGCTCGTGCTGGCCCGTTCGATGCCCGTACGGCTGGACATCCCGTCGATCGGCGTGAACACCTCGATCATGGAGCTCGGGGTCAACCCCGACCGCACGGTCGCCGTACCGCCCATCGAGGCCAACTCGCCGGCCGGCTGGTACCGGATGTCGCCCACCCCGGGTCAACTCGGGCCCTCGGTCCTCCTCGGACACGTGACCGTCGGCAAGTTCGGAAAAGGCGTCTTCTTCCGGCTGGCCACCCTGCATCCGGGCGACCATGTGAACGTGCACCGCGCGGACGGCAGCGTCGCGGTTTTCTCCGTGGACAAGGTCGCCGAATATCCGAAATCCCAGTTCCCCACCCAGGCGGTTTATGGAAACATCGACCACGCCGGACTCCGGCTCATCACGTGCGGCGGAGCGAGGAACGCGATGACGCAGGCCTACTCCGACAATGTCGTCGTCTACGCCTCGCTCGTTTCCGCCACGGCCGCGTCCGCATGACGTGAATCACCGGGGAAACATCCCCCCACCCCCCTTGATTTTCGCAATCCCTATCCGCGCGTGCACGCGCAGACAGGAGTTACCCGTGTCCCGACCGCACCATAACGGCAGGCACCGGTCGTGGCGGCAGCGAATACTGCGCCGCCGGCGGTTCTCCGTTCTCACCCTCGTCACCACGGGTATTTCCGTTGTGGTGTTCGGCGTCGCGGGAACGGTGTTCGCCGCCAACGTGGTGGGCGGACCTCGCCCGGGGACGAAGCCTTCGGCCGCCGGGCCCCAGCCGAACCCGGCACGCAACGGAGGCCAGAATCCCGGCCAGACGCCGGTCAGGACACAGCAGCAGGCCGTACAGGGGGCGGCTGCCGCGGCAGCCGCCAACCCCAACCCCAACTGCACCCTGATCGTCCCGGCGAACCCCCTGTCGGCGCAGGGGCTCGCCACCCCCTACCGGCTCACCGCCACCAATCCGGCCATGGGACCGTGTAGGGAGGCCAACCCCAACCAGGGGGCCTTCGTCCAAGGCGCCGTGCTCGACCCCGCGACCGGCAAGGTGTCGCTGTACAACCCGCTCGTCGTCGACCGGGGCACGGCGCCCCTGGCCGCCCCCGTCGTGCCGAAACTGCCGGCGGGCGCGGTGGTCGGCCTGTGGTTCGGCTTCAACGGCACCAACCTCACCCTCAAGGGCACCGGCAACTCCCTCGCCCAGGGCCGCTGCGTCAACGGCACCGGCGCCTCGGTGTTCGGCCAGTTCGCATACTGCAACGCCCCGGCGTTCTTCCAGGCCGCCAACAAGGCCGTTGCGGCAGGTCAGTTGACCGTTCCCCCACTGGGCACCGCCACCGACGGCATGCCCTGCATGTCCACCCGCGACTTCGGCCTGATCGACCAGGACCAGAGCGACAACGTCACCACGAGCTATCTGTCCGTGGGCGCGCGCACGGCCCAGAACACCACCGCGAACGCCACCCGGTTCAAGGCGCAGAACCCGCTGACCAACGCCAGCGACAACCTGCTGCTCGACCAGTTCGTCGACAAGGCCCTCGGCTGCACCCCGATGACCGCGCCCGATCTGGCGAACGGCGGCGCCCCGGCGACCTCCCTGCCCCTCAACGAACTCCAGGCGGCGGCCCACCAGGGCGCGCCGGTGGCGCTCGTCCCCCTCAACGACCCGATGACCACGGTCAACGCCGCGCGCAGTGCCACCAAGACCAACCTGTACCGTGCGGGCGTCGACCAGCCGCCGGTGAGCAACGCGGCGGGCGGCAATCCCACGACGTACTGCCGGAACATGGTGACCGTCCAGCAGAAGCGGCTGCGGCTCGACACCAGGCTGACGATGAAGGTCACCTCTCCCGCTCCGGCGATGGCGAGCAACCTGTTCACCTTCCTCGCCATGCGCCTCAACCAGTCGTTCACCAACCTCGGTTGCATGGGACTGCTGAAGATGAAGAATCCGGTGACACTCACCACGAACGGCGCCGGAGTCGTGGTCGCAGCGGCCTTTGCCGGCCGCCCCCGTGGCTGACGCGGCGGCGGCATGCGAAGAGCACGTGGCCGACGCGGCGACTCCCCCGGTGCGGGGTCGCCGACAGACAGCAGCGGTGATGATCCGGATCCCGCCAAGCGCCCCGTATCCGGCACGGGCGACGGGCGGGACGACGACGAGGCGTTGCGCGCGTTGTACTCGGCGCACGCCGGAGCGGTCTTCCGCTACGTCCTGCGGCTCACCGGCGGTGACCGGCACCGGGCGGAGGACGTGGTACAGGAGACGATGCTCCGGGCCTGGCGCAGCATCGGCGTGCTGGACCCGGAACACGGTTCGCCCCGCGGCTGGCTGTGCAGAGTGGCCCGGAATCTGGTGATCGACCAGGAGCGGATGCGCCGGGTGCGCCCGGCGGAGGTGGGTGAGGAGTCGCTGATGCTGCGTCCCGCGTCGACACCGGGTCCTGACGAGGTGTTCGCCCGGACGCTGCAGTCCTGGCAGCTCGCCCAGGCCCTCACCGCCCTCACCCCGGACCACCGGGCCGTCCTGTTGGAGCTGTACTACCGGGAGCGTTCGGTCGCCGAGGCCGCGGAGGCGCTGGGCATCCCGCAGGGCACGGTCAAGTCGCGTGCCTACTACGCGGTGCGTGCGTTGCGACTCGTCTGCGAGGAACGGGGACTTATCGGATGACCTCCTCCGGCACTCACGACGGCTGCCTGCCGGTCAGGCACGCGCTCGGCGGCCTGGTTCTGGGCGCGCTCGGTGCCTGCGAGTCCAGGAGCGTGCGTCGGCACCTGGCGGCGTGTCCCGGCTGCCGCCAGGAGTACGAGGAGCTCTCGGCCGTGCCGCCGCTGCTGGCTCTGCTCTCAAGGGCCGACGCCGAAGCGGCGGTCGCGGCCGCCCCTGCCGACGTGGTTCCCCCGGCCGACGCGGCCCCGGCGCCGAGGCGCCACGGGCGGCCGCGCACGTCGCGTACCGGCCGCTGGCTCGTGGCAGCGGCCAGTGTGGCGGTGCTGGCGGCGGCGGGGGTGGCCGCGTGGCCCAGAGCCGGCGACCAGCCGGCCCCCGCGCACGTGGCGTCGGCCACCGACCGCGCGACCGGGGTGAGCGCCGACGTCTCCGTCCAGCCGGTGTCGTGGGGCAGCAAGCTGACGCTTGCCCTGCACAACGCGCCGCTGGGATCGAGCTGTTCACTGGTCGTTGTCGGCAGACACGGCGAACGCAAGACCGCGGCGACATGGACGGCCGCGCACGGCGGTAATCTCACCGTTCCGGGCGCGGTCGCCATGTGGCCGCAGGACATCTCCCGATTCGACATCGAAACGTTCGACGGTCACCGACTGGTCTCGGTACCCGAATGACGCGAAAGTCCCGTGAAAGACGAATCGTTGACGGGTCAAATAGCGTCTTTTTCGCCGTGACCGTGAAATGACGTCACATCGGCACACCCTCCAGAGTTCGGCGCAGTGCCCGCAACCCATAGTGCACACGTGATTTGACGGTTCCGTGCGGAACGCCTAGGACGGCGGCCGCCTGGCTGATGGAGCGTCCGGCCAGATAGGACTCCACGATGGCCTCGCGGTGGGCGGCGGTCAGGGTGGCCAGCGCCTCGCGCACGACCATCGCGGCGAGGGAGCGGTCGAGTTCGTCCGGCCCCGCGATCCGCTCCAGCGCCTTCTCGCCGACCTCGCGGGGCCGGCAGCGGCGGCTGCGGTAGTCGTCGATCACGATGCGCCGGGCCACGGTGGCGAGCCAGGGCCGCGGGCTGCCGGGGCCGTCGGCGAGCTGGTCGGCGTGGCGCCAGGCGCGGACCAGCGTCTCCTGTACCACGTCCTCGGCCCAGTGCCGGTCGCCGCCGGTCAGGGTCATCACGTACCGCAGGAGCGGGGCCGCGTGCTCGTGGTAGAGCAGGCCCAGCAAGTTCTCCTCGGTCTCCTCGGGGCCGGTCGCGGCGACCGGCTCGGGGGTCGGGCCGGGGTCTTCGGCCGGGGCGGCGGAGGTACGGGGGCGTTTGGTGCGCCGACGGTAGGCTCTCACGGCCCTCACCACCCGTACGCCCGGCCGCCGGTGTGCGCGCTTCGCGCCGCGCCGGAGGGCCTTGGGCCCGACTCCGCTGCGGCGGCCCGGCCCCGGCCGGGATGGTGGTCGGGGGCGCGGCCGACTGGCGGCCGGGGGGTTACCGCCGGTACGGTAGTGTCGGTGATGAGGAGTGCACGACGTTTCGGGGGCCGGTGCCCGGTATCGGAGCTCGGGGTTGGCCGGCTCGGCCGAGGGGTAGACATGTGGCTACACGCTCCTGAATGCGGATACGACGGCGGTACGGCGATCACGGGGGTGCGACCGCGTGGGGAGAGCCGCCTGCCTGGCGTGTGCGAGGCGATCTGAAAGTGGAGTGGTCCGGCGGCGGTCGGCGATGACCGGGCCCGCCGAATCGCTTGGTGCACAAGCTCTTCGGGATGGTGCACGGATGTGATGGTGCAAACCGGTGGGTATGGGAAGGGAAACTGATAGCCCGCCACTTCGGTTACCGGTGATCCGAAGTATCGCGGATGTTAGTCACAAGTGTGACTGCATATCAATGGGGTGACAGTTTTCGGCGATCGGTGATTGAGCCGCGTCGATCCACCGCCATGCGGTGCACACTCGCTACCCATTCCACGGCGGATTGCTCTGTTCATCCACCGATGCAACACCTTGGCCGCTACGGCCATTTCGCTCACTTTCCTGACACTTCATCCAGGCGCCACCCGGGGAAAGTCTGAGCCAGTCGGTAAAGAGCGGGTAAGGCGGCCACCACGGTGAACCAGGTCACCGCACCAGCCGTATTGAGGTCACCACCGCGCCCAAGTGGCCGCCCCATCAGGTGACTTGGGCTGGAACAGGAGGTGAGCGTCGATGCGGACGGATGTCACGGAAGAGCCCGCGATGACTGATCTCGGAGCGGGCTTTGCACCGCTGCGGCGACCGCGCAGGGGACGGCACCGGGCACACCACCGCCGCTTCCCGGCGTTCGCACCGAAGGCCGCCGAGCGTGCCTCGCCCGCGTCGCGCGGGTGGAACATCCGCGGACTCCCGGGTGAACTGGCCGAACTTCTGGGCGAACTGACGGTGCGCGCCGCACACGTCCTGCTGACCGAGCGCAGCGCCCGACTCGTGCTGACCGTGTGGTCGGCGCTGTCCTTCGTCCACCGCAAGGTGCTGCTACTGCTGCGGACACCGCGCGTGGCCGCCCCGGCCGGGTTCGGGCTCTACATCGTGCTCTCCGCCTATGCCGAGGGGCTGATGGGCACCGTGCTTCCGGGCGGGCTCACAGTGGGGGTGCTGCTCGGCCTCGCGCAGCTCGTCGGGTTCTTCGCGCTCGCCGCCGACGGCCCGTGCAGCTACCGGATCCGTCGGGCCGGCAGCGGACCGCCGGACGTGAACACGGCGGAAACGACTACGGCGGAACCGAGTACGGCCGAATCGCGTGCCGCCCAACCGAGTACGGCGAACGGGCTGCCGGCCGCGGAGCCGATCTGGGAGGCGCTGCGATGACCATGCTCTCCGCCTCACTCGAGGCCGCCGCGGTCGTGATCTTCGCCGTACTGGCAAGCGTGGCCATGCTGCTGTGCATCGTCGCCGGCGCCGAACCGGACGACCTGGCCGACTTCTACACCGGCTACGGCACTCTCACTCCCCTGACGAACGGTCTGGCCATCGCGGGCGACTACATCTCCGTGGCGACCGTGCTCAGCACCACCGGCATCGTCGCGCTCAGCGGCTACGACGGATTCGTGCTCGTCCTGAGCACGGTTTTGTCCCTCGTACTGCTGATGACCTTGCTTGCCGAACCGCTCAGCCGCGCGGGACGGTTCACCGTGGGCGACGTCCTCGCCCGGCGCATGCCGGGCCGCGCGGTCAGGATCGTGGCGTGCGCGGTGACACTGGCGACCGCACTGCCGTTCCTGCTCGTGCAGCTGTCCGTCGCCGGGTCGCTCGTCACGTTCATCCTGGGCATCACCCTGGACGGAGCGAGGGCGACGTCCATCTGCGTCGTCGGTGTCCTGATGATCGCCTACGCGGCCGTCGGGGGGATGAAGGGCACAGCCGCGGTGCAGATCATCAAGATGGTGATGTTGATCGGCGCCTGTCTGCTGCTCACCTTGAGCGCCCTGGGCCGCTTCGGCTGGGACGGCGCGGCGCTGCTGCAGGCCGCCCGCGACGGCAGCGGTGCGGGCGTGGCCTATCTGCGCCAGGGCCTGGAGTTCGGCCGCGACACCCGGGGTCAACTCGACTTTCTCAGCGTCCAGTTGAGCGTCGTGCTCGGCGCGGGCTGCCTGCCGCACGTCACGATGCGCATGAACAGCGGGCCGGACACCCCGGCGATACGGCGCTCGATGTCCTGGGCGGTCGGCTCCGTGGCCGTGCTGGCCCTGCTGCTCAGCGTGGTGGGGGCCGCCGCGGCCGCGGTGGTCGGACGGGGCACGATCAGCGGGAACAACGCCCAGGGCAGCACCTCCTTGCTCCTGCTGGCCCGCATGCTCGTCACCGACGTCCCCTCCTTCGGCCAGACCGTGATCTACGCCACCGTCGCCGGCGCGGTCTTCATGACGCTGCTCGCCTCGGTCGCCGGGCTGACACTGGCCGCCGCCACCTCCATCGCCCACGACCTGTACGCGTGCGTGCTGCGCCGCGGGCGGAGCACCGAGCACGGCGAGATGACCGTGGCCCGCTGGGCCATCGTCGGCGTCGGCCTGCCGGCGATCGCGCTCGGTGTGCTCGTCCGCAACTGGAACCTGCAGGTGCTCATCGCCGTGGCGTTCTGCATCGGCGCCTCGGCGGTCGCTCCAGCCCTGATCTACAGCCTGTTCTGGCGGGGCTTCACCCGTACCGGCCTGCTGTGGACACTTGTTGGCGGCACGGTGAGCACGATCGTGCTGATGGTGTTCTCCGCCGCGGTGTCGGGCACGCCGACCGCGGTGTTCCCCACCCACGACTTCCACTGGTTCCCGCTGCAGACCACCGGGATCGTCACGGTGCCGCTGGGCTTCCTCGCCGGATGGCTGGGAAGCCGCCGGGAGAGCCGCCTGACGGCCGCCGCGACGCCTGCGGCACAGCCAGCCCAGGCGGTGAGCGCGTAACGGCCGCCTCATCGGCCCCGGCGGCTACGCGGCTAGCGGTACTCCTCGTCGTCGAGCTCGACGACTCTGGCCTGTTCAACGACGTCCGCGCTGTCGGCGGCGTCCGGGTCGAAGTCGGGCGGCCACACGCTCACGGTGGCGTCGTCCTCGTCGTCGAATGCGGTGATCACGCTGGCTCCCCTCGCCGACGTGCGGTCTCCGGTCGGGCCCCGGCGGCCTGCGGGCGGACGGCCCTCGCCGCCGCCCTGCGTCTGTCGCACTGTGGCACGCCCGGGGCGGCACGCCGCGCACACCACGCGCAGCGGTCCCCCGGCCGGCCGACAGCGTCACATCTCACGGTTGCACCTGCGCGGTGACCGCCCGCTCCAGCAGGGCCGTCGCCTCGTCGAGGGCGGCGGTGAGCGCTTCCGGGCGGGGCGTCAAGTCGGTCAGCAGCCGGTCGACGTCCCGCAGTCCTGCCTGGTCCAGCAGCGTCTTCTCGTTGGTGACCCACACTCCGCGGGCCGCCAGCACCGCGTGTGCGGCCTGGCAGGCCGCACCGGCCAGGGCCCCGGCACAGTCCGTGAGGTGCCCGCGCGGTGCGTGGGCGGCCCTGGCGTAGCTCAACGTCGCCGCGGCGGAGTTCCACCACTGGCCGGGCGCGGTCCGCCGCAGGGCGTCCGGGTACTGGGGGCGGGGCAGCCGGCCGTGCAGCACCCGGGCCCCGGCCAGTTCGGCCACCACCAGGTAGCTCGGGATCCCGGCAAGGTGGAACAGCAGCCGCTCGATGTGGAAGCGGCCCTCGTTCGCCTCGGCGAGCTGGTGTTCCACGTCATCGAGATCGCGGTAGTGCACGTCGACGTGGCGCTCGTCCACGGTCAGCCACGCGCCGCCGTTGAACACGCCGCCGCCCCAGCCGCCGACCTCGCAGACCTCGCCCGGCCAGCCGAGCGCACGCAGGGTCTCGGGCGAGAAGACGCCGCGGTAGTACACGGCGAAGTCCCAGTCGCTGTCCGGCCGATGCCTTCCCGCGGCCCGTGACCCGCCCAGCGCGACCGCCGTCACGCCCGGCAGCGCCGCGAGGCGGCCCGTGACGTGTCCGACGAAGGCCTCGTCGTCCGCGAACTCCACACGGTGCAGCGTAGTGGGACCGGCGGGCGGCCTGCGCGGCATTTTCGGCCGCGCCTTCAGCACGGGATGCGAAAGCGGCCCCAGCCGGCCCCGGCCCGGGTCAGCTGTGCCGCCTCGTGGTGGGATATGCCCGCGCCGCCGGGGCCCAGCGCCCGGGGCGCCATGGTGACCGTTCCGACGCGCGCCGCGGGGGCGGAGGCGTTCTTCACCGTCACCCGGTTCGGGGAGGCCGGGCGCAGGACCCTGCTCGCGCGCACGAAGGCGACGAAGCTCTCGAAGTCCCGCACATGGCGCACCGGCCGGGTGAATCCGCGGAACGCGGTATATCCGTCGGCGCCGAGCAGCGTGTAAGCGGTCGCCGCCAGCCGGTACCGGCGTGCGGGCTCCAGGCGGCGGCCGTCGATGAGCACCTCGGCCGGATCGACGCGGTCGCCGACCGCGCGGGTGGCGTCGAAGGCGTACCGCACGTTGTGCGACACGGCGAGGGGCGCGTAGCGCACGCTGCCGTCGCTGGCGGTGGACCACTGCTCCTCGAGCGCGTCGTGGAGTTGGCGGCCGGTGACGGTGACGGTGAGGATCGGGTCGCCGTAGCCGATCGCGTTCCACGCCTGGCCGAGGGTGATGACGCCGCCCGACGCGGTGTCGTAGCGCAGGTCCTGGTTGATGACGGCCTGCCCGACACGTGGTGCGGCCGCGATGAGGGCGAGGTCGGCGGGGACGTTGGGGTGGTCGTTGCCGTCGTTCATCGGGCCGAGGGGCTGGCGCCCGGCCCAGTAGGCCCAGTCGGCGGCCAGGTTCGCCATGGTGCTCTGGCCGCTGCTGTCGCGCTGCCGGGTGAAGGAGGCGGTCTGCCTGCCGATCGGGGTGCGTGCGCGCCGGGCGGCATAGCCGGCCCAGTAGTCGGCCAGGTGGGCCAGTTCGCGATCCGGGGTGATGTCGTGGGTGTTCGGGTGGTTCGTGGTCGTGGTGAGCGCGCGGACGACCTTGCCGGTGCGCGGGTCGAGGCGCAGGTTGATCTCGTTGATCAGCTGGCCGTGGCAGCCGGCTTCGACGAACGGCCGCGGCACGCCGTCGGGGTCGGGCACCATCATCGCGAAGCGGCAGTGCCAGTGGCCGGTGACGATCGCGTCGATGTCCGGGGAGACCCGCTGCGCCAGTTCGTACGCGGGGCCGGAGGGGTTGCTCCCGGTGGTGAAGTCGTCCCCGGCGACCGCGCCGTCGTGCATGCTGAGCACGATCGCGTTGACGCCGCGGGCCTTGAGCTCGGCGGCGCAGCGGTCGGCGGTGGCGATCTCGTCCAGCGAGGCGAGTGCGGGCTGGTACGAGGTGGATCCGGTCTCGGTGCCGACGGCGGTCAGGTGGATGAAGCCGATCGGGATCCGCCGGCCGTGCCCGGCGTCCACCCACTCGATGTTGTACGGCGGCAGCACGGTGCGCCCGCTGCGGGACCAGACCATGTTGGCGCTGTAGTAGCGGAATCGGGCGCCGGGGAAGCGGCGTCCGGCCGAGTCGGGGAAGGAGTCGTCCTGCCCGATGCGCGGGTAGGGGACGCCGTGCTCCATGTGGCGGATGAGGAAGGCCGGGGACTTGTCGAACTCGTGGTTGCCCGCGGTCGCGAAGTCCAGGCCGAGCCGGTTCAGCGCCTCGATGGTGGGCTCGTCGGCGAGGCTGCAGGCGTCGAACTCCCAGCCGGAGAAGAGGTCTCCGGGTGCGAAGAAGATCGAGTTGCGCCGCCCGGCCCGCAGCCGCTCCAGGTGCGCCGCCATGGTGGCGACGCCGCCCACGGTGTACCTGCGGCCGCCGGCGCCCGTGATGACCGAGCCTCCCGCCGGAGGGCCCTGCAGATAGCCGTGCAGGTCGGTGATGTTGAGCAGTTGCACGTCCACCAGCTCGTGCGCGGTGGCCGCGTCCCGGGCGTCGTCGGTCGCGTAGGCGGGGGTGCCGACCGCGGCCGCGGTCACCGCCGCGCCCGTCGTAGTGAGGAAGGTACGTCGTCCGATCTCGCGTGCCATGGCGTCCTCCTGGCCGTCGGGAGCACGACCGGAGAGTCAAGTCGGCGCCGGGGGCGGCAGGGCCACCGCGAGACTGCCGGGACGTGAACGGTCGAAGGCCGCCGTGGCAGGCCCCGGACGAACCGGATCGGAACCCGGCGGATCACGACTGTCCGGGAGGGGGCGAAATCCTCGCGGCGGACCGCAACCATCCACCCGCGTCAGCGCTCCTACACCGTGACGACCGAGAATGGGAGAAGTGATTGATCCGGGCACAGGCGGCCGACGCCACCACACAAGCAACCCCTGGAACCAGACCCGGCGCCGGCGGCCGCCGCTCCCGTAAGGGACTGCTGGCGCTCACGCTCGGCGCGGTGCTGCTTGCGGCCACCGGCTGCAGCGGTTCCGCGGGCGCCAAGTCGTCCGACGACGCGAAGGCCCCGAAGACGTCTCAGGCCCAGGTGGCCATCGCGCCAAAAGACGGCGCCACCGGAGTCGACACCTCCGGGGCGCTGAAGGTGACGGCCGCCAAGGGCAGGCTGACCGACGTCTCGGTGGTCTCCTCCGACGGCGCACGGGTCGACGGCGCCATATCCGCCGACGGCACCAACTGGACGCCGAAGGACGTTCTGCACATCGGCACGCACTACAAGGTCTCGGCCACCGCGGTCGACTCCACGGGACTGCGCTCCGCGCGCCAGGCCTCGTTCACCACGCTGACCCCGGCCAACACCGACATCGGCGACTTCAACGTCGATCCCGGCGCGACCTACGGCGTCGGCATGGAGGTCTCGGTCAACTTCACGCAGCCGGTGCAGGACACCGCCACGGTGAAGAAGGCGATCACGGTGACCGCCGATCCGAAGGTGGACGTCGAAGGCCACTGGTTCGGCAACCAGCGCATCGACTTCCGGCCCCGGAACTACTGGGCGCCCGGCACCCGTGTCACCCTCCACCTGCGCCTGGACGGCGTGCGCACCTCGCCCGGGGTGTACGGCAAGCAGTCCAAGGACGTCTCCTTCACCATCGGCCGCTCGCAGACCTCGGTCGCCGACAACAACGCGCACACGCTGACGGTCTCCCGCGACGGCCACGTCCTCAAGACGCTCCCCGCCAGTCTCGGCGACCCGCAGCACACCACGTACAACGGGAAGATGGTGATCATGGACAAGGAGCCCGTGGTCCACATGAACTCCCTCACCGTGGGGCTCGGCAAGGCGTACGACATCCCGGACGTGCCGCACGGCATGCGGCTCACCCCGTCCGGCACCTATGTGCACGGCAACTACTGGCGGCCGGAGTCGACGTTCGGCAGCGAGAACACCAGCCACGGCTGCGTCGGACTCCACGACGTCCAGGGCGGCGGCGATTCGTCCACCCCGGCGGCCTGGTTCTACAACAACTCGCTGATCGGCGACGTCGTCACGGTCGTCAACTCCCCGGACCGGATCGTCGACCCGGACAACGGCTGGACCGGCTGGAACATGAACTGGACGCAGTGGACGAGTAGCTGACGTTTCATCAGTCAGGTGCTGTCGCGGCCGGACCGTGGTGCCACCACGGTCCGGCCGCACGCGTCCGGCGCTACTTCCACGTGTCGTTGAAGGCCGCGGCGGCCGACGTGCCCGTGGAGGCCGTGCGGTTGGCGCCGCTCTCCCACTCGACGGTTCCGTCGGGGTCCTTCTTGATGTACTTGTACTCGAACGACGTGCCGGCGGGCAGGTTGACCGTCGCCTTCCACACCGGGTACGCCGCCGGGGACAGGGCGACGGCGCCGGCGGGGTTCCAGCCGCCGAGGGCCGGGAGAGAGCCGACGACGTAGACGTTCTGCCCGTACCAGGTGGTCACGGTGGCGTCGAAGGAGGCGCTGACCGTGACGCCGGTACCGAGAGCGGCCACATCGACGGCGACGGCGTCGTGCGCGGGGACCTGCACGGTGGCGTTGCCGGAGGAGTCGACGGTGACCGAGGGGCCGGAGCAGTTGCCGCCGGTCGCCGAGCCGTGGATCACGTCGCAGTACGAACCGGCCGGCAGCCCTGTGGCGAAGGTCTTCGTCTGCGCGGCGTCCTCGTTGTTGATCGCGATCCAGCCCTTGGCGCCGCGGCTGAACGCGATGAGGTTGGATCCGTCGTCGTACCAGTCGGCCACCGGTGTTCCGGAGACCGTGTTGTGCCAGCCGACCATGGCGGCGACACCCGGAATGCGGTCGGTGCACTCCCAGCCGCTGCCGCACGTGGTGTCGGTGACGTGGCCGCTGCCGTCGGCGGGCGGCGAGTCGTCCCGGTTGGCGAAGTCGAAGCCGGCGTAGACCTGCGGGGTTCCGTAGCCGTAGGCGAGTTCGAACTCGGTGGCCAGCGTGTTGGCGGCACCGTTCTTGTAGCTGAGGGTGGTGCCGTCGCGTTCGGTGTCGTGGTTCTGGACGAACACCTCCTCGTTCCCGCCGCCCAGCAGCCCGGAGCCGAAGTCCTTCAGGCTCGCCATGTTCCCGGTGAAGGCGCTCTTGAGGCCGTCGGCGTAGTCGAAGCCGAGCACGTTCCCGGTGTTCTCGAAGGAGGCGGGGGCCAGGTCGCCGCTGCCGCCGGGGACGATCTCCTGGGCCATGTAGGGTTTGGTGCCGTCGGCGGTGGTGTTCAGTTTCGCCTCGATGGCCGCCATGTCGTCATGGCCGACGTGCTTGGCGGCGTCCACGCGGAAGCCCGAGACGCCGTAGGAGATGAGCTTGTTGAGGTATGCCGCGAGGGTGTCACGGACGTGCTCGGACTCGGTGCGCAGGTCGGCGAGGTTCAGCAGTTCGCAGTGGGTGACCTCGGTGTAGTCGTTCCAGTTGTGGACCTGGCCGTCCGGCTGGGGGCAGTCGGCCGGGTAGTGGTGGAAGTCGCCGTTCGCGTAGTCGGGGTAGCTGTACTTGCTGAAGCTCACGCCGCCGTAGGAGGTACCGCTCGACCCTGTGGTGTGGTTGATGACGGCGTCCACGTACACCTTGACGCCCGCGCCGCGGCAGGCGGCGACCATGGACTTGAACTCCGCCTCGTCGCCCATCCGGCTGGTCAGGTTGTAGTCGACGGGCTGGTAGATCTCCCACCACGGGTGGCCGGAGGTGGAAAAGGAGTCCTCGGGCGGGGCGACCTGGACGCCGCCGTAGCCGCCGGGGCCGAGGACGGTGGTGCACTCCTTGGCGACGGAACGCCAGTTCCACATGAAGAGGTTGGCGATCACATCGCCGTTGTTCATCGCCGCGTGGGCGGTACCGCCGGTGGCCGCCAGGGTCAGCGGGACGATACTCGCGGCGAGCAGGGCACCTGAGGCGAGTGACGCGCGGAGCCTTCCCGGGCGGCGGTGGGCCGGCCGGTCGTGCGCATGGCGCAGCATGGTGTGTTCTCCTGTGGGGGTCGTGGCGGTACGCGGGCAGGCGTCCTGCGAGGAGAACGCGCGGCTCACCCGTGTACTGCCGGGCCGTTTCCGGAGCGGGCACTCCGGACACCGCGGTCCGGCAGGCCTCACGCCACCGCCACGGCCGCCCGGAGCCGCGCCTGCCGACGGGCGGTCGTGTCCTGCCCGGGGCATGGTTCGGGGACCCCGGGCCGCGCTCGGCACACCGCTGCCCGTCTGTCGGTGGGGGCTTCGGGCGCGGCGCAGGACCAACGCTGTGGCCATGACAATCCTCCAGGCGGTAATGCCGCGTCAAGACATCCGGAGAAAATCCCTTCGTCATCTTGCTGAAACCTCTTGCTACGCGCGGCCGTGCTCACGCGGCGGTGGCCTCTCCCTCCATGACGGACCGGGATCTCGGAAAAGCGCATGTCCTGGGCACACCGCACGAAGCGGAAACGGTGACGGCCGCCGCCTGGTGGGGCACGGGCCCACGAACCGGCGGCCGCCGGGCGGAGATCGGCCGACGCCCCGGCTGCGGCGGCTAGTCCAGCCACATGAGCATCGCGTCCCCCTCGCGTGCGGCCGCGCGGAAGAACGGCACGAGGGCTTCGAGGTGGTGGCGCACGTACTCCAGGGACTCTCCGCGCTCCCACACGATGCGGGGGTAGATGTCCGAGCGGGCCAGGTCGTCGGGGGTGACGCCCTGGAACAGGTCGTCGACGCTCCTGGCCGCCAGGGCGTCGGCGGCCGCGCGCACCTGCTCGGCGGTGAGGTAGCGCGGCGGGCCGTAGCCCCAGTCCTCGGCGCCGGGGAGCGTGTGCTCGCCGTGGACGATGTCGACGGGGAAGCCGGTGCGGCGCAGCAGGAATCCGATGGCATCCCACGCCTTGTCGGTGTCCAGGCACCGCGCCGGGGTGAGGGCCGACACCGCGTCGCACCCCGTGTCGTCCTCCCCCGCGGACTCCGTACCGATCTCCGCCTCGATCAGCTCGTTGACCCGGTCCAGCGCCCACTGCGGATCGCTTATCGCCCGGTCGAGTTCGGGCACGGTCACTCGTGCGTACTCTCCGATCATGCTCATAGCCGGATGTTAGGGGTGCCCACTGACAACGCCCCCGACCGGGACCGGCGACGGCAATCGGTCACGGACCCGGCACTTGAGCGGTCGCTCAAAATGCCGTACGGTCCGGTTGAGCGATCGCTCAACTCATGGGCAATGGGGGGCACATGGCGTCGGCGCCGGATGACACGCGGCAGAAACTGCTCGCTGGTGCGCTGAAGACGCTGACCGAGCAGGGCATCGCCAAGGCCTCGGCGCGGACCATCGCCGCCGCCGCAGGGGTCAACCAGGCCCTGGTCTTCTACCACTTCGGCAGCGTCGACGAACTGCTGGCCGCCGCCTGCCGCCACGGTGCCGAACAGCGGGTGGCCGTGTACCGCGACCGGTTGGACCGGGTGCGGACCCTCGGCGAGCTCATGGAACTCGCCGGCGAGCTGCACGCCGTCGAGCGAAAAGGCGGCCATGTCGCCGTGCTGGGGCAGTTGTTGGCCGGTTCGCAGACGCAGCCCCGGCTCGCCGCGGCCACGGCGGCAGGGCTCGCGTTGTGGACCGAAGAGGTCGAGCGGGTGCTGCGGCGCGTACTGGCCGGCACCCCGCTCACCGGTCTCCTGGACGTCGGCGGGCTGGCCAAGGCGGTCGCCGCGTCCTTCGTCGGGCTGGAGCTGTACGAAGGCGTCGACCCGGCCGGCGGCGAACGCGCCTTCGCCGCGCTCGGCGGGCTCACCGAACTCCTCGCCGTACTGGAGGACCTGGGCCCGGTGGCGCAGCGCGCCGTCCGCGCCAGGCTCCGGCGTTCGACCGCGGTGAACCGAGGATGAATCGACCGCCGGCTCGCGGCGCTACCGCCGAGCCGCTCAGGGGGGATGGGATCAACGATGAACAAGCCTGTGAGAGCAGGGATCATAGGGGCCTGCGCGGTCGTGCTCGGGGTGGGCGGGGTGGGGGCCTACAACCTCGTGCACGCCGTGACGGGCACGCCCCGGCACACGCCGCGGACGTTCGACGGGACCGCGTTGTCGGACGGACCGCCCGACAACGACAAGTCGGTGCGCCTGGCCCGGGCGTTCCTGGGCAGTTGGGCCTCCGGGCCGGACCACTACACGGGGGCCGCGAGCGACACCGACGCGCCCGGCGCCGCCGATAACGCCCTTCACGGCTACCACGACGGGCTGAGACTCGGCGCCCTGTCGTTCACCGGTATCGCCGCGACCGGCCCCGACCCGGGGCTCGCCCACGCCACCCGGGTCGCCTTCACGGCCACCGCGCAGGTAGCGGGCGGCACCTGGACGTATCCGGGGACGTTGGACGTGGTGCAGGGCAGCGAGGGCCGGCTGGCCGTGCACTGGGCCGCCTCCGTGCTCCACCCCCGGCTTCGGTTCGGCCAGTCGCTGGCGGCCGGAACGATCCCGGCGCAGACGGACACCGTGCCCGTGTTAGCCCGTGACGGCAGGACGCAGCTGACGGGTGACCGGTATCCCTCGCTCGCCGACATCGTGTCCACCGTCCGCCGGCACGCCGCGGACAAGGCCGCCGGAGCGAGCGGCAGCGGTGTGGCGATCGTGAACGCCTCCGGCGAGAAGGTCGCCGCGGTGAAGGTGTTCCAGGCGCCGACGGCCGCCTCGGTGACCACCACGATCGACGCGGGGCTCCAGGCGGCCGCCGAGAAGGCGGTGCTGGACGGCCGGCTGGGTGGCAAGCCCGCCTCCGTGGTGGCCCTCGACCGCCGCAACGGCCGCATCCTGGCCCTCGCCCACCACGGCCCGGACGGCGACACCGCGATCGACTCGGCGCTGGCGCCCGGCTCCGCCATGAAGATAATCGACGCGGCGGCCCTGTTCGACCGGATGGGCATGACGCCCGACAGCCCGGCACCGTGCCGGCACGACCAGCAGGCGGCGGGGCAGGACTTCCACAACGAGGCCGACGTACCGGACGATCCCGGCGCCACCATCGAGAAGGCGTTCGCCGAATCCTGCAACACGGCCTTCATCTACGACGGATTCCACTACCTCGTGCACGGCGACGACGCCTCGGTCCTGCACGACGAGGCACAGGACGTCTTCGGCCTCGGCAGCTGGTCCATCGGCGGCGGGGTGCAGACCGCCGACCCCAGCGTCCCGGCCCAGCCCCAAGGCAGCGACAAGGCCGCCCAGTTCATCGGCCAGGGCAGGGTCACCATGAGCCCGCTCGTCCTCGCCTCGCTCGCCGCCACCGTACGGGACGGGACCTTCCACCAGCCGGTCCTTCTGCCCGATCAACCGCAGCCTCCGGCGCCCCGGCCGCTCTCCCCCACCACCGCCGGCTACCTGCGGCAGCTGATGCGTGCGGCCGTCGTCCACGGCACCGCGACCCCGCGCCTCGGCGACCTTCCGGACACCGGCGCGAAGACCGGCACCGCGGAGGTCGGCGACGGCACCAACGGCTGGCTGACCGCCTACGACGACGACATAGCGGTCGCCGCCCTCGTCGAAGGCGGCAGTTCCGGCGTGGACTCCGCCGGACACGTGGTCCGCGCACTGCTCACCGCGCGGTAGGAGGCCGCCGCAGCAGCAGCTGGACGGCGTCGCTGTTGAACCGGCGGGCGCGCGTGGTCAGTTCGGCATCCACGAAGCCCGCCCGGGTCGCCTCGTCGGCCAACTCCTGCGGCGGGACGCCGAGTACGTGCCGGTGCACGGTGATGACCAGGCGCCCGCCGGGCCGCAGCACGCGCAGCAGCTCGCGGAATCCGGCCGGGCGGTCCCAGAGCATGACGTTGTTCACGGAGACGGCCTTGTCGACGGAGGCGTCCGGGCACCCCGTGCGCTCCGCGACACCGTCACGCAGCAAGACGTGTCCCGCGGCGGCCTGTGCGGCGCAGCGTGCCGCGGCCATCTCCCGCATGGCCGCCGACGGGTCGACCCCGATCACGAGTCCGCCGGGGCCCACCGCGTCGGCGGCCTGGGCGAGCCCCACGCCCGGGCCCGGTCCGACGACGAGGACGTGTTCGCCGGGGTGCAGGCCGGCGTGGTCCACCGCCCAGCGCTCCTGTTCGGCGTTCCCGCGGGCCATCAGGGCGCCGCCCAGCCGTCCGGCCGCTCCCCGGGGGTGGCCGAAGAACGCGTCGAGCACTCGCAGCAGCCGTGTCGCCATGCCCCCAGGTCATCACACCACGCGCCGGCGCACCACCAGCTCCTGCACCCCCAGCGTCACCGCCAGGTACGGCAACAGCGTGGTGGCGCCGAGCGCCCCCGCCGCGACCGTGCCGTCCAGCCACGCGTCCAGCGCGAAGTGCACCGCGACCGACAGCAGCCACAACCCGACGGTGGCCGCGGTTCCCTTGCGCAGCGCCTCACCCGCCGAGCCGCGCCAGACGCGCACGGTCATCGCCCGCAGCACGCCGAAGCCCGTGGCCACGGCGAAGATCGCCGCCATCACGGCCCAGGTGGCCGCAGGCAGCGTGTGGTGGCCGGTCACCGACGCCACGCCGAACGCCACCCAGACGACCCCGAGCACGCCGAGCACGCCGGTGAGCACGAGCGACGTGGCCTCCCGCACCGGCCTGACCCGCAGCTGACGCCGGATCACCAGAGCCGGGACCACGACACCCACGGCGATGCCGGTCATACCGTTCATGGTGCGAACTCCCCCCGAAACCAAGTGGTCCCAGGTGTATCAGCGGCCGGCGCCACGGCACCCCGGGCCGGACCCCGAGCCGCCCCTGAAAACACACCCCGAGGTGCTACCCCTTGACGACGCCCAGCGGTGTCAGGCGTGCCACCATCCGGCACAGCCCCGCGCCCTCGCTCGCCTTCACCACGGCGGTGACGTCCTTGTAGGCGTCCGGGTGCTCCTCGGCCAGACCGCGCCAGGAGGAGGGGCGCACGGCGATGCCCCGCGCTTCGAGGCGGTCGCGCAGCTCACGGCCGCTGACCCCGCGGGCCGCCTGGTGCCTGCTCTGCACCCGGCCGGCGCCGTGGCAGGTGGAGTGGAACGCGCGTCCGCCGGGGATCCCGGTGAGCACGTAGGAGGCGGTGCCCATGGTGCCGGGGATCAGCACCGGCTGTCCGGCGGCGGCCAGGTCCGCGGGCAGGTCGTCGTGGCCGGGCGGCAGCGCCCTGGTGGCGCCCTTGCGGTGGACGCACAGCAGCCGTCGCGCACCGTCGACGTCGTGCTCCTCCAGCTTGGCGAGGTTGTGCGACACGTCGTAGACCAGGTCGAGCCGGGCCCGTACGACGGAGTGGAAGACGCGGCGGGCGGCCTCGGAGAGGAGTTGCCGGTTGGCCCGGCCGTAGTTGGCGGCGGCGGCCATCGCCCCCAGGTAGGCGCGGCCCTCCGGCGATCCGACGGGGGCGCAGGCGAGCTGCCGGTCGGGTACGTCGATGCCGTAGCGCGGCATGGTCCGTTCCATCTTGCGCACGTGGTCGCTGCAGATCTGGTGGCCCAGGCCGCGCGAGCCGCAGTGGATCATCACGCACACCTGGCCGGCGTGGAGCCCGAAGGCGGTGGCGGCGGCCGTGTCGTAGACCTTGGCCACCTGCTGGAGCTCCAGGAAGTGGTTGCCGGAGCCCAGGCTTCCGACCTGCAGGAGTCCGCGTTCGAGCGCCCGCTCGCTCACCTCGCCCGTGTCGGCTCCGTCCACCGCGCCGCCGTCCTCGCAGCGGGCCAGGTCGCGCGGTACGCCGTGGCCCTCCTCCACGGCGTAGCGGGAGCCGCCGAGAAGGACCTTGCGCAACTGGTTCCCGTCACGCATCCGCCACACTGCGCCGCGCGTCATGCCCCGCGGGATCACCGGATCGAGGCCGTCCATCAGGCTGCCGAGGGCGGGCGCCAGCTCCCGGGCCTCGATGTCGGCGGCGAGCAGCCGCACCCCGCAGGAGATGTCGAAGCCGACACCGCCCGGGGAGACCACACCGCCGTCGGCCGGGTCGGTGGCCGCCACACCGCCGATCGGGAAGCCGTACCCCCAGTGGACGTCCGGCATGGCGTACGAGGCCGCGACGATGCCGGGCAGTGTGGCCACGTTGCGGACCTGCTCCAGGGACTTCCCGGCGTCGCTCAGCAGTGCCCGCGAGGCGAAGACCACCCCGGGCACCCGCATCGTCCCGCTGCGCTCCAGCCGGAACTCGTAGGGGCCTGCTTCGGTGACGTCCATGACGGCCATGACGACCGTCGGCTACCCGCCGGGCGCCGGTTCACACGTCGACGGTGACGGCGCACGACCATCCCTCGTCGCCGCGGCCGAAGCGCAGCGCGTGCAGTGAGACGGCCTTCGGCTGGGCGCCCACGGCGGGCACCGAATGCGCGGGCGCCATGGCGAAACGCACCTGCATGCCGCCACCGGGTGCCGGCGTCACCACGGTGTCGACCGGCACCTCGCCCCGGACCTCGAGCCGGTAGATCACCTCGTCGAGCACCGTGACCAGCATGTCCTCGTCCGGGCCCGGCGGGACGTCGAAGGTCACGGACCGGTCGGGCGGCGCCGCCGAGCTGTCCGCGAAGCTCCCGACGAGGCCGGAGACGGCCTCCGCGACACACTGCTCCCGGCTCGGCGCCCACGCCTCGATCCGGGTGTCCGCGGTGTGCGGCACCGTACGGTGGCCGCTGCGCGGCCGCTGGGTGCTGGGCGACATCTCGGCTCCTCGCACACGGTTGGCCCGCACCCCAGCCTAGTTCCGCGCCCGCCCGCCGGCCCGCGGGGCGCCCCGCCTGTCCGCGACGGGCAGGGCCGACGTACGGTGTGGGAAAGCGTGTGAAAACGCGACGCCGCCCGTGTTCCGGAGGCCGCCATGGCCGACCAGTGGGGCTTCCTCACCACCCCGCGCCACACGTGCGCCCTGCGTCCCGTGCGGGAGCGGGTGCAGGACTGGAACGAGGTCTACGACGGGCAGAGCCTGCTGCCGATCGTGGGCGCGCAGGCGGGCCGCTGCATGGACTGCGGCATCCC
>CAYNNX010000049.1:17591-26629 GCA_964398515.1 uncultured Streptantibioticus sp. | reverse complement strand
CCCGCGCGCACGCCCCACGACCTCACGCGTGGCGCGGGAGGGTCCAGCGGCGGTGCGGCCGCCGCCGTCGCCGCGGGGCTCGCGTCCGCCGCGCACGGCTCCGACGGCGGCGGCTCGATCCGCATCCCGGCGAGCTGCTGCGGCCTCGTCGGCGTCAAGCCCACCCGCGGCCGGGTCACCCCGGCGCCGCTGGGCGACGTCTCGGGCCTCGCCGTCTCCGGCCCGCTGGCCCGCACGGTCCGGGACGCCGCCGCCCTTCTCGACGCCATGGCAGCCCCCGTGGCCGGCGACCCCTTCCCGCTGCCGCCCGGCGAACGCTCCTTCCTCGACTGGTGCGACGCGTACGAGCGCGCGCCGCGGCGACTGCGCATCGCCCGCTGGGCCCGCCCCGACGTGCCCGGGGCGGTCGTCGACCCGCGGGTGATGGCGGTCTACGAGAAGACCTCCGCCCTCCTCGCCGGGCTCGGCCACGAGGTGGTCGACGCCGATCAGCCGCTCGCCCCCGGGGACCGGGACGCCTTCAACCCGGTCTGGTCGGTCCTGGCGGCGCTCACCCCCGTACCGCCGCAGTGCGAGGCCCGGCTCACCCCGCTGACACGGTGGCTGCGCGAGCAGGGCGAGAGCGTGAGCGGGCCGGCCTTCGCCCGGGCGCTGCTGGCGATGCAGGCGGTGGGCCGCAGGTTCACCGAGACCGTCGCCGCCTACGACGCCGTGCTCACCCCGACGCTGGCCCGACTCCCGGCGCCGGTCGGCTCGTTGCGCGACGACGAGGACCCCTCGGCGGACTTCGCGGCGCAGCTGGCGTTCACCCCGTTCACCGCGCCCTGGAACATCGCCGGGCTGCCCGCGGTCTCCGTACCGGTCGGCTGGACGGACGGCGGGCTGCCGGTCGGCATGATGCTCGGCGGCCCGCACGGCTGCGAGGGCCCCCTGCTCGCGCTCGCCGCACAGCTCGAATCCGCCGCGCCGTGGATCGGCCGGGGCATGCCGCCGGGGTTCGAGTGACCCGTGGGTGAGATCCGGTATCACCGGACAGGTACGGCAAACGGGGAGGGTATAGACGGAGGAATCGGTGTAATTCGGCTCACGTTGCCTGCGAGGGCGGATGGCCTTCCGGGCAGTGGGTAGGGCTGACCTGTCCGACCTGCCCCGAACCCCGGAGGAAGAACCCGTGACCCTGCCCGCCGATCTCCTGCCGTCCGCGCTCACCGAATGCGGGCGCGACTGCGGCTGCCTCGACAAACCCCTGACGTCGGAACCCGCGATGGCCGAGGACGTTCCGCTCACCAGTGAGCCGCCGCTCACCGCTGAACCCGCCCTCACCAGCGAGCCCACCGCGGTCCCGGGGCCGGCGGAGATCTGATGGGCGAAGGTGCCGGCGCAGGGGCGACGGCCGCACCCGACGACGCCCCGGCACCGCCGCCCGCCGCCGCAGACGCCGGGCGGGTGGGCCGGGTGGGCGGGGACGTGCTGGAACGGCTGGCCGAGGCGCACGGGGTGCAGATCGCCTATGAGGCCGCGCCCGGGCGGACCGTACGGGTGGCGGACGAGACCGCGGTCGCCGTGCTCGCCGCCCTCGGCGTGGACGCCTCCTCCCCTCGGGCCGCACGCGACGCGCTCGACCGCCACCGGCAGCGGCAGCGGGAGCGGCTGCTGCCCCCCTGCGTCGTGCTGCGGGAAGGGGAGCCGCTGCGGCTGGAGCCGCCCCCGGGGACCGTCCTCACCGTCGAGCTGGAGGACGGCGGCACACGCGATCCGGCGGCCCCGGGCGAGCTGCCGCTCGGCTACCACGTCCTGCGGGGCCGCTGCCCCGACGGGCGCGACGCCTGCGCCGCCCTGATCGTCGTGCCGCACCGCATCGCCGGGCCGCCGGGGCGCACCTACGGATTCCTGGTGCAGCTCTACTCGCTGCTGTCGGGGCGCTCCTGGGGCATGGGCGACCTGGGGGACCTGGCGGATCTCGCGGCGTGGTCCGGGCGGGCCCTGGGCGCCGGGTTCGTGACCGTCAACCCGCTGCACTCCGCGGTTCCCGGCGAGCCCACCGACCCCTCGCCCTACCGGCCCTCCTCCCGCCGGTTCCCCGACCCCGTCTACCTGCGCGTCGAGGACGTCCCCGAGTACGCCTACCTCGGCCCCGCCGAACGGCGACGCGCCGACGGGCTGCTGGCCCGGGCCGCGGCCCTGCGGTCGGCGGTGCTGGAACAGGGCGCGCTGATCGACCGCGACGCCGTGTGGCGGATCAAGCGCGAGGCCCTGGAACTCGTGCGCGCGGTGCCGCTCAGCCCCGGCCGCCGCGCGGCGTACTGCGACTTCCTGTCATCGCAGGGCCAGGCCCTCGACGACCACGCCACCTGGTGCGCGCTCGCCGAACTCCACGGCCGCGACTGGCGGTCCTGGCCCGGCGGGCTGCGCGACCCGCGGTCCGCGCTGACCGCCCGCGCCCGCAGCGAGTGCCTGGACCGGGTGGACTTCCACTGCTGGCTCGCCTGGCTGACGGACAGTCAACTGGGGGCGGCCCAGCGGTCGGCGGCCGACGCGGGGATGCCGATCGGCATCGTGCACGACCTCGCCGTCGGCGTGCACCCCTCCGGAGCGGACGCCTGGGCGCTCAGCGACGCCCTCGCCCCCGGCATGTCCGTCGGCGCGCCCCCCGACGCCTTCAACGCCCGCGGCCAGGACTGGGGGCTGCCGCCGTGGCGCCCCGACGCCCTCGCCGCCACCGGCTACGCCCCCTACCGCGATCTGCTGCGCGGTGTGCTGCGCCACGCCGGGGGCCTGCGCATCGACCACGTCATGGGGCTCTCCCGGCTGTGGTGGGTACCCCACGGCCGCCCGCCCACCGAGGGCGCCTACGTGCGCTACGACGCCGACGCCATGCTCGGCGTCCTCGCCCTGGAGGCCCACCGCGCCGGAGCCGTGGTGATCGGGGAGGACCTCGGCACCGTCGAGCCGGGCATGCGCGAGCGGCTCGCCGAGCGCG
The DNA here is from genome assembly GCA_964398515.1 of uncultured Streptantibioticus sp. Taxonomy (GTDB): domain Bacteria; phylum Actinomycetota; class Actinomycetes; order Streptomycetales; family Streptomycetaceae; genus CAYNNX01. The sequence goes on along the minus strand of CAYNNX010000049.1, from coordinate 23,649 downwards.
GGATCCTCGGCACATCGGTGCTGTGGTTCGAGCGCGACTACGACGGCGAGGCGGCGGGGCGCCCGGGCGCCCGCCCGCTGCAGCCGGAGCGCTGGCGGGCCGGCTGCCTGGCCACGGTCACCACGCACGACCTGCCCAGCACGGCCGCCCGCCTCACCGGCGAGCACGTCGCGCTGCGCCACCGGCTCGGCCTGCTCACCCGGCCGCTGGCGCAGGAGGAGGCCGAGGACGCGGTGGAGGTGGCCGAGTGGCTCGCTCTGCTCGGCCGTCTGGGGCTGCTCCCCGAGGGCGCCCGGGACGAGGAGGGGGCGATCAGGGCCGTCCACCGCTTCCTGCTGCGCACCCCGGCCCGCATGGTCGGCGTGTGGCTCCCCGACACGATCGGCGACCGCCGCCCGCAGAACGTCCCCGGCACCTGGGACCAGTACCCGAACTGGCGCCTGCCCCTCGCCGACCCGGCCGGCCGCCCGGTCACCCTGGAGGGGCTGGCCGCCTCGCCGCGGCTGCACGCCCTGGTCGACGTGGTGCGGCGGGGAATCCCCCGCGGGGGCGAGGGGGCCGCGGGAGAGGGGGCCGTCTCACCGGCAAACTAGGACACCCCGGACGCGCGGGGTGCCGCTCCCTTCGCTACGTTGGGACCGTGGTCAACAAGAACGCCCTGCGCGCCGGCTCGCTCGCCGCCGGTACGACGCTGACGATGCTGCTGCTCTCGTCCCCCGCCCTTGCCACGACCGGCCTGGACCCGGGCCCGGGGCTGAGCCTCGGTGAGACGCTCGGCCTGTACGTCGCCGCCCCGGTGGTCCTCTTCGCGGTGATCGCCGGCCTGGTGATGGTGCTGGACAGGTCCCGCAGGAACCCCCAGTCCTGACCCGCGCCCCGGGTCGGACGAATCCGGCCAGGGCGCTCCGCACCCGAGGCCGACGTCAGCCCCAGGCCTGATCCGCGCGGTCTCGACTCCCGGGCGCGCGCAACGTCCCCGCGCCCCCGGGGCGGACGATCGGGGCCCGGGCGCTCCGCCCCAGCAGGCGCTCCGCCCACCGCGCGCGACGGCGCGGTGGGCGGATGGTCCGGTCCCGGGCGTCAGCCCCTGGCCGCCGCCGCGCGGTCCGCCTCCTGGGCCCGCAGCGCGCGCTCCACGCCCGAGCGGGCCTCCGTCACCAGACGCCGCAGCGCCGCGTTGGGCTCCGCGGTGGCCAGCCACTCGTCGGTCGCCTCCAGCGTCTGCGGGGAGACCTGGAGCGTCGGGTAGAGCCCGATCGCCACCTGCTGGGCCATCTCGTGGCTCCGGCCCTCCCATACCCGCTTGACCACGTCGAAGTACTTGGCGGAGTACGGCGCGAGCAGCTCCCGCTGGTCGGTTTGGACGAAACCGCCGATGACCGCCTCCTGGACGGCGTTGGGCAGCTTGTCCGACTCCACCACCGAGGCCCACGCCTCCGCCTTGGCCTCCTCGGTCGGCCGGGCCGCCCGTGCGGTGGCCGCGTGCCGCTCGCCCGCCGACGTCGCGTCGCGCGCGAGCTCGGCGTCGATCGCAGCGTCCCCGGCGCGGCCGGTCGCGGCCAGCCGCTCCAGCAGCGCCCACCGCAGCTCGTCGTCGACGACGATCCCCTCGATCGTCCGCGTACCGTCGAGCAGCCCCTGCAACAGGGCCAGCTGCTCGTCCGTGCGGGCGGTCGCGGCGAAGGCGCGGGCCCAGGCGAGCTGGTGGTCGCTGCCGGGCTCGGCCGCCAGCAGGTGTTCCAAGGTGGCCTCGGTCCAGCGGGCGAGCCCGCTCTCGCGCCAGGCGGGGTCGGCGTACAGGTCCAGGGCGAGCTTCGCCTGCCGGTGCAGCGACTGGACGACGCCGATGTCCGACTCCTTGCCGATGCCCTGCAGCACCAGCTCCAGGTACTCGCGGGTCGCCAGCTCCCCGTCCCGCGTCATGTCCCACGCCGACGCCCAGCTCAGCGCGCGCGGCAGCGACTCGGCGAAGTCGCCGATGTGCCGGGTGACCACGGCCAGCGAGTCGGGGTCGAGGCGCACCTTGGCGTAGGACAGGTCGTCGTCGTTGAGCAGGACCACCGCCGGGCGCGGCCGCCCGACCAGCTGCGGCACCTCGGTCAGCGCACCGTCGACGTCCAGCTCGACGCGGTCGGTGCGCACCAGCTTCCCGTCCCGCAGGTCGTACGTGCCGATCGCGATGCGGTGCGGCCGCAGCACCGGCTCGCCCTTGGCGCCCTCGGGCAGCGCCGGGGCCTCCTGCTCGACGTGGAACGCGGTGATGCGGCCGTCCGCGTCCACCTCGATCCGCGGCCGCAGCACGTTGATCCCCGCGGTCTCCAGCCACGCCTTCGACCAGGCCTTCAGATCGCGCCCCGAGGTCTCCTCCAGCGCGCCGAGCAGGTCGCCGAGCCGGGTGTTGCCCCAGGCGTGCCGCTTGAAGTAGGCCTGGACGCCCTTGAAGAACGCCTCCTCGCCGACGTAGGCGACCAGCTGCTTGAGCACCGAGGCGCCCTTGGCGTAGGTGATCCCGTCGAAGTTGACGAGCACGTCGTCCAGGTCGCGGATGTCCGCCATGATCGGGTGCGTGGACGGCAGCTGGTCCTGCCGGTACGCCCAGGTCTTCTCCGAGTTGGCGAAGGTGGTCCACGCGTTCGGCCACTTCGAGCCCGGTGCGTCCGCCTGGCAGGCGACCGAGGTGTAGGTGGCGAACGACTCGTTGAGCCACAGGTCGTTCCACCACTCCATGGTGACCAGGTCGCCGAACCACATGTGGGCCAGCTCGTGCAGGATCGTCTCCGCCCGCCGCTCGTAGGCCGCGTCCGTCACCTTGGAACGGAAGACGTACTGGTCGCGGATGGTCACCGCGCCCGCGTTCTCCATCGCGCCGGCGTTGAACTCCGGCACGAAGAGCTGGTCGTACTTGGCGAACGGGTAGTCGTGGTCGAACTTCTCCTGGAACCAGTCGAAGCCCTGCCGCGTCACCTCGAAGATCGCGTCCGAGTCGAGGTGTTCGGCCAGCGACGGACGGCAGTAGATGCCCAGCGGCACGCTGCGGCCGTCGCCCTCCCAGGTGCTGTGCACGCTGTGGTACGGGCCGGCGATCAGCGCGGTGACGTAACCGGAGATGCGCGGGGTCGGCTCGAAGACGTGCTGGACGGTGTTGCCGTCGTCCTCGGTGGCGGTGGCCAGCACCGGTGAGTTGGAGATCACCGTCCACCCCTTGGGGGCGGTGACCGAGAAGGCGAAGGTGGCCTTCATATCCGGCTGTTCGAAGCTGGCGAAGACCCGCCGGGCGTCCGGCACCTCGAACTGGGTGTACAGATAGGTCTGCTGGTCGACCGGGTCGACGAACCGGTGCAGACCCTCACCGGTGTTGGTGTACGCGCAGTCCGCCACGACCGTCAGTTCGTTGCGGCCCGCGGCGAGCGAGCGCAGCGCGATCCGGGAGTCGGCGAAGACCTCGGCCGGATCCAGCTCGGTTCCGTTGAGGACGACCTGCCGGACCTCGGGGGCCACCAGATCGATGAAGGACTCGGCGCCCTCCTCGGCGCAGTCGAAGCGCACGACGGTCCGCGACCGGAACGTGCCTCCCTGTGGCGCCCCGCTGATGTCCAGGTCGATCTCGTAGGAGTCGACGGTCAGCAGACGAGCCCGCTGCTGCGCCTCTTCGCGGGTGAGGTTCGTGCCCGGCACGTGAGCTCCTTCGCGGGATGTGACATTCGGCTTGATATCTGACGCCATCCTGCCACGCGGACCGGTGGTGGCAGCCGTCAGCGCGGAAGCACCACCACATGGGCGGGCTCCCGGTCCCCTGAGGCCATCAGCGCGGTCCGCACCACGGCCGCCTGCTGAGCCGGCGACTCGCGCAGCTTCCTGGGGGTGATCCGGACCACCACCACCCCGAGGCGGTCCAGCTGCTCACGCCGGCGGGCGTCCTCGGCCCGCCGCGCCGGCTCGTCCTGCCGGGGAGCGCGCCCGTCCAGCTCCAGCGCCACCGCGTGCTCCGGCCAGTAGGCGTCCACCGCCCCCAGGGGCCGGCCCGAGGGCAGGCGCAGGTCGACGTTCCACACCGGGTCCGGCAGCCCGAACCGGCGGACCAGTTCGTACAGCCGCAGCTCGGCGATGGCCCGCCCCTCCGCGTGCAGCGCGTGCATCGCCGCCATCATGTGCGGGCGGCCGAGCAGCTGGGCCGCGTTCAACTCCCGTACCACCGAGGCGGCTTCGCAGTGGCCCGCGCGTACCGACTCGATCAGCAGCGCCCGCACGGCCCGCACGTCGTCCAGCTCCGCGACGGCGTCGGCCAGCGCCCGCGGCACCGGAGCGCACGGCAGCCCGGAGCGGCAGACCGGCCGCGGCACGGTGGCGGAGCGCCGGATCCGCACCTGGCCGACGTCCCGCAGCCGCCGCCTGCGCGGCACGAGTACGTCGATCCGGCCGAGCAGGTCGACCGCCGGCACGGCCTCGAAGCCGTGCAGCGCCAGCGCGGCGATCCCGGTGATGACCGCGTCCGCGCCGCTGTCCTGGCCGCGCGGCGGGCGCCCGGCGTACAGCAGCGCCGCCTGCAGCCGTTCCTCGCCGGTGGCGGGACCGGGGTGCAGCAGGAAGACCTCGGGGAGCAGCTTCTGCCAGGGGCCGCCGGGCCGCGTCCGTTCGGCGAGCGCGTGGGCGGGCACACCGTGCGCCCGCAGCTCGCGGGCGGTCATCACCCGCCGCTGCGTGCGCTCCAGGTGCACCAGGGGGCGGGGGGTGACGGGGGTGACTTCGTGACGGGGGGTGATGTCGTGACTCATGCCGACCCGATTCCCGCCCGGTGACCGGCTCATAACCGGCTGTTACAGGCTCGTCGACAAACCGGGACAGTACAGGGCTAAAGTACGCGCGTTCGATGGCCGACAATACGTCGCCACGCCCGGCGGCACGCCCTGCGGGCCGTCCCCGGCCGGGTCCCGTGCAGCCGTCCCCGTCAGGCCGCCGCCTCGCCCGCCGGCGCGTCGAACTCCTGCGCCCGCAACGCGCGGGCCAGATCGTCGTGGGCCTCCAGGACCAGCCTGCGCAGCGCGGCAGGGGCGTCCTGGTGGGAGGCGAGCCACGCCTCGGCGGCCTGCAGGGTCTCCGGGGAGTCCTGCAGGTGCGGGAAGAGGCCGCGCACGATCGCCATGCCGATCTCGATGGAACGCTCGGCCCAGACCCGTTCGATCGCCTCGAAGTAGCGCGGGGCGTAGGGCGCCAGCAGCTCGCGCTGGTTGGGCCGGTCGAAACCGGAGATCGTCGCCTCGACCAGGGCGTTGGACAGGGTGTCGGACTCCACGACCTCGCTCCACGCGGCGGCCTTGACCTCCGCCGACGGACGCGCGGCCAGGCAGCGGACCTCGTGGCGGCGGCCCGAGGCGGTGTCGTCGCGGGCCAGCTCCGCCGCGATCGCCTCCTCGTCGGCGGCGCCGTGCGCGGCCAGCGGGAGCAGGAACGTCCAGCGCAGCTCCTGGTCCACTTCGAGCCCGTCGATCGTCACATCGCCGTCGAGCAGCTCGCGCAGCAGCCGCAGGTCCTCCTCGGAGGAGGCCACCGTGGCGAAGAAGTTGGCCCAGGCCAGCTGGTGGCCGCTGCCCGGCTCGGCGCGGCGCAGCTCCCGCAGCGCCCCCTCGGCGAGCAGCCGCCCCGCCTCCTCGCGCCAGGCGGGCGCCACGTAGTCGACCAGGGCCGTGCGCGCCCAGGCGTGCAGCATCTGCAGCACGCCGATGTCCGTCTCGCGCCCGGCGAAGTCCAGTACCAGGCGCAGGTAGTCGCGGGCGGGCAGCAGCGCGTCGCGGGTCATGTTCCACACCGCCGACCAGGTCAGCGCGCGCGCCATCGGGTCGGCCAGATCGCCCAGGTGCCGGCGGACGGTGGCGAGCGACTCCATGTCGAAGCGGATCTTGCAGTACGTCAGGTCCTCGTCGTTGACGAGCACCTTGTACAGGGCGCCGTCTTCCTCCTCGTGCGCGCTCATCGCGCCTCCCGCGTCTGGGGTCTCTTTTGCAAAAAGGCGGTCATACCGCGTCCAGGCCCGGGGGCGCGGCCCCTTCCAGGTCGACGTCAA
>CAYNNX010000049.1:7859-17581 GCA_964398515.1 uncultured Streptantibioticus sp. | reverse complement strand
GTGAGTTCGGAGATGACGGTGCGGTTGCCGGAGACGTCCGCCTCCGCCCGCGCGTACCGCTTGAGGGCGCCCTCCTCGGCGCGCCGGTAGAGGCCGACGGCCACCCGGTGCGGTCGCAGCGGGCCGCCCTCCTGGACGATCGCGAGCTCACCGATGAGCCCCTGCTCGTCGTAGATCACCTCGGGCGTCAGCGAGTTGACGCCCGAGGTCTGCAGCCAGGCCCGGGACCACTCGCCCATGTCGCGCCCGGAGGTCTCGGCCAGCACCGCCAGCAGGTCGTCGAGCCTGGTGTTGCCGTAGGCGTGCCGGGCGAAGTAGCGGCGGGCGCCCTCCAGGAAGGCGTCCCGGCCCACGTAGGCGACGAGCTGCTTGAGCACGCTGGCGCCCTTGGCGTAGGTGATGCCGTCGAAGTTGAGCTTGGCGTCCTGCAGGTCGTGGATGTCGGCGGTGATCGGGTGCGTGGAGGGCAGCTGGTCGGCGCGGTACGCCCACGCCTTGCGGCGGTTCGCGAAGGTGATCCAGCCCTCGGCGAAGCGCGTCGCCTCCACGAGGGAGAAGGCGCCCATGAAGTCGGCGAACGACTCCTTGAGCCACAGGTCGTCCCACCACTCCATGGTGACCAGGTCGCCGAACCACATGTGGGCCATCTCGTGCAGCACCACGTTGGCCCGGCCCTCGTAGGAGGCCCGGGTCACCTTGCCGCGGAAGACGAACTCCTCCCGGAAGGTGACCAGTCCGGGGTTCTCCATGGCGCCGATGTTGTACTCGGGCACGAACGCCTGGTCGTACTTGCCGAACGGGTACGGGTAGTCGAAGTGGTCGTGGAAGAAGTCCAGGCCCTGCTTGGTGACGGTGAAGATGTCCTCGGCGTCGAAGTGCTTGGCGAGCGACCTGCGGCACAGCGCGCCCAGCGGGATCTGCAGGGCCCGGCCGTCCGGCAACGTGCGCTCGTACAGGTCGCGCTCGACGTGGTACGGGCCGGCCACCACCGCGGTGATGTAGGTGGAGATCGGCTTCGTGGTCGCGAAGCGCCAGGTGGCCGTCTCGGCGTCGTACGACTCGCGCTCGCCGTTGCTGAGCACCGTCCAGTGGGCCGGGGCGGTCACGCCGAAGGTGAAGGGCGCCTTGAGGTCGGGCTGCTCGAAGCAGGCGAACACCCGCCGGGCGTCGGCCGGTTCGTACTGCGTGTACAGATACGTCTCACCGTCCTCGGGGTCGGCGAACCGGTGCAGCCCCTCCCCGGTGCGGCTGTAGGCGCAGTGGGCGTCGACCCTCAGCTCGTTGACCGCGTCGAGCTCCGGCAGGGCGATCCGGCTGCCGTCGAAGTGGGCGGAGGGCGTCAGCTCCCGCCCGTTGAGCACGATCGAGTCGACCGACGGCGCGATCAGATCGACGAAGGAGGCCGCACCCGGCTGCGCGCACCGGAAGCGGATCGTCGTCACCGAGTGGAACGTGTGCTGCTCCGGCCGCACCGCCGACCGCAGGTCGAGGGCGACCTCGTACGCGTCCACGGAGATCAGCCCGGCCCGCTCCCGGGCCTCGTCGCGGGTGAGGTTCTCTCCGGGCACGCTGACTCCTTCGTCTCGTCTGCCCGCACGGCGATCGCCGCTGATCGCCGAACCGGGTGAAGCGCTCGCATCATCGCACGTCGCACTGACTAGCGGTATGCGGGAATGGGGTGCGTACCCGCCGTGTTGCAGACGGCGACACCGATCGACGTGAGGGCCCACGAATGGGAGAGCACTGGTGACGAACACCGACACGACCACGGCTGATTTCTGGTTCGACCCGGTCTGTCCCTGGGCGTGGCTGACGTCCCGGTGGATGCTGGAGGTCGAGAAGGTCCGGCCGGTCCGTGTGCGCTGGCACGTGATGAGCCTGGCCGTGCTCAACGAGCCGCGCCTGGACGAACTCCCCGAGGAGTACGGGGATTTGGTGCGCAAGGCCTGGGGTCCGGTGCGGGTGTGCATCGCCGCCGAGCAGAAGCACGGCAACGAGGTGCTCGGCCCCCTCTACACCGCACTCGGCACCCGCCTGCACAACCGCGGGCTGCCCCGCACCCGCGAGACCCTCGTCGACGCGCTGGAGGAGGCGGGCCTGCCGGCCGACCTCGCCGACGCCGCCGACAGCGAGGCCTACGACGCCGAGCTGCGCATCTCCCACCAGGAGGGCATCGGCCTGGTCGGCGAGGACGTGGGCACCCCGGTGATCGCCGTGCCCGGCCCCGACGGCGAAAGGGTCGCCTTCTTCGGCCCGGTGGTCACCCCCGCCCCCAAGGGGGAGGCCGCGGCCCGGCTGTGGGACGGGACACTGCTGGTCGCCTCCACCCCGGGCTTCTTCGAGATCAAGCGGACCCGCACTACCGGCCCCGTCTTCGACTGAGCACGGCGCCGGGGCGGGCGCGCCGCCACCGACCGGGAAGGCCCCCGCGCGACACCACCGCGTGGGGGCCTTCCGTCAACAGCCTCTACCATCCTGCCAGCCGGGCGCCGCGCCACCCAGAGCCCGTTGCGGCGCCCGCGCCGAAGCGTCCCCGGCGGTCAGCCGCGGCGCGCCGTGCGCTGCCGCAGCAGCCCCACCCCGGCCAGGACGACCGCCGCGCCGCCGGTGAAGTACAACTGCACGCGCGTGTCCGGCTTCCACGCCATCAGCGCCAGGATCGCCGCGATCCCCGCCAGCGCCACCCACGTCAGGACCGGGTACGCCCACATCCGTACGACCAGCCGCTCCGGCGCCTCGCTCTCCAGCGCGCGCCGCATCCGCAGCTGGGCCACCGCGATGAACGCCCAGACCACCAGCACCGCGGCGCCCACCATGTTCAGCAGCCAGCTGAAGACCGTCGTGGGCCACCAGTAGCTCAGCAGCACGGCGAAGAACCCGAACGCGGACGAGACGAGCACCGCCACACGCGGCACGCCGCCGTCGACGCGGCGGAGGAACCGCGGCCCCTGCCCCCGGGCGACCAGGGAGTACGCCATGCGCGAGGAACCGTAGATGTTGGCGTTCATGGCCGACAGCAGGGCGACCAGGATGACGACGTTCATCAGCCGGCCGGCCGCCGGGACGCCGATGTGGTCCAGCACCGCGACGTAGGGGCCGTGCTTGACCAGCGAGGCGTCGTTCCACGGGATCAGCGTGACGATCACCAGCATCGAGCCGACGTAGAACACCGCGATCCGCCACATCGCGGTGCGCACCGCGTTGCCCACGCTCTTGACCGGGTGCTCGGACTCCGCCGCCGCGATCGTCACCGTCTCCAGGCCGCCGTAGGCGAACACGGAGGCCAGCAGGCCCACGACCAGGCCGCTGCCGCCCTTGGGCAGGAAACCGCCGGCGCCGGTGAGGTTGGCCGTGCCCACCGCGTGCGTGCCCGGCAGGACACCGGCGATCGCCAGCACGCCGAGGACCAGGAAGAGCGAGATCGCGCCGATCTTCAGCGCGGCGAACCAGAACTCGAACTCGCCGAAGTTGCCGACGGCGGCCAGGTTGGTCCCGCAGAAGACCGCCATGAAGACCGCCACCCACAGCCACGACGGCGTCCCCGGGAACCAGTTGGCCATGATCCCGGCGGCACCGATCGCCTCGGCCGCCACGCCCACGCACAGCAGCATCCAGAACATCCACCCGACGGTGAACCCGGCCCACGGGCCCACCGCGCGCTCGGCGTGCACGGAGAAGGATCCGGAGGCCGGATTGGCGGCGGACATCTCGCCCAGCATCCGCATGACCAGCATCACCAGCAGCCCGGAGAGCGCGTAGGCGAGCACGATCGACGGGCCGGCGGCGGCGATCCCGGCGCCCGACCCGACGAAGAGCCCCGCTCCGATGACGCCGCCGAGGGCGATCATCGACAGGTGGCGCTGCTTGAGGCCGTGGCGCAGGCCGTGCTCGGCGGTGTCGTCGGCGGCGGTGGCCGGGGGGAGTGTCGGCGGGGTGGTCCGATTCATGCTCTCGACCGTCCATGGGGTGAGATCGGTACGGGCTGCCCCGGGCGGGTCGCCCCGGGCGCCGCATCAGTGTGGGGTGCCGTACCGGTACCGGCAACGAAGAGTTCGCTATGCGGACGGTTCGTTAACGGAACGTGATCGACATTTCGTCAGTCCCGTCAGTCCCCGCTGTCAGTCCCGGCGCTCCCCGGCGGCGCCGCGCCGGGCGCGCACCCATGCCGCCAGCAGCACCGCGCCCGTGGCCGCGGCCGACCAGAGCACCTGCGGGCGGGCGCCCGGATCGGCCAGCATCAGCGCCAGGACCGCCGCCATCGCCGCCAGGGCCGCCCAGCTCAGCCAGGGGAAGCCCCACATACGCAGGGTGAGCGTGTGCGGCGCCTCCTGCTCGATCCGCCGCCGCAGCCGCAGTTGGGAGGCGGCCACCAGCCCCCACACCACCAGCAGCACGGCCCCCACCGAGTTCAGCAGGTAGAGGAAGACCGAGTGCGGCCACTCCAGGTTGAGCAGGACCGAGACGAAACCGAAGGCCACCGACGCCAGCACCGCCCGCACCGGAACCCCGCCCGAGGTGACCCGCAGCAGCCCGCGCGGCGCCTCCCCGCGCTCCGCCAGCGAGAAGACCATGCGCGAGGCGCCGTACAGATTGGCGTTGAGCGCCGACAGCAGGGCCACGAAGACCACGGCGTCCATGATCTGGCCGGCCGCCGGCACCCCGATGCGGTCCAGCACCGCCACGTACGGGCTCTCGCCGGGCCGGATCGAGGTCCACGGCAGCAGGGTCACCACGACCGCCATCGAGCCGACGTAGAACAGCAGGATGCGCCAGACCGCGCTGCGCACGGCACGCCCGACCGCGCGGGCCGGGTCGTCGGACTCGGCGGCCGCGATGGTGACCACCTCCAGTCCGCCGAAGGCGAACACGACCGCCAGCACCCCGGAGACCACCCCGCTCCAGCCGCGCGGCAGGAAGCCGCCCCGCCCGGTGAGATTGGCCAGCCCCACCGCGCTCGTGTGCGGCAGCACCCCGAAGACCGCCAGCAGCCCGAGGACGAGGAAGAGCGAGATCGCGGCGACCTTCAGCGCGGCGAACCAGAACTCGAACTCGCCGAAGTTCCGCACCGCCGCCAGGTTCGCGGTGGTGAAGACCGTCATGAACACCAGCACCCACGCCCACTGCGGCACCGCGGGCAGCCACCCGGAGGCGATCGTCGCCGCCCCGGTCGCCTCCACCGCCAGCACCACGACGAGCATGAACCAGTACAGCCAGCCCACGGTGAACCCCGCCCAGCGGCCGAACGCCCGCTCCGCGTGCACCGAGAAGGCGCCCGAGGCGGGCATCGCCGCCGAGAGCTCGCCCAGCATCCGCATGATCAGCATCGCCAGGGCGCCCGCGATCAGGTAGGAGAGCACGATCGCCGGGCCCGCCACCGCGATCCCGGCGCCCGACCCGACGAACAGGCCCGCGCCGATCACCCCGCCCAGGCCCAGCATCGTCAGATGGCGCTGCTTGAGGCTGTGCGAGAGCGGATCGTCCGCGCCGCCGGTGATCTGGCGCCCTGCGGCGGGCGGTGCGTCGTGCATGTGCTCGTTACTCTCGCTGGGCTTTGGTGGGACTCCACAGTCTCTCCGCTCACACCCGGCCACAGCAAAACGATCGTCCCGGTGCGGAGCACGTAGTGACGAGCGTCACGGCAGCCACTTGCGTGAATCCACCCCGCACAAGGTCTTTGTATGGAACCGACCATGGCCGGACTCAAGCCTTTGTCGTCGGCTGACCGTGATGGACGTGTACACGCCGGGTTAACGTCACGGTGTCACCCTGCCGTCCTCACCTTGCGGAGACCTGATGAGCATCGCCGCCGCACCCGTCCGCCCCGGAGCGGTCCTCGCCGACCTGCTGCCCTCCACCACCGCCGCCCGCGCCCGGCTGCGCGACGCCGCGCTGGTGCTCGGCGGCGCCGCGCTCACCGGTGTGGCCGCACAGATCGCGGTGCCCGTCCCCGGCTCCCCGGTCCCGGTCACCGGCCAGACCTTCGCCGCCCTGCTCGTCGGCACCGCCCTCGGCGCCCGCCGCGGCCTGCTCTCGCTCGCCCTGTACGCCGTCGCCGGGGCCGCCGGGGTGCCGTGGTTCGCGGGCGGGAAGTCCGGCGCCGCCGGGGTGACCTTCGGCTACATCCTCGGCATGCTGCTCGCCTCCGCCGTCGTCGGCGCCCTCGCCCGGCGCGGCGGCGACCGCGGCGTGTGGCGCATGGCCGGCACGATGCTGGCCGGTGAGGCCCTGATCTACGCCGTGGGCGTGCCGTACCTCGCCGTCGCCGGGCACCTGCCGCTCGGCACCGCGGTCTCGCTCGGCATGACGCCGTTCCTGATCGGCGACGCGCTCAAGGCCGCGCTCGCCATGGGGCTGCTGCCCGCCGCCTGGAAGGTGGTCGGCCGCCGCGGCTGATCCCGCCCGCCCAGGCGAAGGGGCCCGCACCCGGCACCGGGTGCGGGCCCCTTCGCGTTCCTGGCTCAGGACTTGCGGACCCGCCCCCGCAGCATGGCCACCGCCAGCACGATCCCCGCCGCGAGCAGCGACAGGACCATCTGCTGCCGGCCGTCCGGCGTGGTGAACATGTAGCCGATCACGAAGACGATCATGCCGATCGTCACCCAGGTCAGATACGGGTAGGCCCACATCCGCACGGTCAGCTTCTCCGGCGACTCCCGCTCGATGATCCGGCGCATCCGCAGCTGCGAGAAACAGATCACCAGCCACACGAAGAGGGCCACCGCACCGGAGGAGTTGAGCAGGAACTGGAAGACGGTCGTCGGGTACGCGTAGTCGAAGAAGACGGCCACGAAGCCGAAGACCACGGACGCCAGGATCGCCACCGCCGGCACACCGCGCGCGGTGGTACGGCCGAAGGCACGCGGCGCGTCACCGCGCCCGCTCAGCGAGAACGCCATCCGGGAGGCCGTGTACAGGCCGGAGTTGAGGCAGGAGAGCACGGCGGTCAGCACGATGACGTTCATGAACTCGCCGGCGTGCGCGATGCCGATGTGGTTGAGCACCGCCACGTACGGGCTCTTCTTCACCTCGGGGGAGTCCCACGGCAGCACGGAGACCACGATGAGGATCGAGCCCAGGTAGAAGACCGCGATCCGCCAGATCACGCTGTTGGTCGCCTTGGTGACCGCCTTGCGCGGATCCGGGGACTCGCCCGCGGCCAGGGTGACGATCTCGCTGCCCATGAAGGAGAAGACGACCATCAGCACGCCGGTCAGGATCGCGCCCGGCCCCTTGGGCAGGAAGCCGCCGTGACCGGTCAGGTTGGCCAGGCCGACCGCGTGGACGTGGGTGCCGGGCAGCACCCCGAAGGCGGCGAGCCCGCCCAGCACCAGGAAGAGCGCGATCGCGGCGACCTTGATCCCGGCGAACCAGAACTCGAACTCACCGTAGGAGCCGACGGAGAACAGGTTGGTCGCGGTGAGCACCACCATCACGATCAGCGCCCAGCCCCACACCGGAACCTGCGGAACCCAGCTGTTGAGGATGCCCGCTCCGGCCATCGCCTCGACGGCCAGCACCACGACCCAGAAGAACCAGTACAGCCACCCGATGGTGAACCCCGCCCAGCGGCCCAGCGCCCGGTCCGCGTAGGCCGAGAAGGAGCCGGAGACCGGGTTGGCCGCGGCCATCTCGCCCAGCATCCGCATCACGAGCACGACGAGCGCGCCCACCAGGGCGTAGGACAGCAGGATGCCCGGGCCCGCGGCGGCGATCCCGGCCCCGGAGCCGACGAAGAGCCCGGCGCCGATCACCCCGCCGATGGCGATCATGGACAGATGGCGGTTCTTGAGCCCGGCCTGCAGGCCGTGGCCGGATGCTTCGGAGGGGACCGAGCCGGGGTCGCCGGCCGTGTGGTCCGCCTCCGTAAGCGGAGCTTGCGCGCTCATGCGCCATTCCTTTGCTCTCGGTTCACGAGTGCTAGGCATGGAATCCCAGGAAAGTGGCGAAACGGAACCCCTGTTTCCAAATCGTTGCCCTAGCCGGGAACCGATCGACCGGCCCCGCGGCGGCGAGGGACCGGCCCGCATGTCACACTTCGGGCATGCGCGTGTACCTCGGCTCGGACCATGCCGGATACGAACTCAAGAACCACCTCGTCGAGTGGCTCGAGGCCGCAGGCCACGAGCCGGTGGACTGCGGTCCGCACATCTACGACGCCCAGGACGACTACCCCCCGTTCTGCCTGCGCGCCGCCGAGCGCACCGCGGGCGACCCCGGCTCCCTGGGCATCGTGATCGGCGGCTCCGGCAACGGTGAGGCGATCGCCGCCAACAAGGTCAAGGGCGTACGCGCCGCGCTCGCCTGGAGCGAGGAGACCGCCTCCCTCGGCCGCGAGCACAACGACGCCAACGTGCTCAGCGTCGGCGCCCGTATGCACAGCCAGGAGGAGGCCACCCGCTTCGTCGAGGTCTTCCTCGGCACCCCCTTCTCCGGCGACGAGCGCCACGTGCGCCGCATCGACATGCTCAGCGAGTACGAGACCACGGGCAAGCTGCCCGCCATCCCGGCCCACCACCCCCAGCAGTACTGAGGAACCGGATGCCGGAGGGGCACACCGTCCACCGACTGGCCGCCGACCACTGGACGAGGTTCGGCGGCCGGCCTGTGCGCGCCGCCAGCCCGCAGGGCAAGTTCGCCGACGGCGCCGCCCTCGTGAACGGCCAGGTCCTGGAGGACGCCGAGGCCCACGGCAAGCACCTCTTCCTCGGCTTCGGGCCGATCGGCTGGATCCACATCCACCTCGGCCTCTTCGGCAAGCTCGGCTTCGGTGACGGCCCCGCGCCCGCCCCCGCCGAGACCGTGCGGCTGCGCCTCGCGACGCCGCAGGCCTACGCGGACCTGCGGGGCCCCACCGCCTGCGAACTGATCACCGACGACGACAAGCGCGCGCTGCACGACCGCCTCGGCCCCGATCCGCTGCGCTACGGTCCCTTCCCGGTCCACGGCCGGCCCTCGGACGCGCACCGGCGCCCCGGCGCCGACCCGGAACCGGCCTGGCGCCGCGTCTCGCGCAGCCGGACCCCGATCGCCGCCCTGCTCATGGACCAGAAGGTGATCGCAGGCGTCGGCAACGTCTACCGCGCCGAGGTCCTCTTCCGGCACGGCATCGACCCCTACCGGGAGGGCCGTGCCCTGACCCGGGCCGAATGGGACGCGATCTGGGCCGACCTGGTCGAGCTCATGCGCGAGGGCGTGCGCCACAACCGCATCGACACCGTCCGCCCCGAGCACACCCCCGAAGCCATGGGCCGCCCGCCGCGCGTCGACGACCACGGCGGCGAGGTCTACGTCTACCGCCGCGCGGCCCTGCCCTGCCACGTGTGCGCCACCGAGGTCCGCAGCGCCGAGCTCGGCGGCCGCAACCTGTTCTGGTGCCCGACCTGCCAGCGGCGGCCGTAGCGGGCCCGCTCGGAAACCGTGCGGCAGCCAGGGCTCCACGTCACCGCGGAACGCCCTCGACGCCTCCGCCGGCGCTCCCTCCCGCAGTTCGCGGATCCGGCCGCCCCCGCCAGCGTGAAGCCGCCCGGATTGCGTAACGGGCGTAACCGGTCACCCTCCCCGCGGACTCGCCGGCACGCGGTTCAACTCCCCGGCGCCCTCGCGCCGCCGACCGCCGGGCAGCAGCGGCAGATGCTCCCAGCCCGGCCGCCGGTCGAGCATCCCCGGCCGCCCCGGCACCCGCCGCGCGTACACCTCCTCACAGGGCCCGAGGCCCTCGCGCG
>CAYNNX010000049.1:4847-7759 GCA_964398515.1 uncultured Streptantibioticus sp. | reverse complement strand
CCCCTGCCTGCCGGCGCCGGACGACGCGGGCGAGGCGATGTGCGTGGCGGCGGCAACGTCCGGCCACGCCGCACCCGCGCCCGGCGCGTCGCGAATCGACGCACCGCCGAACGGGTGGATATGGTCACCGGGAAGGAGAGCCGAGCAGGCGGGGACCGCGCCTTACGGAGAGCAGCGCGCCTTACGGAGACCATATGGTGAGCAGGAGCACGGAGCGCGTCCGTTGAGGGCTGGGGGGTCACCGCGCCTGCGGCCGCCCACGGGCGCCGGGCAGCGCCCGGACCAGGGGCCCGGCCGTCCCCCGCGTCCGGCGGTGCGCGGCGAGGGCATCCCGGCCCAGGTGCGCAGATCGCTGCGGCGCGGCCGGACCGTGCTGCGCAGAGCGGCCGTGGACTACTTCCGCGGCGACGGCTCCGACCTGCTCGCCCTGGCCGGGCTCCTGCTCACGGTGCCCGCCCTGGCCTGGGCCACCAGCGCCGTGCCCGCGTGGTGCCCGCCCACCGCGCTGGTCTTCCCCGTACTCGTCGGCGGCCTGCTCCTGCGCCCGGCGAGCCTGCTCATCCTCTACGCCGCCGCGGCCTCCGCACTGGTCGCCGAGGACGCCGTGCTGGACCCGCACCACACGGGCGCCGCCCGGGCGGTGACCCCGGGGACCGTGCTCGTCGTCGGCGCGGTGGCCTTCGCCGGGCTGGTGATCGCCCAGTTCCGCAGCAGGGTCGGGGTGCCGTGGCGACGCGGCGGCACGATGCTGTTCGACCTGCGTGAACGCATCCGCGTGCAGAGCCAGTTGCCCCCGCTGCCGCGGGGCTGGCACGCCGAGATGGCGCTGCGCCCGGCCGGCGGGCAGTCCTTCTCCGGGGACTTCGTGGTGGCCACCCGTACCGCCGGCGGCCGGGTTCTGGAGGCCGTCCTCACCGACGTCTCGGGCAAGGGCATGGACGCCGGTTCGCGCGCCCTGCTGCTGTCCGGGGCCTTCGGCGGCCTGCTCGGCTCCCTGCCGCCCGAGGAGTTCCTCGGCGCCGCCAACGGCTATCTGCTCCGGCAGAACTGGGACGAGGGCTTCGCCACCTCCGTCCACCTCGTGCTGGACCTGGAGAGCGGCGACTACGAGCTGCTGTCGGCCGGCCACCTGCCCGCCATGCACCTGATCGCCGGGACCGGGCGCTGGGAGGAGAAGGCGGCCGACGGACTGATGCTCGGGGTGCACGAGGACGCCGAATTCCACGGCGCCAAGGGGACGTTGCGCTCCGGCGACGTGCTGATGCTCTTCACCGACGGCCTGGTGGAGACCGTCGGGCGCGAACTGACCGAGGGCATCGACCGGTTGATCGGCGCCGCCGACCGCTTCGTGGCCTCCGGCTTCCACGGCGCCGCCTGGCGGCTGATCGAGGCGGTCGCCAAGGACGTCAACGACGACCGTGCGCTGCTGGTCATCTGCCGTGAGTGACCGGTCCCTCGGGCGGGTAAGGGGTCAACCGTCGGCGACACGCGGCCGGTTGCCCGCCCCCCGCCGGGTCCCCCTGCGCCGCCTTGATGGCACGATGGGACCACGCGGGGGAACAGGGGCGGCGGCGCACCCCCCGTCCGGCGAGGCGTACCGAGCGAGGATGTGATCCGGAGTGGCCATCTCCCTGTCCGTGGTGGTGCTGTTGGCAGTCGTGCTGATCGTCATGGTCCGCGGCGGTTCCCTCAAAACGGGCCCAGCCATCGTGGCCATACTGTTCGGCTTCTTCCTCGCCTCGACCGGCATGGCCCCCTCGATCAACCGCTTCCTGGAGTCGCTGGCGACGACGATCAACCAGATAAAGCTGTGACGGCCGCGGGCCGCACCGCGCCGGGCCCCGTGCGCCGGTGCCCCCGCTACCGGCCGCGCTCGATCGCCTCCCGTACCGCCTCCTCGGTACGGCCGACGACCGCGCTGCCGTCGTCCGCCGTGATGATCGGCCGCTGGATCAGCCTCGGGTGCCGGGCGAGCGCGGCGATCCACCGCTCCCGCGCCTCGGCGTCGCGCGGCCACTCCTTCAACCCGAGCTCCTCCGCCTCCGCCTCCCGGGTGCGCGTGATGTCCCACGGCTCCAGCCCGAGCCGCTCCAGCACCGCCACCAGCTCCGCCTCGCTCGGCGGCTCCTCCAGATAACGCCGCACGGTGTACTCGGCCCCTTCGGCGTCGAGCAGCGACACCGCGGAGCGGCACTTGGAACAGGCGGGGTTGACCCAGATCTCCATGCCGAGCACCTTAGACGCTCCCCGCCGGTCCGGTGCCCCCGGTAACGACGAAGGCCCAGCCAAGAGGTGCACCCTCTGGCCTGGGCCTTCGTTGAGGGCCAGGAGGCGCCGAGCGGCGGGTGAGGTGTCTCTCAGGCTTCTTCCAGGGCTTCCCCGAATTCGCGCAGCACTTCGCCATGGCGGCTGTGGGCGAGCTGGTGCCCGACCGCTATGGCGAGTGCGACCGGCCATTCGATGATGTCGAACGCTGCCATGAGGCCGACGCCTGCCAGGAAGGCGAGCTGGTCCTTCGGCGGCAGTTCGATTCGCCGGCCGTCGGTACGGAGAATCACCGAGTGCCCGGCGAGGACTCGCTCGACTGCGGCGCGGGGGCCGTGGGAGTTCGTGATGGGCACCGGTGCACCGGAAGGCGCGGTCTCGCGGGTGTCTGTCTTACTCGCTGGTGCGGTCATGTCGCGCTCCGTTCATCCGCCGGCGCTGGACATCCGCCGGATGCTCTCCCCCCAAACTACGCCACGATGGTGCGCGATCCGGATCCGATGACAGGCTGGGCGGTGGGGGTGGTCGCACCCTGGTGCGCGACCACCGCCCCACGGCGCCTCCGGGCCGGAGGTTCGCCACCGCGGCAAAACCCTCCGGCCGCTCTCAGGCGCGTTGCGTCGGCCCTGACGGCCAACTCGGGCCCG
>CAYNNX010000049.1:0-4747 GCA_964398515.1 uncultured Streptantibioticus sp. | reverse complement strand
ACGAGGCCGACGACCGGCTCGCCGACACGTGGACCGAGGTGCGAAGCGGCGACTGGCGCGACCCCCGGCGCCGCCAAGTTGCCGTCCGGGCACGGGCAGTACGCGCGGGCGCGCTTGAAGGAGCGGCCGTACGCCGAGCGCGGCGCGGACGGAAAGGCGCAGAAGGACGGCCGGGGCTCCTCGGCACAGCCGGGTCCTCCTCGGCACAAGGGGGCCACGCCCGCCGTAACCACTTCGGCAGCCGGGTGGCACAAGGCCTGCGCCGTCGGCGCGGAAGAGCTGCGCTTTCATGATCTTCGGCACACCGGCACCACCCCCGCGCCCCGCACGGGCGCGCCGACCGCAAGGGGCGCGCGGGGAACACGCAGGCCTGATCCGCCCCCGCCGACGACTAAGGCCCAGGCGGCGGGAGATACCCCTCCGACCTGGGCCTCGGTCGTTCAGAGCGGGCGACGGGAATCGAACCCGCGTAGCTAGTTTGGAAGACTAGGGCTCTACCATTGAGCTACGCCCGCAACGGCCAGTCATTCTGGCACATCGAATCGTAGCCGGTCGAGCGGATCCTCGGCGCCAGAACTTGACCGGTGAAATATCGGCCGCCTCCGCGTGCGGAGCCATGTACGCTACGTGTCGCACTTACGGGGTGTGGCGCAGCTTGGTAGCGCGTCCGCTTTGGGAGCGGAAGGCCGTGGGTTCAAATCCCGCCACCCCGACCACCTGCTTGACCGCTTGCCCGATCGGGCGTCTCCACCGTGGGCCGTCGCGTCGCGCGTACCGGGTACTATGCAAGCTGGCCCTGTATGCGGGGCGACCGAGGGGCCAGGGGCCGAAACCCCAGCCTGAATGGGAGCCCCAGGTAGTACGTCTCGTCGGCCACACAAGCCCCTGATGCCAGCCCAAGGAGACCCAACCGTGAAGAGCGCCGTGGAGAATCTGAACCCGACCCGGGTTCGACTCACCGTCGAGGTGCCCTTCGAGGAGCTCAAGCCCAGCCTCGACGCGGCGTACAAGAAGATCAACCAGCAGGTCACGGTGCCCGGGTTCCGCAAGGGCAAGATCCCCGCGCGCATCATCGACCAGCGGTTCGGCCGCGGCGCGGTGCTCGAAGAGGCGATCAACGACGCGCTGCCGAAGTTCTACACGGAGGCGGTCAACCAGGGTGAGCTGAGCGTTCTCGGGCAGCCCGAGATCGACATCACCAAGTTCGAGGACAACGACGAGCTGACCTTCACCGCCGAGGTCGACGTGCGCCCGGCGGTCGAGATCCCGGACTACTCGGGCATCGAGGTCACCGTCGACGCGATCGAGGTCTCGGACGAGGACGTCACCAAGTCGATCGAGCAGCTGCGCGAGCGCTTCGCCTCCACCACCCCGGTCGAGCGCGCCGCCGCCGACGGCGACGTCGTCGTGATCGACCTTGAGGCCAAGGTCGACGGCGAGGTCCTGGAGGACGGCGTCGCCAAGGGCGTCACCTACACCATCGGCTCCGGCCAGCTCCTCGACGGCATCGACGAGGCCGTCATCGGCCTGGAGGCCGGCGGTTCCGCCACCTTCACCTCCGAGCTCAAGGGCGGCTCCGCGGCCGGCCGGACCGCCGAGGTCAAGGTCGACGTCACCGCCGTCCAGGCCCGTGAGCTCCCCGAGCTCGACGACGACTTCGCCCAGCTGGCGAGCGAGTTCGACACGCTGGAGGAGCTGCGCGCGGACAGCGCCAAGCGTCTTGAGCGCATCAAGAAGTACGACCAGGCCACCCAGGCCCAGGAGAAGGTGCTCGACGCCCTGCTGGAGCTCGTCGAGGTGCCGATCCCGGAGAAGCTCCTCCAGGACGAGATCCAGACCCGCAAGCACAACATGGAGCAGCACCAGTTCCCGATGATGGGCCTGGACTGGGAGAAGTTCCTGGAGCGCGAGGGCAAGACCGCCGAGGAGTACGACGCCGAACTCGAGGAGCAGGCGAAGAAGGGCATCAAGACCCAGTTCGTCCTCGACGAGCTGGTGAAGAAGGAAGAGCTCTCGGTCAACCAGGAGGAGCTCACCGAGCACCTCATGCGCCGTGCCGCCTCCTCCGGCATGAGCCCCGACCAGTTCGCCCAGGCGGTCGTCGAGGGCGGACAGGTGCCGATGCTGGTGGGCGAGGTCGCCCGCGGCAAGGCGCTCGCCACGGTGGTCGAGGCCGCCACGGTGAAGGACACCAACGGTGAGGTCGTCGACCTGGACGACGAGGACGAGGAGGGCGAGACGGTCTCCGCGACCGACGCCGACGCCTCCGCCGAGGCCGCTGAGGCGACCGAGGGCGCCGAGGAGGAGAACGAGGCCTGAGCCTCGCCAGGATCCAGCCCGACGGGCCCGGACGCACCCCGCGTCCGGGCCCGTCGGCCTCTGGTGCGCGCGCCCGTGGGACGCGCGCGCCCGCCCGCCAAACCTCCCGAGGGTGAGCCTGCGCTCACAGCGAACAGTTTCGTGTGGGGGACTGCTGGGCCCTACCTGCGCGTTAGGGTCCGTAGTAACGAGGGCAGGGGAGACCCGTGACGGGTCCGCAAGGCGGTGGCACGCCCGACACCCCGCACCCTCACGAGAAGACGACGAGAAGACGCGAAGACGGCGCGTCGCCGTCCGACAACGAGCAGGTGGATACGTGACGACTCCGCAGATCCAGACGCCGGGAATTCTGATGCCCACCGCCAATGGCGCGCCGACCGGACCGGGCCTCGGCGACGCGGTGTACAACCGGCTGCTCGACGAACGCATCATCTTCCTCGGACAGGCCGTGGACGACGACATCGCGAACCGCATCTGCGCGCAGATGCTGCTCCTCGCCGCGGACCCCACCAAGGACATCTACCTGTACATCAACTCGCCCGGCGGCTCGGTCACCGCGGGCTTCGCGATCTACGACACGATGCAGTACATCAAGAACGACGTCGTGACGATCGCGATGGGCCTCGCGGCCTCCATGGGTCAGTTCCTGCTGACCGCGGGCACCCCCGGCAAGCGCTTCGCCCTGCCGAACGCCGACATCCTGATGCACCAGGGCTCGGCCGGCCTCGGTGGTTCCGCCTCCGACATCAAGATCCAGGCCGAGCAGCTGCTGCGCACCAAGAAGCGCATGGAGAAGCTGACCGCGATGCACAGCGGCCAGTCCGTGGAGACCATCAACCGCGACGCCGACCGCGACCGCTGGTTCACCGCGGAGGAGGCCAAGGAGTACGGGCTCATCGACGAGGTCATGCACACGGCCGCGGACGTCCCCGGTGGTGGCGGTACCGGTGCCTGAGGCCCTCCCAGGCGCCCCTCTGCCGGGCCTGGCCCCGGCGCACCGGACAGCTACGCTTCCCCTTCCCGCTCACCCCTCAGGACGGTGATCCGACCCATGAACACCCCCAACCCCTCCGCCCTCCAGCAGGGCGTGGACGCCGCTCGCTCGCTCGGCGTGGAGTCCCGCTACATCGTGCCCCGCTTCGTCGAGCGCACCTCGCAGGGCATCCGCGAGTACGACCCGTACGCCAAGCTCTTCGAGGAGCGGGTGATCTTCCTCGGCGTGCAGATCGACGACGCCTCCGCCAACGACGTCATGGCGCAGCTGCTCTGCCTCGAGTCGATGGACCCCGACCGGGACATCTCGATCTACATCAACTCGCCCGGCGGCTCGTTCACGGCGATGACGGCGATTTACGACACGATGCAGTTCGTCAAGCCCGACATCCAGACGGTCTGCCTCGGCCAGGCCGCTTCGGCCGCCGCCGTGCTGCTCGCCGCCGGCACCCCCGGCAAGCGGATGGCCCTGCCCAACGCCCGCGTGCTGATCCACCAGCCGTACACCGAGACGGGCCGCGCGCAGATCTCCGACCTGGAGATCCAGGCCAACGAGATCACCCGGATGCGGATCCAGATGGAGGAGATGCTCGTCAAGCACTCCCACCGCACCGAGGAGCAGATCCGCGAGGACATCGAGCGCGACAAGATCCTGACCGCCGAGGACGCCCTGTCCTTCGGCTTTGTGGACCAGATCACCTCCTCCCGCAAGGCCGCGCTGTCGGCCTGAGAACGGCCCGGTAGAACGGTCCTGACGCGGCCCTGGGGCAGGCCCGCCCCTTGAGCCCGACCGACGAGTCGGCTCAAGGGGGGCCCATACCCCGGGCTCGGCAAGGTACCGTCGGAGGGGGGTCCGGGGGGTTTGACCCGGAGACCCAGCAAGCACCAGGTTCTGTCGAACACGACGGAGCCCAGGCGAAGGGGAAGCACCTCGTGGCACGCATCGGTGACGGCGGCGACCTGCTCAAGTGCTCGTTCTGCGGAAAGAGCCAGAAGCAGGTCAAGAAGCTCATCGCAGGGCCTGGTGTGTACATCTGCGACGAGTGCATCGATCTGTGCAACGAGATCATCGAGGAGGAGCTCGCCGAGTCCTCCGAGGTGCGGTGGGAGGACCTGCCCAAGCCCCGGGAGATCTACGAGTTCCTCGAGGGCTACGTCGTCGGCCAGGAGCCCGCGAAGAAGGCGCTCTCCGTCGCCGTCTACAACCACTACAAGCGGGTCCAGGCCGGCGAGAACGGCCGCCCCGGCCACGACGACGGCATCGAGCTCGCCAAGTCCAACATCCTGCTGCGCGGGCCGACCGGCTCGGGCAAGACGCTCCTCGCCCAGACGCTGGCCCGGATGCTCAACGTGCCGTTCGCCATCGCCGACGCCACCGCCCTCACCGAGGCCGGCTACGTCGGTGAGGACGTCGAGAACATCCTGCTCAAGCTCA
>CAYNNX010000048.1:0-27053 GCA_964398515.1 uncultured Streptantibioticus sp. | reverse complement strand
GATGGGGTGACGGGTGGTGTGGACGGCGGTGGTCCCGGTCTGAACCTGCCCGGTGACGGGGCTCCGGCGGTCGGGGACCCGGGCCTGGCGGCGGCCGCCGGAGCGCCCGGCGACTCCGCCGCAGTACCGGCGCCGACGATGCCGATGATGCCTATGGGGGGGATGAACCCCGCGGGCGGCGGCGACCGGGATCACCAAAACTCCGATGCTTCCGGTCTGTTGTACGGAACGACGGATCCGTGGACGGTTGATTCCCAGGCCGACGACCACGGCGTCGGTTCGCCGTACGGCTCGCCGCCCGAAGCGGGCCGTCTGACGATGCCGGGCGACGGCCTGGCCGCCGGTCCGCTCACCGGGCAGCCGGCGCAGGCGACCTCCTCCGGCCAGGAGCGGTCGCAGTCGTCGTCCGGCGCCGACGAGGCGCTCGATGCGGGACTGGCGTGGGCCCCGCTTCTCGCCGCGTCAGCCGGCGCCGGAAGCTTCACGGACAGCCACACCGGCTCGGGGGACACCCAACCCCGTGCCGCTGAAGAGACGGCGGCGGTGTGGGGCGAGCCGGAGTGGGGAGTCGACGGCACAGCGGCGGTCGCCGGGTACGGTGCGCAGCCGGCGGGCGAGGAGGCGGTCCGGCCGCGCGTCCCCGCCGAGGCCCACGGGCACGCCGGGGTACGGGAGGAGATCCACGGGCCGAGCCAGGTGGAGGAGTCGGACCACCGGCAGAGCGACGAGGAGCCCCCGGGTCACCAGTTGGGTGAGGGGGCCACCCCGGGCCACCAGTCGGTTCACGAGGTCGACGCGCCGCACCACCACGAGGTCTCGGAGAACGGTTCCGTAGCGCCCGCCGAGGAGGAGGTATTTCAAGAGGTGTCCGCTCCGGGAGCCTTCCCGCTCGACGACGCTGCTACCTGGGACTTGACGGCCGGTTCGCTCCTGCCGCTGCTCGGCCCCCACGCGCCTGCCGCGACCGGCGGCGAGCCTGCCGTGACCGATGCCGACCGGCAGGGGGCCGCCGCGGCGACGACGGTTGCCGCCGGCGTGTACACGATGGCCCGGGGCGGCACCGGCGCCCAGGAGTTCGCAGAACCCGGCCTGACCGCTTGGCGGCCCAAGACGTCCGGACCTGGACCAGTCGAGCTGTCCTGCTCGTTCGACGAACCGGAGGAGGAAGAGGAGGAGGCACAGCCCGAGCCGCCGTCCCGGCCGATCCCGGCCGTCGCCGGAAAGAAGGCCAAGGAGGGCGAGGAGGAGGGCAAGAGCAGCGTCGCCGACCTGCTTCGGCAGGGGGAGGAGGTCTGGGGATGAGGCGGCACGGTCGCCGGCCTCGCTGACCTCGATGGCAGATGCGGCTGTACTCACGGCCATTCCCCGCCGCGCCCGGTTGGCGGTGCGCGGCAACCGGGGTTGGCTTGGGGCGTCTGACGAGTGATCGAGTACGGCGTTGGGAGAAGCGGGATGTCGTCCCCGTTCGACGAGCAGGTCGAGGAGTTGCTGGCCCAGTACCGCCAGGCGTGTGAACAGGCGGTCGACAGCCGGCGTCAGATCAACGAGATCGAGGCGACCGTGACGGCGCCACGCAAGGTGGTGAAGGTCACCGTCGGAGCCCAGGGCCAGGTGAAGGCAGTGGACTTCCCCACCTCCGCCTACCGCACCATGGCACCGAAGGAACTGGCGAAGGTGATCCTGGCCACCCTTGAAACGGCGCGCGCCCAGGCGCTGTCGAAGGTGTCCGAGGTGGCGCTGGGCGGGATGCTCGGCGGGGTGTCCGCGGCCGATCTGCTCACTGCGCGCGTCGACCCGGGGTCGTTCCTGCCCGAGGAACTGCAACTGCCGGAGGCCGTAAGGGCCTACGTCGACCACGGTCTGGGCGTGCCGGAGGAAGGTGGGCGCCGTGACTGATCAGCCCCAGTCGTCGAGCGAGCGGTTGCAGGTCGACACGGACAAACTGACGCCGGCGATCGCCAAACTCCATGATCTCTCCAGCCGGTTGAAGTCGGCCGGTACCACTCTCGACATGGTCTGTCAGTCGTATGGAGAACCGTGGGGTAACGACGAGACTGGGAAGAAGTTCCACGCCCAGTACGAGGGTCCGCACAGCGATTTGATCGCCGTCGCGCACCAAGCGGGCGCGCGGCTGAGCAGTGATGCGGATGATGTCAGCAACCTGGTGAAGGCCTTGGAGGATGTCGAGAGCAAGGCCGGGGAGCAGGGGCAGCAGCTGTCGTCGTCCGTCGGTCCCGGAGGCGAACAGAGCCCGCCGCCCGCCCCGAACCCGTAACCGGGCTTCGGTGGCACTGCCGTTCGCCGCAGGACGCCCGCCATTCCCTTCGACGCGTGTCACCGCGCACGGTCACCTCGCGCCGCACTGCACGGCGCAACTGCCACGAGTGGCAGATCATATGAGCACATGCGACACGAATGAACGGTGGAGAAGGAAATGAACGCCAAGTCGGACGGGAGCAGTTCGTCACAGCAGCCGGACCCGGCGGCAACAGACCTGGAGGCGACGGACCTGGAGGCGACCGATCCGCAGGCATCGGCGGGGCCGGAAGCCGGGGAGTTCACGGCGCTGACGGAGCAGGAGCCGGACGACGCGGAGCAGATGCCGCCCGTCCCGGACCATATCCGTGAGGCGGCCCGGCTGGCGCCTGACCACTGGTTCGGAATGATCGATCCGACCTGGTCCGGAGTGGGAGAACCGCCGAGTTGGGCTCTGGTCGGCCAGTGGCGTTCGGACCAGGACGGCGAGATCGTGGAGTGGCAGGACAACGAGGAGTACCGCCCGTCCCCGACGGCGCTGGAGTGGCCTGACCCGACTGATCCGGTGGACGCCGCGGTCCAGCTCGCGGCGACCGGCTACGGCCCGTCGGAGGCCGTGACGGAGGCGCTGGCCACCGCGGAGTTCGCGGTCTTCCTCGCGCCCGGCGGCGGCCTGGCGTCCTGTGTCGCGCCGGATGACGAGACCCCCGTCGTGCCGGTGTTCACCTCACCGGATCACCTGCATATGGCTGGTCGGCTGTCGTTCAAGCCCATGAAAGCTCCCGAACTGTTGGACAGGCTTCCCGAGGGCCACCTGATCTATTTGAACGCCTCGGGCGCGGTGAGCATGGCGGTGGAGCCGCAGTTCCTGCGTGAGGCGGTGGCGGCCGCCGGGACGGACGGCGAGAGCACCTGGGACGGTGACCTGGACGACCTCCTGCCGCAACCGGTCGACGTGGACGGCCCGGCCCGCCGCGCCTGACGCGTGGACCGCTGAGCAGCCATGACTCCAGGGGGAGTTGGCTCGGAGCGCAAACCGCTGTACGCCGGTCCGGAAACTTCCGCCGACGGTTGGCGGCCGGACGGATTGGCCTTTCACATGGCCTTCCGGGCCGTTGGGCAGCCTGAGCGCTCGCGCGCGGGAGACGGCGGAGACGGCCAGGGAGTACCGGGGCCGGACTTCGGCCGCCTGTGGCCATGTGGTCCACGGAATTGATTTTTGGTGTTGATCCGGGTGCGCGAACGCCCCGGCCGTCTGACGTGTCGACTGGTGGTTGCTGCGCATGAGCATCGAGTTGCCTTCCGGACTGCGGTGGGTGTCATATCTGGCCGGCGGTGGTTGGCCGGAGGCCGATGAGGATGAGCTGTGGGCTCTGCAGAAGGCGCATCAGGAGTACGCGGCGACCGTGCGTGCGGTCGCGGCTGATATGGGGCCGGTGATCGCTGATGTGAAGGCGGGGGTTTCCGGGCCGACTGCCGAGAAGTTCGAACAGCACCTGACCGATGGTCAGGCGATGCTGGAGCAAATGGCCCAGCACGCAGATAAGCTCGCCGAGTTCTGCAACAAGACGGCGCTGCAGGTGCAATACGCCAAGCTCATGCTCCTGATGTCGTTTGCAACGATGGCTGTCGAGATCGCGTGGCTTGCGGTGTGGTTCCCGGAGGCGGTGGCGGCGGCGGAGGCGGGGTTGCGTGCCGTGGTGATGCTGATCCTGCGGCGGTTGCTGATGTCTGTGGCGCTAGGTGCCGGGCTTGGTTTCGCAGAAGATGTGCTGGCTCAGCTGCTCCAGAAGTTTTCCCTGGGGAAGCACCGGCACGGGTGGGATTGGAGCAACACGGCGCTCGCGGTGGGCGGGGGCGCCATCAGCGGTGCGGTCAATGGCGCTTTGTTCGGGGCCGCGGGTGCGTTCGCGCCGAAGGTTTTGTCCACGTTCATCGGGAAGGCGTTGACGGGTGCCGCGGGTGGCGCGGCGAGCACGGAAGCGATTGACTCGGCGTTCGGTCTCGACACCAACCCGGGGCTGGGTGCGATCGCAGGGGCGGTCGGCGGTGCGATCGGGCACATTCCGGCATTGCGGGGCGGCAAGGGCGGTCCTGCGGAGGATGGCGGCGATGAGGTGCCGAAGTTCTCCGCGCCGCCGAGCCTGGACGAAGCACCGGCCTCGGGCGGCATCACCCCTGGAGGCGGCGGTCTCGAGCCATCGGGGGAGGAGGGGGATGGCCGGTTTTCGTACCGTCCGCTGTTCGAAGGCG
This sequence comes from uncultured Streptantibioticus sp., assembly GCA_964398515.1. GTDB lineage: Bacteria > Actinomycetota > Actinomycetes > Streptomycetales > Streptomycetaceae > CAYNNX01. The sequence goes on along the minus strand of CAYNNX010000048.1, from coordinate 22,544 downwards.
ATGAGGACTCGGTCCCCTTGCTTCACGACGGGGACAGCGCTTCCAGCATTTCCCTGAGCTCTGACGGGGAGGGCTACCGGCCGGCGGGGGGCGAATACCCTGGTATCACTCGTGAGGGCGACGGTCCCGAGTCGTGGGGGGAGGAGGGGGATGGCCGGTTTTCGTACCGCCCGCTGTTCGAAGGCGACGAGGACTCGGTCCCCTTGCTTCACGACGGAGACAGCATTTCCGGCATTTCCCTGAGCTCTGGCGGGGAGCGTTCCGTCACGTCGGATACGGCGGGTGGTGGTCCGCGCGAGGGCGGACACCAAGGCGATCGCGCCTCGATTGCCTCGGCCGAGGACGACAACAGCACGATCCGACACATCAACGAGCCGCAGGAGCAGTTCGGTCCCGGGAATGAGCCGCATGAGCAGGCCGGTCCCGGGTTTGCCGAACCCGGTGGTGCGACGGTCCGTCAGCCCAGTCCTGGCGAAGCACCACCGTTGTCGGCGAGGCTGCCGCTGACCAGGCCGTCGGAGCCGAACAATTTCGGCGACGCACACGCGGCGCCTCCCGGGCCTTTCGACGGCGAGAACCCGGGGGACGGAGCGGGGGCCACATCGCCGCGAGTTCTGCCGGGCTTCGAGACCGACCAAGGCACCGGCGGACACGCCGTGGCACTGCCTCAGCGGGAGCCCGCCGCCCCGCCTGCCGACGACGTCACGGGCGGCGGGCCGACGGCGGTTCCGCAGCAGGGCGAGCGCACGGTCGCCGATGGACCGGCCGCGCCGGTGCACCCGGTGGAGAGCCCTGGACAGCGTCCCGACACCGGCACGTCCGGGGTTCCCCACGAGTCCGCCAATCAGCCGGATGTCGTCCAGCCGTCGGCCGAATCGGTCCAGCGACCGGCTCAGTCGGTTCCACCCCAGGGCGCGGCGGGATCTCCGTCGGGCGGTGGCGCGTCGCGTTCCGGGCCTTCCGTGGTGGAGGCCGGCGGTTCGCAGAACGTTCGCAGCGAACCAGAGCTTTGGGGCCCGCGCCCCGCGGAGCCGCACACAGTCGGTGGGGTGGACGCTCCGCCTGCGGGCGGGCCGGAGGTTTCGGCGGCGGCCACGCAGCCCCCGTCGGCGTCGGCTCACCCCTCCCTGTCGACGCCGCCGAGGCCGGTGCCCGTCGTGCAGGAGCCCCGTGGTGTGCCGGAGCCCACTACGCCCGGCGAGCATGTGCAGCAGGGTACGGCCGTCGCGGGCGGCCTCTCGGGGTCTTCCCATGCCGAACAGGTATCCACGCCGAAGCCGTCTCTGACGGGGGAGCCGGAGCCGCCGGCTCCGCAGCAGACGCAAGGGCCCGCACCGGACTTGGGCGCCGGGCGGCGCGGCACCGGCCCCGCTCCGCAGTCTCCCGCCGAGACGGGCGCCCCGCTCGCTCAAGAGCCCGGGACGGCGCGGGGGACCGGCGGGGCCACCGCCGCAACGCCCCCCCGGCCGTCCACCGAGAGCGGTGCTCCCACGCTCCCCGGTGGCCGTCAGGGCACGCCGTCGCAGCATCCGGTGGACCTCGGCGGCGACACCCAGCACACCGTCACGGGAGACCATCCCGTCGGTGAAGAAACGTCGCGGCGGCCGTCCCCGCCGTCGGCGAGGCCCGCGCCGGGACCCGGCGCGGGCCACCCAAGCCATGCCGACGGCCGCCCCGCCGTCGGCACCGGCCACGTCTCGGGACACGACCACGCGGAGGCACCGCAACATTCGCATGCGGACGGCGAGTTCCCGCCCCCCGCGGAGCCGCCGGCCTCGACCTACGTCTTCCACCAGGAGGACCAAGCACGCGCCCGCGAGTGGAGCGGCGCCCAGGACCACATCGTCGCCTCTTACGAAGGCAGGTTCGGTCGCGAGGAGGAGAAGTTCTGGCAGCAGCAGAAGGCGGACGAGGAGGTGGCGGCCGCCCATGACGCCTATCAGCAGCACAACATGCACGGCGTTCCCCATCCTCGGCCCGGACAAGACCCAGCGGCGTGGGCCCGTCAGATCGGCGTGCCGGAGGAGTTTGTCGACTCCGTGGCCCACACCTTCCAGGAGGTGCAGCACACCGGTCTGCCGGACCACGAGGATCCGGCGGAGCAGGCCTCCGGAGACGACCCTCAGGCAAGGGAGCCGGAGCGGGGGGAGGGCTGGGGAGCGCCGGACCGGCAACTGCTGATCGACCGTCTCTCCGGTATCGAGGGCCTCGACCAGAACCAGCCCCCCGCACAGCTGGCCGACCAGATGCTCAGGCAGCATGCCCGCGCCGGGCAGGGCTGGCCCGACTGGCGTGAGCGCGTCCAGAAGAACTTCGACGAGGCCTGGCAGGCCGACCTGGCGCAGTCCCAGAGCGGTGTCATCCCCAAGTCCGAATTCGACAAGAGGTTCCGCGAACTCACCGAGAAGCTCCCGGACGATTTCGAGGCGTCGGTCGCGACCGACGCCGCGCGGACGTCCGCCGAGCAGCGCTACGACAATTCGGAGCACCGCCCCGCCGGAATGTCCGCCGATGACGAGGCGCGGAGCCGGGCCCGGTTCGTCGACGCGGTCGGGCAGGAGGTGGAAAAGGCATACAAAGACGTGCGCGGCGTCTACGACGACGACCGTCCCATGACGGCCGGCCCCACGACTCCGCGGACCAATGGGCTGGACCTTCGCCGTATTTTCCGAGGGCCTGCTCGTCCCCACACACCACAGACACCGCTTCCCCCACCAGAACCTCGCCTCGATGGCGCCGCCTGGGAATACGTGCACGCCATTGCCGACAAGGGGATCCGCGAGCTGAACAGCGGCCTGCGAACCCGCATGGAACTCGACGCCGCGGCCGCCGACATCTTCGGGCGGGCCGGCCGGGACGCAGGGGCGACCGAACACCAACTGAACGGGCTGCGCCAGGAGTTCAGCGAGGACTTCGAGCAGACCACCCGGCACCTGCCCGACGGCCGCGAGATCCGCAGGCTGCCGTACGACGAGTGGACCTCGCACCGTGACGAGGTCGAGCCCGCGGTGGACGACCTGGGCGCCCGATGGCGTGCGCGGCTTGAAGCCAAGGTAACCGAGGACGATCTGCGTTCGCACAGCAGGCACCTCGTCGACCTGGGCAGGGACGGCTGGCGGCAGGAGTCGGCCCGAGACGCCCTGGACTTCGACAACGTCGACAACAACGAGGTCGCCAACCAGTACCACGAGGACCTCCTGGAACAGGCCAGGCAAGCGGTGCGGTCCGAGGCGGGGCTCGACGGTTCCTCGTCCGGGCAGCAGCCGTGGAACCCCCGGTCGCCCGAGGAGCAGGGCGCCTACATCCGGGCCCTTCACCACGCGAACCTCCGGATGAACGGCCAGCTGCAGGCACGGTTCGAGTACCACGCCGGTCTGAAGTCGGTGTTGCGGCAGGCGGACACCGGGATGGACGAGGTGATGGGCCGGAACGAGGGCGGCCGCATCCGGGACGACGTGCATCAGGAGCTCACTCGCGGCTACCGCGAGGCGGTCGGCTGGCCCGACCGGGGGGTATGGTCCAGGGACGAGTTGGCCGACCGTGAACGACGGTTCCAGCAGTCGGTGTTCGAGCCGACGATGCGTTCCTTGCCGGACCGCATGGCGTTCGAGGCCGGCGCCGGGGAGGCGCTGAGGGAGGGCGCCGGCCGGTTCCACGACATGACCGCCAGTGTCAGCGATGCGTTCGGCGGCCGGGCTGTGCGGCGGTTCCAGGTCAGCGACGACACGTTCGGCCAGGTCAGGGAGGACTTCCGCGGCGACTGGGCGACGCGGTATCACGAGATCTACGGCCCGCAGCAACGCGACGTGCGTGCCTGGCTGGCCGCGGAGCAGAACGAGCGTGACGACTTCGGTCACGAACTCGCCGGAAGATCACATGAGTTCGAGCAGGCGTCGCCGTATGCCGAGCGGATGCGGGAGAGGGCGGCCGCCGAGGCTGCGGCGGGCCGGCAGCAGATGCTGGAGACCTTCCGGGAGATGCAGGGCAAGTCGTCGGCCCTGGACGAGATCTCGGCCGCGGCCGGGCTGGATCCCCACACGCTGAGCTCGCCACAGGCACGCGCTACCTACGAGCAGGGTGCGGCCGCGCTGCGGGGTGACTTCTCCAAAGGCTGGGACGAGGCCCGGCAGAACCCCGACAACGCCGAGACGGCACGTCAGGAGTTGGTGCAACACACGCGGGTGCGCTGGGAGTCGCTGCGGGAATCGGCCCAGGCGCACGAGAAGGCCTACCAGCAGTGGCGGAACAACCCGACCTGGACCCTGCGTCCTTCGAAACTCGGCATCAGCCGGGACCCGTTCCGCGAGACGTCCTCGGGCGAGCGCGGTCCAGACGAGCAGCAGCAGCAACAGCAACAGCAGGTGCAGGTGCAGGCGGGGACGGCTCCGCAGGGTACTTCCCACGAGGCGGTGGGAGGCGTGTCGCGGGGGGCTGCGGCGTTGCCGCAGGCTGCGCGCGCGGTGCCTGCTGCGCAGGATCACACCGCGGACGCCGCCATCGAGCGGCTGAACCGGATGGGGGACACTGCGGCGGCCCGTGACGAGGCGTACCGCGAGTTCGACTCGCACCTGGAGCAGTACCCGCAGCTGCGGACCTTCGAGGCGTCCGCGCGGATCACGCCGGTCCGCGAGCGGTTCGCCGACGCCTGGAGCACCGCCCCTGTGGCCGCCGCCCAGCAGGCGCAACTCAACGCACAGCTCGACGAGGAGCTGCGACAGGTCAACGTCGAGGTGGCGGCCCGTGAATCCACGCGGGCCCTGTTCGAGCAGCAGGTGACCTCCTCGCAGCCGCTTCCACCGCAGCCGCAGGAGTTCCGTGCTTCACCGCAGTACACGAAGCTGGTGGACGACTTCCACCAAGCGGTGATCGGTGAGGCGGGGGATGCGGCGGCGCTGTCGCAGGAGCAGTTCCAGGCGCCGCCCGCCGTGGTCGAGACGTTCCGGCAGCAGTACGCCAAGGCGCAGGGGACCTGGGCGCACGAAATATTCGCGTTCGACAAGGCTTTGCGCGTCGAGGGGCCATGGGGCCGGGTTGACCTGGGTACGGGTCGGGCGACCTGGGACAGCGGTACCCGGACCTGGTACGAGGGACAACTCAACGCACTCCGGCATCAGTACCGTGCTGATCGCGCCGTGGCCGCCGAGTCCGACGATCCGGCCCTCGAGTTGCGCCATCTGGACGACCAGCTCCGTCACGCGGCCCAGCGGCTTCAAGCCCAGGCGCAGCAGGCGGCCGGTTTCGCGCGGCTGTTCCAGGAGCACATGCAGACGCGTTGGATGCCCGACGCCCTGTGGGACAGCCGGACGACCGCTTGGTACGAGACGGAGCGCGCGGCCCTTGCCCGGCCACTGCTGCAACGGCTGACCGACCACGGCCCCGGCGCGTGGCAGGAGGTCCGCGACGCGTTCGACAGGCGTGTCGCCGGGCTCGCACAGGTGGCGCACTCCCGGCACGCGATGCGCCAGGACTTCCGCGGACTGCTCGACGGCCAGCCCGACCAGGCGGTCGCGCTGTCCTCGTCCCACACGGCCGACTGGGCCCGGCAGCAGATGGAGGAGATCCAGCAAAGCTACGTCCAATCACGCGAGGCTGTCCCGACAGCCGGACCACACAAGATACCGGCGCCCTCCTACACCGCGCCCGACGACTGGCGGGTCCCGTTGTGGGCGCAGCAGCAGGAGCAGCTCCACGCCCAGTACGCCCAGCGCCTCGACGAGGCCGCCGCCGAGCGGCAGGATGCGCAGGCGCCCGACGTGGGGAGCGCCGAAGGCACCCACGGCCTGGACGCGCAGCCTGCCGCGCCCGGTGAGCAGAACGAGGCGGATTACGAGGGTGTGTTCGGCACCGGGAGCGGCACCGACACCGATCCGCGGAATGCCTTCGCCACCGAGGTCGTGCGCCGGATCGCGCTGGAGCGTGGGCGTGCCGCGTTCGCCAGCGCGTTCAAGTCCTGGCAGGGTGCGAGGGGCGCGGCGTCCAAGACGGCGGTTCCCTTCCAGGTGACCCCCAGGCTGGCCCGCGCGGTCCGGGCTCACGTGGAGGCCCGTTTCTTCGAGACGTTGCACGAGGCGGTCGACGCCGTCTTCCCTGCCGACGCCACAGACCCGGGCGACCTGAAGGCGAGGGTCCGCGAGGCCACGAACCGACTGGGGGAGATGACTCGCCCGCTGTGGGACCAGTTCGACCGGCGTGCCGTACACGAGTTCCAGCGGGCGCGTCTGCGGCAGGAACTCGACTGGCTGGCAGGCTCCTTCCACCAGGGCCTGGACGAGGACGGCCGGGCACTGCTCCAGGCGTTCCAGGCGCAGGGCGCGAAGGTGTCCAAGCGGGGCCTCGGCGTGGTGCTGGGCCAGGCGAACAACGAACTGGAGAAGGCGTTCGACGACCTCTTCGGAACAACGGACGCCGCCGAGCACCCTTCGGGTGACATCGCGCACCTGCTGACCCGGTGGAGCCCGCATTTCGACAAGGTGATCGAGGCGCTGCCCACGAAGCTGGCCACCCAGGCCGTCCGCGAGAAGGTGGTGGACACCGCTGTCAGGGATGCCGAAGAGGCTGTGAAGTCGTGGGAGACGACGCCGCCCGCGATGAGCGAGGCGTTCCGGCGCCGGTTCGCCATTCCCGCGGGTGGGGTCCACTCCACGTTGCTGCACGCGGTGACGTCCGGCGTCGCCTCCGCTGTGAACCAACGGTTTGACCAGGTTGTCGACGGCAGTGAGCCGCTGAAGAGCCGGTTGCGGAACTGGGAAAAGGCCTATGGAGAGTTGACCCGGCGCGACCGCATCCACACCTGGCTGCTGCGGCAGTACGTCCATGACGGCGCCCTGGACGCGGCGAACGAGACCTTCGAGCACAAGCTCTCCGCGTGGAAGGAGGCCAACCCGGCCGTTCGGCTGTCCGGGCCGGATGTGGAGCGGGCCAGGTCCGGCTGGAACGAGCGGGTGCGTTCCGGGTTCGCCACGGTCTTCGGCGGGCATGTCGGCACCTCGGCCGAACTCACCGGCCGTATGTGGCCTTGGGAAGCCTGGATGGCACGTGAGGCCGATCAGCTCCCGGCACACTTCGCCTTCGAGTCGGGCGTCGCCCCGGCGTTGGCGGGCGCGGCCGACTCCTTCGAGACCCTCAGTGCGGACCACTACAACGCCGACGACGGCACGCTCGACGAGATCGCCGACGACTTCCGCCACGACTTCATCGACGCCTATCGGGACCTGTGGGCGCCACAGCCTCTTCCGTCGACCTGGACGGACCACGCCTCCCTCCGCAACCACACGTTCACCGACAACGCCACCGACAACCGATCCGGCTCCGACACCGACACAGGCTTGGGATTCGGCTCCGACAACGGCACGGCCACCGCCACTGGATCCGGGATCGACACTGCCGCGGGCACCGGCTCCGCCACCGCAACTAACACCAACTCCAGTACCAGCAACGGCTCCGCCACCGGCACCAACTCTGACACCTCCGCCGTCACCGACACGACCGCCGCCACCAACTCCGGCATCGGCTCGGAGATCGCCGTGGGCTCCGGCGCCTCCGCCGTGTCCTCGGAAGGGTTCGATGCGGCGCCCACTGCCCAGCTGGAGAATGCTCCGCAGTTCCAGCCCGCCCCGCCGGCGAAGGTTGTGGACGTAGCTGGGGACGAGCCCTACCTGGCCGGGCAGGCGTCACAGTACTCCGCCCTCGTCGCGCGGTCACAAAAGCCTGCCGCCGCCTACGAGTCCGCCCTGGGCGAGCGGTTCTCCGGCGACCCGGAGACCTCGGAGATCATGCGGCGGTTCGTCAAGGCGGCCATCAAGGACGGCCCCCATGGGGTGACGATCGATCCCGACGACCCAGGGCTCTCCCTGGTCGAACTGGGCGACGTCGCGTGGGCCGGCACGGCGTCCGTCCGCCCCGGTCAAGCGCACCAGGAAGGTGCCGACGCAGCCGCGCAGACACAGCCCGTCACCGAGGGCGGCATCCACTTCCCCCGGGGCCGGTGGCCCGGCACCGAGGCGATGTACCGGTCGTACGAGGACCTTGGACTGCCCGCCGAACGGTTCCCCTCCTTCGTCAAGGCGGTGCTCGGCTGGGGACTGACGCGGGGGATTCCGCTCAGCTCGCTCCTCACCGACCTGTCCAGGTCGCAGATGAGCGGCAACCCTGCCGTGCTGGAGGCGGCGCTCGCCGGTGGCGGGGCTCATCTGTACGGCCTGGTGGATGCCGTCTTCTCACCGCGCGCAGGCCTGCCCACGGGCGACCATGCCACCCGGCTGCCCGGGACGAACGCCGGGGAGCGGACCCAGGAACAGCCTCACGCCCCGATGCCGCCGGTCACGGCGTTGCAGGACGGCTCCGTCCCGGATCAGCAGTACTCCGCGCCGATGGCCCCGGGCGAGGTCCACCCGGCGCTGGGGACGGCGGACGTGATCCGGGACTGGAAGCAGGTCTCGGCCGTTCGGGGGAAGCGGCGCTCCGGTGCACTGCGGGTCATTGACGAAGCGGTGGTGCAACTGCAACGCCACCCCAGTGCCGAGAACCTGAACCGGCTGCTGACGGCGGCGGGGGCGTGGCAGGCTGGCAAGACGCCGGCGAGCAGCCGCTGGAATGCGGTCGCCCGGCTTGTCACCGCCGTTCGGCGTGTTACGGCCGTCCGGCTGCCTGAGATGACGGCCCAGGAGCGGACCGGGGCCCTGACGCTGCTGTCGCCCGAGGAACTGGACGCGCTGGCCTCCGACGAGGGGCTGATCACGAGCCTGCGGAACCGCCTGTCACCGGCGGACTTCGCGGACACGGCCGCCCAGCTCATGATACGGGTGCCTAGGGAGGTGGAACAGCCGGTCTCCGCCCGGCAGGAGGCGCGGCGATGGATCGCCCGCATGCTGGCCGACCCTGATGTGGCCTTGCGCCTGCTGGCCCGGGGCACCCGGGTGACCGTGATCCCCCGGGACGTGGCGCTGACGGCGCTCGGTCCGTTCGCCCATCTGCGCGGCACCGGGAACAACTACGGGGGCGGGAGCCGCGACATCCTCCGCGGTGTACACCACGACGGCCAGGCCGCGGTCGGCGAGGAGAACCTGCTGGGCGAGAACACCGGGGTGGGCCACAACGTCTACCCGGACGGCAACTCCGCCACCACCCACGAGTTCGCCCACGCCATCCACCTCGGCGCCCTGAGCGAGGCCGATCGGGCGCTCATCGCAAGCGCCTACCAGGCCAAGGTGGACGAAGGCACGGCCGCGCACTGGCCGAACGGTCCGCTGCGTGACCCATCCGGCGTCCGCCCCGATCCCAACTACTCCTCCCGTGACGAGTACGAGTACTTCGCCGAGCTCAGCAATGCCTACCTGGGCACGAACACCGGCCACGACCCGTACACCGGAGCGCCCACCAACAACGGCGCGGAGTGGGTACGGCAGCACGAGCCCCGCCTGCTGCCGCTGCTGGAGCGGCTCTACGGTCCGCCGCAGGAGACGGGCCGCCAAGCCAACCCGTTCACCGCGGTGCAGTTCGAGAACAGGACCTGGACGAGCTTCCGGGCGCTGTGGGAACGGGCCGAGCAGGAACTGCTGCCGCAGCCCCACGCCCCGATGCCACCGGGTCTGTTGCCGGGGACCGCGGACCTGCTCCGGGACTGGGAGCAGATCTCGGCCGTTCCGGGGCAGGAGCGCTCCGACGCTCTGCGGGCTATCGACAGCGCGGTGCGGCAACTGCATCATGACTTCGGCGCCGACGCCATTTACCGGCTGCTGGTAGCGGTGCAGGCCTGGCAGGATGACAACACGCCAGCGAGCAGCAACTGGCCTGCGGTCGCCCAGCTTGGGGCGGCGGCCAAACGGGAGTGGTTCGACGCGTTCCGTCCGTCCGGCGAGACATCCGCGCAGGACGCCGCCCGGGAAGCCGCCGACCTTGCGGACCGCCTGCGCCTGCCGCACTGGCGGATGCACACCCACGGCATGAAGTTCCTCGCGAGCAACCACGACGGCATCCAGGTACCGGACGGCCTGATCCAGGCGGTACGGACGCTGTCGGCCAACGAGAACCTTCCGCAGGTTCCGCCCGGCCACGAGTCGGAGGTAGGCGCGGACAGCTGGGCGGCCCGGCACACCGCGGCACGCGAATGGAGCGCCGGCGACCAGGGCTCGCCGCTCGACCTGCTGGACCCGGCCCATGTCATCGGGTTGTACCTGCTCAGCCATGGGGCGAGTAGTCCGTTCCTGCTGTCGGGAGCCGGCGATCTTCCCTTCGCCCAGGGCGCCAAGCTGCTGGAGCCCCTGGTGCGCAACGCCATCGACAGTGCGATGGACCTCGCAGGCCCCGGCGGTGGTTTGCGGCTGCCGTTGCTGCTGAGGAACCCGCTGAGGTGGGCATCGCAGGCGGTGGAGCACGCACCGGGGAGCCCCGAATTCGAGGCGATCCGGCGGCAGATGTTCGACCTGGCCCCCAAGCTGGCCGGTAAGCTCCGCGCCCAAATCCCCGTCCACCTCGGACTGGCGGCGGAGGGTCTCGCACTACTGCCGCCGGTCGACCGGACGGTGTACTTCGTGACCGCCGCTTCGGCAGAGGGACTGAGCAAGCTCAACGTGCCGCGGTTCCAGCGGGTCGCGTATACCCTCAACGAGGCCCGCGCCCAGCTCGGGGACGTCCCGCCCGGCATGCCCCGGATCCTCGTCGAGGTTGAGCAATCGTCGGCCCGTGACCACACCGCGCTGGCGCACGACCCGGGCGAGCGCCACGTGCGCTACGCCCGACCGACAGAGCTGTTCGTCACCGGGACCACCAAGGTCACGATGAGCGACGGCTCCGTCCACGACTTGGTGCGGGCCGTCGAGGCGCCGTCCACCGACCCTGGGACGGAGCTGGAACTGGTCACCACCGCGGCGCCGGCGCGGCTCGCCGACATCCGCGACACCAACACCGTCACCTTCGCCCCCGGATCCTCCGTCGCCGATCCGGCAGGCGCCTCCTCCGCCGCAACGGACGCCTCGGCTCAGCGCACCGTCGCCTTCAGCCAGGGGGGAAGCGGGCTGAGTACGACGACGGACACCATCACGGATCTGTACTCCCAGAGCACCGATGGCACCACCTCGGGACGCGGCGACAGGGACACGGCGGAGCCCAGCCCGGTCACTTCGCCACCCGAGCAGACTCACGACTTGGTGCGCACCGGCCGGCCCGAGCAAACAGGAGGGCTCGGCGCGGGTATGCCGGCGAACTGGCGTGAGCGTCTGCGTCTGCCGCGCCGTGGTGAGGGGAATGTGGATCCGGACCAGGAGCTGGTGGAGTCTTTGCGTGCCGGCGTGCGCCCGGACGACACCGCGGATCCGGACGTTGCCGAGGCGCTGGATGGCCGGGACTGGAGCGATCTGACGAACCGGCAGATGCTGGCTGTCATCTACGCGGAACGTCGCGCTCTGTCCTCCTTTGACGACGACCGTGCCTTTCTCCTCGACCAGATTGAAAGCGGAAGGGGCGATTGGAGATGGGCACGTGCGTATCGGCACTTCGAGGGCGAAACTCTCCAGGCGGTGCATGACCATCTGGTCTCCGGTATGCCGCTGGTCACGAACATGAAGCTCAGCCGTCCGGGTTCATCCCTCCTCACTGATCTGCTCAACGACCCTGATGGCTTGATCCGCAATGCCTGGGAGACCAACCCCGGGAGCCGGGTATACGTTGAGCAGCGTGCGGAGGCGGAGTCCGGTATGGGGTATCCGGCCACCCGTCATCGTCGGACCCGCGAGGTCAACCCACCGGTGGGGCAGGAGGCCCGCGCCCGTCCCAAGTACGCCGGGCTGATCTCTCCTCGGCAGCCCAAGGGTTCCTCACCGCTGTATGGCAGTGACGTCCTGGTGTGGAAGTCGCACGTGAAGGACCGCGCCACTTTCACGCCCGGCGACAGTATGTCTACAGGTGTCCGCAATATCACCGGGCAGAGCAACATGTTTGCGCTGCTCGCCCATGGCCCGGCTGTCCTGGCTCGCTGGCTGTTCGCCGAAGCCACCAATTTCGTCCACGACGCTGAGATCCTGGACCTTGTCAATCAGAGGTACTTCCCCCTCAACTCCTACTACGAGGCGCAGATCCACGGTGATCTGTCCTGGGGTGACCTCGAGACGGTCGTGCTGACCCATGATCCGCACCAGAGCACCAGGCGTCTTAAGGATGTCAGGGATGCCCTGGAGAGCTTCGCCCTTGCCAACGGCTACGACTTCAGTGTGCAGATCCGCCCCACGGTCAGCGCGTCCCAGTTCCTTGTCGGGCCTTCCGGGAATCTGGGAGCGCCGGGCCGACCCGGCACCGCAGCCACTCGCACCGCGCCGCTGGAGGGGCCCGAGCCGGCCCCCGGAGCAAGCCACTTGCCGATGCCCGCGATTGCGCGTGAGAGTTGGTTTCACCGGCGGGCGGATGCCCCGGTGGCGCGGTTGCACACCGAACGGTTCGACCCGCGCGGCGGCCGGGTCCCCGAGGCGGAGCCGACGTATATCCGGGCCGGGGTGCGCCGCATCCAGACACAGGACGGACAGTGGGTGCGGGACTACACCCTCACGCTGCCCGTGTCGCCGTCAAGCGAGGTGCCGAAGAAGGAACTGAGCGCGTTCCGGGACCGGTTGCAGGGCCTGCTGGACAGCCACGTCAACACCGGCTACCGCCTGCCGGGCTCGGGCGATCAACTGCATGTCGGCGTGGAGTTCACCGATGGTTCCGGTCACCCGGAGAACATCGCCGTCACCAACAGCAACGATGCCGAACCCCCACGGCCCTACCAGCGGGCGTGGGACCTGCAGCACGATGATCTGGCCCTCCTGCACGAAATGCTGCACTACCTCGGGCTACCGGACGAGTACGAAGACAGCCAGTTCGTCTTCCGCTCCCGCCCCGGGCTCAGCGGTGTTCGCTCCGGCGGATTGATGTCCGCGGACGACATGACCATCACGCCGGAGTACCTGCGGATCATCGAGGAGGTCACTGACTCCGGCCCCGTCATCCGCGACCACCATCACCCCGAGTACGCACCTGCCGGAGACAAGGCCACCACCGAGGGCCCCGAATTCCTCCCGCACCGTCCGATCAGGTTGGGTGCGGATCCGTTGGCGCCGGATGCGGCGCAGGATCAGGGTGGGGAGGCGATTCCTTCTTCGGGGGTGACGGCGCCGGTGTCTGTGCCGCGGCGTTTGCGTGATCAGGGGTGGTGGGCTGCGCGGGACAACGCCGTGCCGGTCAGGCGGGAGCATGTGTGGTCCGATCCCACGTTGTGGGGGCAGGATGCGCAGGGGCGGCCCGCGCCGGTGACGGTTCATGCTGGTTTCGATGTGCGCCGGTTCACCTACAGCGGTGAGGTGTTCACCGATCTCGCTGTACAGGTGGCTTTCTCCAACGAGGGCGACTTCGACAGCGAGCAGGTCGATGAGCTGTGGTCGCGTCTGATGTCGGGTGTTGACGAGGTGTTCAACAGGCCGGGGCACCGGCTGCCGAACGGGGACGTCCTCAATGTCACACCGGTCCTGGATGACCTGGGTGGGCAGCAACACCTGGAGGTTGAGCTGTTCGCTGCGGGGGCGGGCCGGGCCACGTCCCACCATGCCTGGCCTTTGAACGCGACCGCGCGGGACCTGGCACACGAGTTCGGCCATCAGCTTGGCCTGCCCGATGAATCACGCCGCGGGAGCAGTCCTGACCGGCTGCACGTTCCCGGCAGTGCCATGGGCGACTACACCCAGCCCGTGGAGCCTGACGTTCGCGATGAGGAAGCTGACGGCACCGGCCGAACCCAGACGTGGAGCGGTACCCCGCTGGCCCAGGGTGGGCTGCGGGACCGGCACCTTGCCCGCCTTGACCGCATCATCGGCGATATCCCTCTTCCGCCGCCGGGTATCGCCGCTACGCCCACGGACCGGTTCAGGATCCGGTATCTGCAGGAGGCGGAGCATTTCGAGCAGGCGCTTGCCAGGTATGCGGCCGGGCACCAGGGGGCCAATGACGCCTTCGCGAAAATGGTGGAGAAGGTCTGGTTCGAGGCGATCCGCAATGACCTGCCCCTGGAGATGTTCGGTACCGACGAGGAGCACCAGCCGGGCGCGGTCGGCACCGACTTCGATGAACTGCGCGAGGTGGTGGAGTCCGGGAACATCCGGGAACGGATGCAGTTCCTCTATCAGGGTCTGAGCAACGGGCTGATTCCCGACATGCTCGGTGGCAATGTACCGGATCCGCTGTTGATCGACCGGCAGCGGTCGCAGCGGCGCACGGCCGACCCATGGATCCGCTACGACGCCGCAATGCAGAATGTCGCTAGGGTCAGGGACGCGGTCGCGGGCGGTGATGCGCAGCAGAAGCCTCTGCTCCAGCAGCTGCTTGCAGAGTTGCAGGAAGCGTATGCCGCTGTGACTGTCGGACTGCGGGCCGATGAGGTACACCCTCCCCTGAGCGAGGCCGAGCGCAGTCATATCGGGGACGTGGAGAGCCTTCCCTGGGAACCAGGGAAGGGGTACATCGACCTGCCGATGTCTAGGGCAGTGCAAGTGCGCGCCGAGCGCAGCGGAGGGCTCATCCTCACCGGCCTGTCCGGATCCAGCTACCGCTTCATGCACTTCGCAGCCAAGATGAACAGCCAGTGGAACCTGGGAGTCGACCTCGCGGGCGTCAGGCTCGGGCTCCTGGCCACCATGATCCCCTACGGGTACCACAGCTTCCACGAAGTGATGAGGGGTTCCCAGCTGGCCCTTCAGGAGCTACCCGGCCACGACCCGGCACTCGACTACCACAACTCCGGGCAACGCTACGCGTTCATCCACCCCCTCAGCGAACAGGAACTCCGCACCCACGTCAGCCGCAACGGCAGATTCCCTCATGAACACGCGGCCGAGGAACTGCGCCGCGCAAGCTCTGGCACGCGGGAGGGCCGGCAGACCCAGGAGCCGGTGGGCGTGCGGGGCGGTGCGCCGGTCGCGGGCGAGATGCGGCAGGCCGGTGCCGTGATGAGGGTGGGTGCGGATCCGCTGGCGCCGGATGCGGTGATGGACGTTGTCGGACAGGCGTCCAGCGCATCGGTTCAGCAGAACGCGCCGTCCGGGAGTGAAGTCGTGCTGGCCTTCGTGCATGCTCCACGGTTCCCGGGAATGTTTTCCCGGCAGCAGTATCGGGACCTTTCGGACGCGTACGGGCGTGCGGCCGCCGAGGCCCTGAGCAAGGACCCGACGCCGATGGAGCACGTTCAGACGGCGCTCGATCAGATCATTCAGCATTTCATGGGGGACGGCGCCGACGTCACTACGAAGCGAGAGTTCGTGGAGAAGTTGCGCGGCCGGGAAGCAGTGGACCACTTTGATTATGCTGAGGTGGAAGACCTGCCGATCAGCGACAACTTCCACGTGCTGATGCAAGCCCTTGAACGAGCCATTGAGTTCCGCAGCGAGTTCCACGGGAAGGTGAAGCCGGAGAATCTGGTCGGTGTCGCACAGCGAGGCGCCCAGTGGGATGCCGCGATGCGCGAGCGCGGATACCGCGGATCGGCCGACCTGACGGAGGAACAGCAACAGCAGGCATGGAGCATCGAGTTGATGCTGCAAACCTACAAGGAACTCAACGTCCCGGACGGTGACGCGTTGATGTTCCGTGACTGGGTGGCGGGGTGGTTCCTGTCGCGTGAGGGTGCGTTGCCGTGGGAGTGGTTCCTGGACGTCTCACACCGGGCGGGGGTCTGGGACGAGCAGGTGGAGCCCGACCCGTGGAGGACGGACCTGTCCCGGGTGCACGGATGGATCCACGGCACCCTCGACCCGAGGGGACGGCTGCCGAAGGACTCTGGTGATTCGCTGAAGGATGTGCTGCGAGTGCCGCCGCACATGACGACGTACGCCGAGCAGATGACGAAGAATGTCGGGCAGCCCCTGCCGCCGCTGCTGAACAAGGGGGTCACCGGGTTGGGCGAGTGGGTCGATCCCGCCCGGTTCCTGGGGCAGGGGTTGAGCCACGACCCGGCGGCCGACGGTGTTGAGTCCCCGTGGTGGCGTCAGCGTCGAGAGGCGCTGAGCGATCTGCTGGCGGACCCGGGCATGCTGAGTGTGCTGCCAAAGCTGCCGTCTGCGTACCTCATGGCGCTGATGCTGCTTGCCGGCCCTGACGCGAAGTTCTTCACACCGCTGGTGCTCAAGGAGAGCCCGCAGGACATGGATCGGCTGCGCCGCCAGATCCGGAGCATCGGCCGACTGGCGGACCCGGGTAATAGGGCGTCGTGGCCGTTGCTGATGTTGCGTGACCCCGGTATCCGTGCGGCGATCGACTCCTCCGCTTCGAAGGCAGAGGTGGATCGGGCGGTCGGTGCGTTCGCTGCCGCCGCAGACAAGGGGTTGCTGAAGGAGATCCGCGGTCATGCGGCGATGGCCGAAGAGGCGCTGGACACGTTGCCGTGGAGGTCCACGGACCGCGGCCCGGTGCTGTACACGTTGATGGCCACGGACCCCAGGGCTTACGCGGTCGGGGGCAGGGCACCGTCGTTCGCGGCGTTCCATCCCGGGACGACGGACCATGCTGTGGCGCTGAAGCAGCTGAGTGATCAGGCGAAGGACGGACAGTCCGGGGGCCGGTACCCCGTGCTGGTGGAGGTCGGGAGGTCGTCGGCGCGTGAGATAGCGGTCTTCGGCCGGACGCCGGCGGAGCGCCTGGCGACCTCTCCCTCCGCGGTGACCACCGTGGTCCGTGACGTCCGCTACGCGTACGACGAGAGCACCAAGCTGTGGTACTGGCACCTCGTCGCCGAAGAACAGCCGCGGCCGGCCGACGCCATCGGCTGGAACAACGAGGTGCTGACACGCAAGACCTCCACCCCGCAGGGAGACATCTATACAAGTTTCACCGCGAAGGATGACCACGAAGGTGTGCATTTCCCCCACTTGCTGGGGATGAAGCAGTACCTGGTCCTCGACCGTCAGAGGAAGGTGCAAGCCCGGGAGCCGTGGCCTGTGCCGTCGGGCCCGGTCATGGGCCTCGAGGCGCACGGAAGTCAAACCGGAGTCCGCGTGGTGGGGCGGTACGGGCCCAAATACATGAGCGGTGCCCAGACCGGAGGAGCCTGGGCCGTCGTGCTGCTGGCAAAGATGGGCGTGGACGGGAACACGGCCCCCTCTGCCATCTTGCTGTGGTCCTGTTCGGCGGGTTACGAACTGCCCGGGGGCCTGGCCGAGGTGGCACAGCAGGTGGCCGACTTGACGGCGCTGGACGTCTACGCGGGGAACGCGCTCGTTGGCGAAGGACGGCCCGGTGCGAAGGCCTTCGTGTTCGTCATGCCGCGGTGGGCCTCGCCCGCTCCCAAGATCGTGAAGTTCCGGCCGCGGAGCGGGCGTGGCCTGCTCCCGCGGGCCATTTCGGCCGAGCCGTACCTCGCCGGTCAGGCGGCGGGCTATGTGCTGCCGTACTCGCGGTGGAAGGCGTTCGCTGTCGATTACGAACGCGCCCTGGCCCAACGGCTCTCCAGTGACAAGGGGTTGCTGGAGTTCATGCGCGATGTCGTCCGGGCGGCTGAGGCCGCCGGGTACCACGTGGGGATCGGTCCTGACGATCCGGGCATCGATCTGGTCGAACTGGCCGACCAAATGTGGAGCGCCTCCGCGCAGCGCTATCCGCATAGCGTGTACTCGCCGGGCTTCGCCCCAACCAGGCAGCGACAACTCGCAGAATCGCGTGGCCTTTACGTCTCCCGCTTCGAGAAGCCGAGTACGCAGGCGATGTACCGGTTGTACCGGGCTCTGGAACTGCCCAGCGCCAGGTTCCCCTCGTTCGTGAAGGCGGTTTTCGCGTGGGGGCTGACCCGGAAGATTCCCCTCAGCGCTCTCCTTGTCGACCTGCACGATTCCGAGTTGAGCGGGAACCCTGCGGTGCTCACCGCGGCACTGGCCGGCAACGGGGCTCATCTGTATGGCCTGGTCGACGCCATGTTCGCGCCGCGCGAGGGCTTGCCCCCCGGCAGCCTCGCGGACCGCCTGCGCCTGCCGCACTGGACCAGCTATGCCCAGGACATGCGGTATCTCGCGGACGATCACGATGGCATTCGGGTGCCGCAGGGCCTGATGGAGGCGGTACGGACGCTGTCGGACTTCGAGGAGCTCCCCTCGATCCCGGGCGGTAGCAACTCCGGGCTGGGCGAGGCCAGTTGGGAGGCCAGGCACACGGCAGTGCGTGCCTGGACCGCTCGCCACCAGGGTTCGCCGCTGGACGGTCTGGACCCGGCCCATGTGATCGCGTTGTACCTGCACACCCATGGTGAGAGCGATGCGTACCTTGAGTCGGGGGCCGACGGGCTTGCCGACAGCCAGGGCAGCGCTCCGCAGGAGGCGCTGGTGCGGGGAGCGATCGAGGACGCGGTCGCTCAGTTCCGCAATGGCGAGGAGCCGCGTCTGCCGTTGCTCCTGCGGGATCCGGACCTGCGGTCGCTGATCGGTCTGCAGACGACCTTCGATCCGACCAGCGCCATATTCGAGGAACTGCATGAGCAGGCGCTCGGATTCGCTCCTGCTGTGGTCGACAGGTTGCGTGCGCTGATTCCCTTCCACCGGGGGTTGGCGGCTGAGGGCCTGGCGATACTGCCGCCGGTCAATCACACGGTGTACTACGCGATGGTCGCGCCGGACGGCAGAGCGGTCGGGGATCTGGGCAGGCTGAGTGTGCCGCAGTTCCACCGGGTCACGTTCGATCGTGAGGAGGCGCTGAAGTGGCTGGGGAACCTCCCGCCTCAGACGCCCGAGTCGCGTCGGATCCTCGTCGAGGTTGCGAATTCGTCGGCTCGCGACTTCACCGTGCTGGCGCATGATCCGGGTGAGAGTCACGTTCGGTATGCCCAGGCGACCGAGTTCGACGTCACGCCCGGGCTCAGGGAAGATGCCACCGCGAGCGACGGCTCCGTCTACACGGTGGTGCGGGCCGTCGAGCGGCCGTCGGCTGATCCGAAGCACGCGCGGGAAGCGGCCAAGGCCGTCAGCGCCGCAGCCCCGTCCGAGGCCGAAACCGGCTCCGGCAGCAACTCGCACACTCTGGGCCAGACTGTCGCTGACCGGTCGTCCGGTGTGGTCGGCAACGAGCCGCAGCTACCGGCGAACCGGACGTTCGGCGGCACGCCTGAGACGTCGGCCCACACCGACATCGACGCCATCACGCCGGCGGACCGCCCGGCGCCGGTGCACGACCCCTTGGGCCACGATCAGGAATTGTTCGATGACGTGAACCGTGCCCTGCGGGACATGGGTTGGACCGGCGAGGAGGTGGACGAGGAAACGGTGGCCCAGCGGCATAGTGAGCTGCCGAAGTACTGGCGCCATCCGGTGGCACGCCCGAGGACGGAACGGGCCCAGCGTATCGCGCGCCGCATCATGGATCGGGAAGAGCCCGGACTGATGGGCGGCGCGCCTGCTGATGACGCCGACGAGCAGATGCTGATGGACCCCCCTGGGGCCGAGGCGGGTGATCTCCACGGCTCTTCCGGCGCGTCGCAAGCGTCGGCCGACACGTCCGTTGGCTTCACGGCGAACATGCCGCCCGTGTTCTATAACGCTGACCCGGTGCGCTGGAAGGAGATCACGGGAGATTTCGAGAAGGCGGTCGGCCGCGTTTTGGGGGCCGCCGAGAACTGGCTCCCGGCATTGCAGAGGGGCATCGGGAACCTCCATTACTCCCTTTCCGACGAGAGCCTTTTCTTCGACGCGTCCGAGGACCCGGACTTCGACTACGACGCCGCAATGGCCGAACTGCTCGACGAGGATCAGCCGCCTTCGTTGGAAGATGCCATGGTGGCCTTCGCGCGGGCCGCCCCGCACTACGCCGCACGATACGGCCTTCCGGAGCCCGCAGCCGAGGAGGATCTGGAGGAGCTGAACACCAAGCTGGCGAAGCTCGGCCATCCGGTCAACAGGAGCACCGAAAGCACCGACCTCGTGCGCCTGGCCGAGACGCTCATCCGCGTCTATCAGGATGTCAGCTTTCAGGCGGGCTATCGCCTGAGCTTCCGCAACGCCGTGTTCGGCAGGATTCTGTCGCTGGACGACGCACCCGCGCTTGCACAGTTGATGGGCGCCGCCCAGCGGGCGGGTGTGTTCGAGGCGGATGGTTCGCGCTGGGTGGCGCCGGACTTCAGGACCGCGTCCTCCGCGGACACCGACGCGTCCCAGCTGTACGGGCTGGTGCCGTTCCTGTTCGATCCCGTGCGTCTCGCCAAGAACGAGGCGCTCAAGGAGGCCGTGACACGCCTGCCGCACGAGGTCATGTACCACGAATGGGCGAAGGACCTGCTCGACCCGGACATCACCGGCGGGATGACGCTCGACGGGCTTGCCGACCAGCTGACGGAGGGCATACCGTCGGCCGCTGTCTCCCTTGAGGACAAGGCCGGCTGGCGTTCGCGCCAGGATGCCTTCCGGCAGTGGGCGCTCGCGAACCGCCGCACCTTCCAGAACGTCGGGCGACTCGCGGACGGTTATCGGGTGGCGCTCTTCCTCCTGGGCGGTCCGGATGCCCAGCTGATGGACCACCGGATCCTCGCGGGAGGAGCGCAGGGCCGCGGGCTGCTCAAGGAGCGGATCCTCGGTGGGCTCAGGGGTCTGAACGGTCTTGACCAGAGGGCCGGACGGTCCTCCCTGCCGCTGGTGGTACTGCGCAATCCGGCGGTGCGCCATCTCATCGACCATCCCGAGGCGCGGTCGGACGAGGCCCTGGAAGGGGTGGCCGCGTCTTTGGCGACCGGCTACCTGGTGGCGGAACTGGGCGTGCACGCGCGGATGGCCGTCAAGGCGGCCACGCTGCTGACGGAGTCCTACGGCCCGGTTTACTGGGCCGAGTGGCATAAGCCGGGCCCGCAGGACCACCACGCCTCCGTCGGGCTGACGTTCAGTCGGCCTGCGCTCTTCCAGGCGAAGTCGAGTATCGAGGCTGCTGTCAGGGACGCATCGTCGCGGGCGGGCCAGCACACGGTGGGTCATCAACTGGTCGTCTACGCGGTGCAGAAGCCCGGCGCGGCCTACGACTACGCGTCGTTCGCCCGCTTCCCGGACCACCAGATCGTGTTCCCCGGCGCACAGAAATACGTCGTCAGGAGCCACGAGGTTGTCCGGAGCCTTGAGTCCGTTCCGGGAAGCACGGCCACGGGTCTGGAGTACTCGCTCGTCGGTCTGGACCGGATCGATAAGTCGGCGGAGCTCTGGCAGAGGTCGGTCATCACGCGTGAGGTGCGCTCGCCCGAGGGAGTGCTCTTCGGCCTGGTCAGCCACAGTAGCTCGGACTGGATAGGCAGGTCCCCCCGCTTCGCCGGGCTGCTCGACATGGGCAAGGGAACCCTCAAGCGTCCGGGCCAGCGGAGCGAGCCGTTGCCGGTCCCGGTGAAGAGCGGTCTGCGGGCGGACAACAAGCCCGGGTACACGATCTGGGGCTCGCACGGCGCACACGGTGCTTCCTCGGTCCTGACGCCTGAGGGCAGGAAGCTAACCCTCGGTTGGTGGGTCGGCCGGAGGGGCGCGGAGTTCATCCGGGATGAGGGACTTACCGGCCTCGTCAAGCAGCAGCTGATCCACGAATGCCGTGCCGGCTGGGACACCAAGGGCATGGAGTCGGCCGCTCAGTCGGCGGCCAACGAGCATGCCGACGGCGTCGAGACCGTCGGGGCGACTGGCACTGTCTCAGCGCGGCAATCCACCGATGCGAATCTGAACGCGTCCACGTGGATCCAGGTCAGGCAGCGCGCCGGGGAACGCGAAGGCGTCTGGCTGACCTTCCGACGTCGGCCCCCGAAGTCGGCGGGGGAGCGGACCGCGGCTCTGCCCCTCGCCGGCCAGGGCGCGCTGTACCGCGGCATGTACGGGAAGCGAGAGTGGGAGGAGGCGGCCGAGAGCCACGAGAAGGCCATCGGGCGGGCCCTCAGCGTGACGCCCCAAGTCGAGCGATACGCCAGGGAATTCGCCGAAGCACTCAACGCTTCCGGGCAATACCAGGTCGACATCAAGGACACGGCGAAGTCGGCTGCGGCCATCATGAAGGCGATATCCCGGGCGATCCGCCCGAAACACCCGGACGTGCAGTTGACCCTCGTCGAGGACGACGAGGTGAAGGACGAACTGCGCAGGGTGCGCGGTCTGCTCCTGAGCTCGGGCTCGTTCGCCAGCATCGAGCCACTGTTCGACGCGCATGAGGCCATCGCGTTCAAGGGCGGGCACGACGGTCTCCTGCGGGCTGTGCTCGCCTTGCGCCTGTCGACGGGCGACGGTACGGCCGCGGAGATCCTCGGCGAGTACCTGGGCATCGCCAAGGACGACAAGGGCGTGGACGTCGACCGGCTCAAGGACGTGTTGCTCGGCGACGCGGTGGACCTCTACGGATGGGTGCACTCCGATCTCCGGCCGTTCCCGAGTGGCGCCGGACAGTGGCAGGCACTGCTCGGCATGGGGTGGCAGCTTCCGCACCACCAGGTGTACTTGAGCGACATCCGCTCGCAGGCCATGGGCGACATCAACCCCGTCGCAGGCGTGCTGCCGGCGCACTTGGCCGCCCTGTCCCTGGTGGCCCACGGCCCGGATCTGCGGCTG
>CAYNNX010000047.1:0-27141 GCA_964398515.1 uncultured Streptantibioticus sp. | reverse complement strand
TGAAGATCGGCGGTGAACTTGAAGACCGGCGCGGGCAGCAGATGCACCTCGTCGTAGACGATCAGGCCCCAGTCGCGCGAGTCGAACAGCTCCAGATGCGGATAGACGCCCTTCCGCTTCGTGGTCAGCACCTGGTAGGTGGCGATGGTGACCGGCCGGATCTCCTTGCGCGCCCCGCTGTACTCGCCGATCTCGTCCTCGGTCAGCGACGTGCGCCTGACCAGCTCGTGCTTCCACTGGCGGGCCGAGACGGTGTTGGTGACCAGGATCAAGGTGGTGCACTTCGCGGTCGCCATCGCGCCCGCGCCCACCAGCGTCTTGCCCGCGCCGCACGGCAGCACGACCACCCCGGAGCCGCCGTGCCAGAAGCTCTCGACCGCGTGCTGCTGGTACGGGCGCAGCGCCCAGCCGTCCTGCTCCAGCTCGATCGGGTGCGCCTCGCCGTCCACGTACCCGGCCAGGTCCTCCGCAGGCCAGCCCAGCTTCAGCAGCGTCTGCTTGATCTGCCCGCGCTCCGAGGGGTGCACCGCCACCGTGTCCGGATCGATCCGGGCGCCGACCAGCGGCTGGATCTTCCTGGAGTGCAGCACCTCCTGCAGCACCGGCCGGTCCGAGGTCTCCAGCACGAGTCCGTGCACCGGGTGCTTGAGCAGCCGCAGCCGCCCGTACCGCGCCATCGTCTCGGCGACGTCGACCAGCAGCGCGTGCGGCACCGGGTACCGCGAGTACTCGACGAGGGCGTCCACCACCTGCTCCGCGTCATGCCCGGCCGCCCGCGCGTTCCACAGCCCCAACGGAGTCACCCGGTA
This sequence comes from uncultured Streptantibioticus sp., assembly GCA_964398515.1. GTDB lineage: Bacteria > Actinomycetota > Actinomycetes > Streptomycetales > Streptomycetaceae > CAYNNX01. The sequence goes on along the minus strand of CAYNNX010000047.1, from coordinate 26,332 downwards.
GGTGTGAATGTGCTCCGGCGCCCGCTCCAGCTCGGCGAACGGCGCGATCGCCCGCCGGCAGTCGTCCGCCCGGGGGTGATCGACCTCGAGCAGGAGGGTCTTGTCGCTCTGGACGATGAGGGGTCCGTTCACGCCCTGGTCCTTCCGGTCGGCTTGAGCCTGTCGGCCCGTATGGCCAAATATCCAGTGTGCCGTACGGAGGGAGTGGCGGGGGTGGGGGCGACATGCCGCCGTCGCCGTTGTGGCGCGTGTGCCGGACCGGCGCTCTATTCGCGAGAGGGCGTCACGTTCGGTGAACGTGACGTCCCGGACAGGTATGCCGGTGATACGTGGTCGGTGTTCAGCCGAGGTACGGCCGCTCTCGTTGCTCCAGGAAGTGACTCAGCCGAAGCCGTTGCGTGTGGTGCATGGGCAGCGAGTCGAGCTCGCCCGGCGGGACGAAGCGCAGTTCTGTGGACTCGTCCGAGATCGCCAACGATCCGCCGATGACCCGGGCGGTGAAACAGACGTTGAACTGTCGGCGTACCTCGCCGTCGGTGTAGGCGATCACGTGGCGCGGGTCGGTGTACGTGCCGACAAGCCCCGTGATCTCTACATCCAGGCCGGTCTCTTCCTTGACCTCTCGAACAGCCGCCCCTGGCAGTGAGTCGCTCATGTCCATGCCTCCACCCGGGAGCGCCCATAGGTCGTTGTCCCGGCGGCGCTGAAGCAGGATGCGCCCGGCGTCGTCCGCGACGACGGCCGAAGCCGCGACGACCAGACTGTTCGGCTTCGGGGCGTTCGGGTCGTCGTAGTACTCGGTCCGCGCCATTGTTCAGCCTTCCCGTAGGGGCACTGCAGATGCCCAAACGGCGTTGAAGCTCTCCGTGTAGGTGTCGAACGGGGCGGTTGCCCCGGGCTCCGTACGACCGGCTGATCTCCACGTGCTCGGTCAATCACGTGCCGGAAATGTGGGTACCGCAGGTCAAGCCTGGGGGCGTCGTCCTGACGCCGTGGGAACGTCCCTGGTTCTGCTACGGGTTGTTGCGCCTGGAGGTGGGCGCGAAGGCGAGCGCCGAGGGACGTTTCTCTCCACACTCGTCCTTCATGGTCATGCGCGGCCAGCGTACCGATCTGCGGATCTTCCGTGACGTGGTCAGGGACAGTCACCAACCGGCGGAGTCGACTACCGACTTGTGCCCCTGGGCGGTCATCGGTGAGGACTGGGATCTTCGGTTCGCCGTCGGGCTGCGTCTCCACGACCTGTGGCATACCTGGCACGACGACCCCGACGTGGACGGGGTCGAGAAGAGGCTGTGGGTGGCGACCACGGACGCGAGCTCGTGGGCCGCGATCGACTACGACGGCAAGCGCGAAGACCGCTTCACCGTCTGGCAGTACGGTCCGCGGAGGCTCTGGAACGAGGTCGAGTCCGTCCACCGGTGGTGGGAGGAGAACGACCGGCCCGACGTCGCGCGGTTCGGCTACACCGTCACCGACGAGGAACAGTTCTCCTGGCTGGACGAGCCTTCGAACCGGCTTACCCCCTGATCGCTCAGCCAGGTCCAGCCCGTTCACCGGCGGCCCGGACGCGTGGGGGACTACCTTTCCTCGTCCGCCAGTTCCGCTGCGCCCGTGATGCGGTGGAGGGCGTAGGTGCGGACCTGGTCGGTGGTGTGGTCGTAGGCGGTGACGAAACCGCCCTCGACGCGGACCGGTTCGATGACGCGCTGGCTGGCGGCGCCGTCGGCGTTGACGTAGCCGATCCACAGGGGGCGGCCGGTGAGGACGGCGGCCTGGACGGTGGCGAGGGTGTCGGCGGAGCTGGTGCGGGGCAGTCCGGCGGAGGGGGCCGTGGGTGCGGCCGCGGGCTTGCGGGGGGCGGTGGCGGCGTGGTCGCCGGCCCGGATCGCCTTGACTGCGGCGGCAAGCAGCGTGGCGTCCGGCACCGGCGGCCCCTCGGGGACCGGGACGGGTGCGCTGCGCGGCGGGGTACGGCGGGCGTCGGGCCGGGTGATCAGCACGTCACCGGTGGCCGACTCGGCGGCCGGGGCCAGCCCCATCGCCCGCAGCCGCTCCAGCAGGGTGTCCGGGGAGCAGTTCGCGGCGAGCACGGTGGGGGCGAGGCGGCGCAGGCCAAGCCCGTCGGCCCGGCGGTCGGCGAGGAGTTCGGCCAGGAGCGCGTCGTCGTCGCAGCGCACGTACGCCGAAGCGGCCCCGACCCGCAGGCGGCCGTGGCGGCGGGCCACGTCGTCGATCAGGTACGTCAGCGGTTGCGGGACGGGGGTACGGGAGTGGGCGGCCAGGAAGGTGTGCAGGTCGTCGGCGGTGCGCCCGGCGTCCAGGGCGCGGCGCACCGACTGGGGCGTGAACCGGTACACCGTCGCGCCACCCTTGGACTCCACATCGGCCAGCACCCCGAGGAGCTCGGCGAGCGGCGCGCGCAGCGGGCCGGGCGCGACGGCGGTGAGGTCGGCCTGGAGCAGCACGTGGTCCAGCGGTTCGGGCAGCAGCGGGGCGAGCAGGGCGGCGGCCTCGGCGGCGACCCGTTCCGCGGGGCCGGGGCCGAGCAGCGCCCGGCCGTGCGACGCCAGCGCGCGGCGGCCGGTGATCCCCAGCAACTCGGCCTCCGCCAGCGTCCATTGGGCGAGCCGGGAGCGCAGCGCCTCTCCGGTGCCGGGCGTGCCCTCCGCCGGTGTCCTGGGCGCCGCGGCGCCGCGTGCGGCGGCGGACGGGCGCTCCCAGCGCAGCCGGGCCAGCAGGGAATCGGTCTCGGCGGCCGATCCCGGCGGCAGTTGGGCGAGCAGTTCCAGCACGCGCCGCCGCACCTCGGGGGCGGGCGAGCGGTCCAGGTCCGGGCCGAGCGCGGCCAGGGTGCGGCCCTTGGTGTCCCGCTCGCCCACCAGGCCCGCCGTGCGGGTCGCGGGCAGCCAGGCGGCGACCAGCCGGGCCCAGCGCTCCTGCGCGGGCAGCCGCAGCCACTCGTCGTACCCGGGGGTGGGCGCGTACGCCTCCTCGACCTCGTCGTCCGAGGCGAGCAGTCCGGCGCCGTAGGCCAGTTCCAGCCAGAACGCGGCGAGTTGCTCGGTGGTGTCCAAGGCGGCCGCGGTCCGCTTCAGGTCGCGCACGCTCAGGCCGCCGGCCCGCAGCACGGGCGGGCCGCCGGTCTCCCATGTCTTGAGGAGTTCGTCCACCGTGCGGACCGCGGTGAACGCCTGCCCGGCCGCCGTGTCGTCGACCCTCGCCGTGCCGTGGGCGGCGCCCGTCCGCACCGGGGGCGCCACCGGTTCGGGCGTGCGGTGCGCACGGCCGCCGCGCAGGTGCAAGGCCGCCTCCCGGGGCAGGACGACGGTGTGCCGGCCCGCGGGCAGCAGAAGCCCGCGGGCGAGCAGCCACTGCACGGGCGTGCCGGCGTCGGCGGCGCCCACCGGCTCGTCGGCCTGCGCGACCTCGCCGTAGGGCGGCCCCCAGGTCAGCCGGTCCAGCACCGCCCGGGCGCCTTCGGGGGCGGCGGCCAGCAGCGCGGCCATCCGCGAGCGGTCCTGGAAGAGCGCGGTGAGGGCGGCGACCGCGCTCACCGGATCGTGCGTCGGGGGCAGCCCGGCTCCGGCCAGGATCTGCTGGAGGCGGCCGGGAGACATCCCCGAGGTCGCCTCGGCCACGGTCGGGCCGAGGCCGGTCGGCGACGGCATCCCGGGGGCGGGCGCCAGCAGGTCGCGTGCGGTGCGCACCAGCCGCAGCCGGTCCTCGCCGCCCCACACCAGCGCCCTGGTCCGCAGGGCCCGGACCGCCTCCGGTAGCGCCGCCGCGACGTGTTCGTCCCCGGCGTCACCGGTCATCAGGGCTTCCAGCGCCTCGTACGGGCACGGATCGGGTGCGACGGCGAGGGCCTCGGCGGTCTGCAGGGTGAAGCGGTCGAGGCGCTCCAGGGCGCGCACGACGGAGGCCCGGGTGCCGGCGCGGGTGGCGAGCTGGGTGAGGTCGCCGGGCACGGGGGTGACCAGATCGGGCCGGGCCCGCAGCAGCGCGGCGACCGCCTCGTCGCCGCGGGCCCGCAGGTCCTCCGCGAGGGTGCGCGGGGCCGGGCCGCCGCCGGTGGCGATGCCACTGGCCGCGTCACGGTCTCCGGCGCCGCCGGCCATGGGCGCCTCCCGTTTCCCTTCGGTGGTCATCCGTCCCACATTAGGCCCTGCCCGGCCGGTCCCGCGCGGCCCCCGGGCCCTCTCGGCCCTGCGCGCCGCAGGGGACGCGGGACGGCGCCCTCGGGCGGTACGGTCAACCAGGCGCCGGTGCATGGACCTTGGGCGGTGATGAGCGGATGGGCGTCGAGAGCGACCAGCTGGTCTACGACTATCTGAGCCGGGTCGGCGACCTGGCCCAGACCGCGTTGCCCGCGGCTCAGCGGATGCGGCTCGTCGCCGGCCTGCGCAGCGACATCGAGCGGGAGCGCGCCGGCAGTGACAGCACGGCGGCCGTCCGGCGCATCCTGAGCAGGCTGGGCACCCCGGACGAGGTGGTCGAGGCCGCGGCCGCCAGGGGCGCTGCGAGCGTGCCCGTCCCCCGCGAGTCCGCGCCGCGCCCCGGGGCGAGCCCTGAGTCGCGTTCCGTGCCGCGTTCCGCGCCCGAGCCGCCGGACGGGCCCGCCGTGCCGGTGGGCGAGCCGCCGCGGACGGATCCGGGGGAGCGGGGGGCGCGGCGGGAGCCGGTCGAGCCGGCAGCCCCGGCAGCGCAGGACTGGTGGCGGGTGCCGGATCCCCGTTCCGGCGGCGACGTGCCGTCGGGGGTGCGGACCAACGAGATACTCGCCGGCTGGTCGGGCGGGCTGCTGCCGCCGGAGCCGGATGACGAGAGCACTGCCGAAGGGGCCGCGGCCGGGCAGGACGGCGAGGAGTCCCCGGGGACGGCGGCCGCGAACCGCCGCCGCTGGTGGCCGCGCCGCTCGGGCGGCCAGGCCGCCGACGGACAGGCCGCCGCCCCCCGCCGCGGCCTGCGTGTCGGCCCGCTGGAACTGCTGGCCGCGCTCGCCCTGGTGACCGGCGTGGTGCTCGGCAACTGGCTCGCCCTCGCGGTCGGCTGGCTGATCGCGTACACCACGCGGGGCCTCACCCGCATCGAGGCCAAGTTCGCGGCCCTCGGCGTGCCCGCCCTCGTCGTCCTGGGTGCGCTGGGGTGGCTGTGGGGGCGCATGGACGGCCGGTGGGGGCAGCCCCTGCCGCAGAACCGCCTCGGCGAGGCGATCAGCGCCGACTTCCCCCTGGCCGTGCGCACCGCGGCACTCGCCTCGGCCGCGTTCCTGCTGTGGCGCAGCGCCCGCAGGGTGAGGCGGCGGTAGGCACCCGGAGCGGCCGGTGGCCGCCGGGGCCGGTGCCGGCTGCGGGGAGGTGCCCCCGGGCGGCGGGGCGCGGTCGGCGGCCGGTAACAATGGCCGGCATGGCCACGCATCCCCTGACGGTCGGCTTCGACCTCGACATGACCCTGATCGATTCCCGGCCCGGCATCAAGGCCACCTACGACCGTCTCTCCCGTGACACGGGCGTGTACATCGACTCGGCGCTCGCCATCACCAGGCTCGGGCCGCCGCTCGACGACGAACTGGCGCACTGGTTTCCGGCAGAGGACATCCCTCACGTGGCCGACCGGTACCGGGAGCTCTACGTCGAACACGCCATCGCGCCGACCCCGGCGATGCCCGGAGCGGCGGAGGCGATCGCGGCCGTGCGGGAGGCCGGCGGGCGGGCCATCGTCGTCACCGCCAAGCACGAGGGCAACGCCAGGCTCCACCTGGACCACCTCGGCATCGAGCCCGACGCGCTGATCGGCTGGCTGTGGGCGGAGGCCAAGGCGGAGGCGCTGCGCGAGCACCGGGCCTCGGTGTACGTCGGCGACCACGTCGGCGACGTGCGCGGCGCGCGGACCGCCGGCGCGCTGTCGGTGGCCGTGACCACCGGGCCCTGCGACGGGCAGGCGCTGCGCGCGGCGGGCGCGGACGTGGTGCTGGACGATCTCACCGCGTTCCCGCGGTGGCTGGAGGAGTACGTCGACGGCCTCGCCGCCTGACGCCGGCTCGAACGCAGGGCTGACGAGCCCGACGGCTCAGGCGGCGGCCTCGCGTGCGGCGCGCCGCTGGGCGCGTGCCGAGCGCAGCAGGCCGACGAGGGCCAGCGCGAAGCCGAGCGCCATCAGCATGCACACGAAGTAGGCGGGGGTAGGCAGCGGTTGGGCGCCGACGAACAGCGGGATCATCGTGGCGATCGTGGCCACCGCGCCGATGGCGAAGACGACGGCGCCGATCCTCACGAGCAGGTCGCCCGGGCTCCGGGTTTCATGGGTCACCCCACCAGGGTAGGGGTCGGCGCAGCGAGGCCTGGATCGGCCTGTGCGTCTTGTCACCACCGTCGGGACCATTAGCCTGGTGACAGGCGGGTCTTCAGGGGGCCCGCTGCGCTGCTGTCCGGAGCGATTCCGGTGCGTGCCGGAACGGCTTCGGTACGTGGCTGGCGGTGCCCAGGGTTTTTTCCTAGCGACGAGGACGAGGTCGGACGTGCCAACCGGCAAGGTCAAGTGGTTCAACAGCGAGAAGGGCTTCGGCTTCCTCTCCCGCGACGACGGCGGTGACGTCTTCGTGCACTCGTCCGTGCTCCCCGCCGGCGTGGACTCCCTCAAGCCCGGCCAGCGGGTGGAATTCGGCGTCGTGGCCGGCCAGCGCGGCGACCAGGCGCTCTCGGTGACCGTGCTGGACCCGGCGCCGTCGGTGGCCGCGGCCCAGCGCCGCAAGCCCGACGAGCTGCTGCCGATCGTGCAGGACGTGACCACCCTGCTGGAGGACGTCGCCCGCTCCCTGCAGCGCGGCCGCTACCCGGAGAAGGCGCACGGCCGCAAGATCGCGGGCGTGCTGCGCGCGGTCGCCGACCAGCTGGACGTCTAGCCCGTTCAGTACTGCCCGGCCGCTCACGCGGGGAACCGCAGTGCGTCGGGGCCGAGGGGCGGCACCAGCCCCTCGGCCGCCGCGCGCGTCAGCAGACCCCGTACGGCGGCGTAGCCGTCCTCGCCGAGGTCCTCGGTGAACTCGTTGACGTACAGCCCGATGTGCTGGGCCGCGACGGACGCATCCATCTCCTGGGCGTGTTCGCGCACGTAGTCGCGGGAGGCGGCGGGATCGTCCCAGGCCATCCGCACGGAGGCGCGGGTGGCGGCGGCGAGGCGGCGCAGTGTGGCCTCGCCCAGTGAGCGCCTGGCGATGATCGCGCCGAGCGGGATCGGCAGACCGGTGGTCGCCTCCCAGTGCTCGCCCATGTCCGCGAGGCAGGTCAGCCCGTAGTCCTGGTAGGTGAAACGGGCTTCGTGGATGACGAGTCCCGCGTCCACCCGGCCGTCCCGCACCGCGGGCATGATCTCGTGGAACGGCAGCACCTCGACCGCGCCGACGCCGCCGGGCACCTCGGTGGCCGCCCAGAGGCGGAAGAGCAGGTAGGCGGTGGAGCGCTCGCTCGGCACGGCGACGGTGCGGCCAGCGAGCTCCGCGGCGCTCCCGCCGTCCCGGGTGAGCACCAGCGGCCCGCAGCCGCGGCCCAGCGCGCCCCCGCAGGGCAGCAGCGCGTACCGGTCGAGCACCCACGGCAGCACCGCGTAGGAGACCTTCAGCAGATCGGACTCCCCGCGCTCGGCCATGCCGTTGGTGATGTCGATGTCGGCGAAGGTCACATCGAGCGCGGGGGCGTCGGGCACCCTGCCGTGCGCCCAGGCGTGGAAGACGAAGGTGTCGTTGGGGCAGGGCGAGTACGCGATCTTCAGCGGGTCACTCATCCGCTGCGGCCTCCCAGTCGTCGAGTACGGGTACGAGGGCGCGGAAGGCCTCCTCCAGTGCGGCCAGGGCCCGGCCGATCTGCCACGCGGCCCGGTCGCGCGGGCCCACCGGGTTGGAGACGGCGCGGACCTCCAGCACGGGCACCCCGTGCGCGGCGGCCGCCTCGGCCACCCCGAAGCCCTCCATCGCCTCGGCGAGCGCCCCTGGGTGACGGTCCGTCAGTACTCGGGCGTGCTCGGCGCTCCCGGTCACCGTCGAGGCGGTCAGCACGGTCCCGTACGCGGCGCCCGCCGCCTTCGCCCAGGCGCGGGAGACCGCGGGCGGCGGCAGGTGGCGGACCGTGCCGAACCCCAACTCGGTGACGGGGACGAACCCTTCCGCGGTCTCGGCGCCCAGGTCGGCGGCGACGATCGTGTCCGCCACGACCAGCGACCCGACCGGCGCGGCCGGTGCGAAACCGCCGCCGATGCCCGCCGAGACGACCGCGTCGTACGGGGTGCCCCGGACCTGCGCGACGGCCAGCGCGGTGGCCGTGGCAGCGGCGGCGGCGGCCGGGCCGACGCCCCCCGCGATCAGGTCGGCGGTGCCGTGCGCGCCGAGGCCCGTTCTCAGCAGTGAGCGACCGCCCGGAAGCGGCCACCCGGTGCCGGCGCTCGCGTCCCCGGCCGGTGCGATACCGCGGGCGGCGCTGTCACGCTCCGCCGCCACCGCGGTCACCACCAGCAGACGCATCGCCGCGCGGCCTTCAGCTCACCAGCTCGAGCTTGACCTGCCACACGCCCAGGAAGTCCTGGTTGCCGGAGGACTCGATGAAGTTCAGCACCGCGGTCTTCGTCGACTGCCCGGTGGTGCTGTCCACGAAGAGCTGACCGGCGTTGTACGTGCGGTACGTGTCCGTGATGCGCTCGGTCTTCGGGGTGGCGCCCTGCGCCAGGATCCAGCCCTTCTTGGCGATCGCCGGGTCCACGCCGATGTGGAGGCGGTCGTTGGCCTTCACCTTCATCGTCGTGTCCGGCGTCTTGGCCAGGCACTTGAGGAAGTCCGGCTGCGACAGCGGCTTCCCGTCGTTGTAGCACGCGGCCTCGGTGCTCACGGAGTTGGTGCCGACGGTGACGGTCGCCAGCGGGGTCGGCTTTGTGCAGGCGGAGAGGGCGAACAGCCCGAGAGCGACCGCACCCACGGCGGCGGCACTGCGGCGAATGGTCATGGCCCGAAGGCTACCCGGCGGCCGGTCCCGCACCGCGCGGGGGTCCGGCGTGCCGTGTCCGGAACGGCTACGGGTGGCCGAGGTCACGCCACCTTGGGGTGGGGGCTGCCGCGGCGGGCGGCGGCCAGCAGGGCGCGGACGGTCACCACGGCGCCGATCCCGACCAGGGCGGCGCCGACCGCCAGGCCCACGACCCCGTCGAGGGGCAGCACGATCCCCAGGCCGCCGCCGACGACCCAGGCCAGTTGCAGCGCGGTCTCCGAGCGGGCGAAGGCGGAGTTGCGCACCTCCTCCCGGACGTCCCGCTGGATCAGCGCGTCCAGCGACAGCTTGCCCAGGGCCTGCGCCAGCCCCGCGACAGCGGCGGCGACGGTGACGGTCACCGCGGTGTAGCCCGCGGCGGCCACCACGGTGGCGGCCAGCGCGCCCAGCAGCGACACCGTGATGATCAACTCGGGTGCCCGGGTGCGCAGCCACGCGCCGAGCACGGTGCCGAAGGCGTTGCCGCCGCCCGCGGCCACCGCGAGCAGGCCGAGCGAGAAGGCCGCGCCGAGCCCGTCGAGCGGATGCTCCCGGATGACGAACGCCAGGAAGAGGGTGAGCAGCCCGGACAGCGCCCGCAGCGCGCAGTTCGCCCCGAGCGCGGGCAGCACCGAGCCTCCGACGCTGAGCAGCCCCGGCCGCCGCGGCGCGGTCCGCGGCTGCGCGGCCGGTTCTCCGTCGCGGTCCGGTTCGCCGCCGCCGTGGAGTGCGGCCCGGCGCTCGCCCTTGGCCGAGTCGACGGTGTGCGGCAGCGAGAGGCACAGCACCGTGCCGCAGGCGAAGACCACGAAGGCTCCGTAGAGCGGCCAGTCCGGGCCGATCGTGTGGAGGGCCGCGCCCACCGGGGCCGCCAGCGCCGTGGCGAGCAGCCCGGCCAGGGTCACCCGGGAGTTCGCCTTGACCAGGGAGATCTGCCGGGGCAGCAGGCGCGGTACGACGGCGCTGCGCACCACACCCATCGCCTTGGACGCCACGAGCACGCCGAGGGCCGCCGGATACAGGCCGATGCCGGCGGTCGAGACCACCGAGGCCATGGCCCAGGCGAGAATCGCCCGGGTCAGCATCGACATCGCCATCGCGGCACGCCGGCCGTGCGGAATCCGGTCCAGCAGCGGACCGACCACGGGCGCCAGCACGGCGAACGGCGCCATCGTCACCAGCAGGTACAGCGCGACCCGGCCGCGCGCCTGCCCGGTCGGCACGGAGAAGAACACCGTGCTCGCGAGAGCGATCGTGACCAGCATGTCGCCCGCGGAGTTGACCGCGTGCAACTCGATGAGCTTGGCCAGGCCCGTCTCGCCCGCGCCGTGCGCGTGCGTGACCCGGCGGATCCGTCCCCGCACCGCCCGGCCCGCCCCGGCCGCCGAGTGCGCGACGGCGCGACCGGCCCGACGCATCGGCCCGGTCGAGGACATCCGGAGGGCACCCACGCATGGCATCCTGCCCCGATTCCCGGTGCGCCATGGGCTTTTCGCCCGCAGCGCGCCGGTGCGCCCGCCGTACGGCGCGCCCGGGGTACCCACCCCCGACTTCCCGAGGGGGGCACGGACGGGTAGCGTGCGTCACGCGCCGCCCACGGCATGTGCCTTGACGCGCGCTCCCGGCCGATCCAGCAGAATGGGTAGTGACAGGCCAGGTGCGCCCGAGGACGACCGGGCTGGACGTCGACGCGGTCCGTGGGTCCGCTCCGTCCCGCTGGGCCGCCGGGCGGCGCGGTCGTGAGACGGCGTAGGAGAGAATCGATTCTTGTGAGTGCTGCGATGCGAAGCCGGACACCGGACCGCCTGTGCGCCGAAGCGGTCGCGCTCGCCCAGGCGGCGGCCGAGGACGTCGCGGGGGCGGACGCGGTCGGCGAGTACCTCGGGGCGGTGGCCGAGGGGGACCGTGTCGTCACGCACTCGTTCGCCTGCACCGACCCCGCCTACCGGGGCTGGCGCTGGGCGGTCACCGTCGCCCGCGCCTCCCGGGCCAAGGTGGTCACCGTCGACGAGACCGTACTGCTGCCCGACGCGGACGCGCTGCTCGCGCCGGAGTGGGTGCCGTGGAGCGAGCGGCTGCGCCCCGGCGACCTGGGCCCGGGCGACCTGCTGCCCACCGAGGCCGACGACCCGCGCCTGGAGCCGGGCTGGCTCGGGGACGAGGAGCCTCCGCCGAACTCCGCGGTCTCCGAGGAGATGGCGGAACTGGCCGAGGCGGAGGACGCGGACGTCTCCGCGGGCCCGCCCGCGTCGCTCCCCACCGCGCCGACCCGCGGCAGCCTCGCCGCTCTCGCGGAGGAACTGGGCCTGCGCCGGGCGCGGGTGCTCTCCCGGTACGGGCTGCTGAGGGCGGCCGACCGCTGGGAGGAGGCCTTCGGCCCGAAGACGCCGATGGCCCAGGCCGCCCCGGCGCACTGCGTCAGCTGCGGCTTCCTCGCGCCGATCGCGGGATCGCTGCGGCAGGCGTTCGGCATCTGCGCGAACGAGTTCTCCCCGGCGGACGGGCGCGTGGTCTCCCTGGCGTACGGGTGCGGGGGCCACTCCGAGGCCGCCGTCATGCCGAAGCCGCCGAGGCCGGCGCCGCCGGTGCTGGACGAGACGACTGTCGAGCCGATGCCGCTGCGCGCGGAGCGTCCGGGCGGATCGGTCGAGGAGACGGCTCCCACGGAGGAGCTGGGCCACTCCTAGGCCTTCAGCCCTTCTGCCAGATCGCGGGATGGGGCGTTCCCGGCCGGGCGTCGGCCCCGGTCCCGGGGTCGCGCTCCGCCGGGGTGAGGCCTTCGGCGCGATCCCGGGACCGGGTGCGCCGCCCAGGGGTGAGCGGCGGTCCCGGTGCGGTGGTTGCCCGCCCGGGCCGATTGCCCTCCGCCCGCGGTTGCCTCCGGCGGTCGGGGCGGTGAGGCGTTAGCGGCGGTCCCGGTGCGGTGGTTGCCCGCCCGGGCCGATTGCCCTCCGCCCGCCCGTTGCCGCGATCGTTACGGCACCGCTCGCGCGTCATGTTTGTGGTCGGTCGGGGCCGCCACGGGGCACTCCCGCAGCGCCTACGCCTTCCTCCACGGCTTCTGCCGTCTTTCGGGGGCGCTGCGGGAGCACCCCGCACCGTCCCCTTCGCCTTTCGTCGGCGGCGAGCGGCCGTCCTCCGCCTGGGGGGACGAAAAGACATCGGTGACCGCGGTCCTTTTCTCACCCCCACGAGTCGAGAGCGCAGAGCCGGCCGGGCGACAGCCCGAACTCACGAACCCGGCAACGGGGGGCGGGAGGGCAATCGGCTGGCGGCGACCACGACACCGGGGGGCTCGGGGGCGCCCCGAGGTGATCGGTTCAGGCGGGCGACGACCGCACCGGGGACCGGGGAACCCCGAGGCGATCAAGCCCGAGCGGGCACGCCCGATCGCGGGATCGGGGGGCACCGGTCAAGCGCGCCGCAGGCGTCACGGCAGAATGCGGCCATAGGTGGTTCGCAGTGCAGCGGAAGGACCGACGTGGGCAAGCCGATCGTGCAGGAGCCGCAGGGAGGCGCCGATCCGTTCGGGACGGCGCGGTTGCGGCGAGGTGTGCTGGAGGCGTGGAAGGCGTCGGCGGCACGGTTCCGGGAGGACGCCAACGCGGAGGAGGACCTCGCGCTGGGCGGCTACCGCGACCGCCTCATCGTGGAGCTGGCGCAGAACGCCGCCGACGCGGCGGTGCGTGCGGGGGTGCCGGGGCGGCTCCGGCTGGCCCTGCACGAGGGGGTGCTCGCCGCCGCCAACACCGGGGCACCGCTGGACGCCGCCGGCGTCGAGTCGCTGTCGACGCTGCGCGCCTCGGCCAAACGCGACGAGGCCGCCGAAGCGGCCGTCGGCCGCTTCGGCGTCGGCTTCTCCGCGGTGCTCGCCGTCAGCGACGAACCCGCGGTCGTCGGCAGGTCGGGCGGCGTGCGCTGGTCGCTGGCCGAGGCGCGGGAGCTTACGGCCGAGGCGGCCGCGGAGAGCCCCGAGCTCGCCGACGAGTTGCGCCGCCGGGACGGCCACGTACCGCTGCTGCGGCTGCCGCTGCCCGCCGAGGGGAGCGCTCCGGAGGGGTACGACACCGTGGTCGTGCTGCCGTTGCGCGACGGCGCCGCCGAGGACCTGGCGGACCGCCTGCTCGCCGGGGTCGACGACGCGCTGCTGCTGACGCTTCCGGGGTTGTCGGAAGTCGTCGTCGAAACCCCTGAGGGGACACGTTCCCTGACGAGGCGTCAGGTCGAGGGCGGCGACGTCGTCGTGGACGACAGCGCGGGCGGCTCGACCCGCTGGCGGGTCGCCACCGACCTCGGCCGCCTCGACCCCGCGCTGCTCCAGGACCGCCCGGTCGAGGAGCGGCTGCGCCCCGCCTGGTCGGTGACCTGGGCCGTGCCGGTGGACGACACCGGCGCCCCGGCCCGCCCGCGCACCGCGCCGGTGGTGCACGCCCCCACCCCCACCGACGAGCCGCTCGGGCTGCCCGCGCTGCTCATCGCGTCCTACCCGCTCGACCCGACCCGGCGCCACGCCGCGCCCGGCCGGCTCGCCGACTTCGTCACCGCGCGGGCCGCCGACGCCTACGTCGCCCTGCTGCGCCACTGGCGGCCGGTGTCCACCGGGATCATCGACCTGGTACCCGGACCGCTCGGCAAGGGCGAGCTCGACGCGGAGCTGCGCCGCCGGATCCTGGCCGAGCTGCCGCGTACCGAGTTCCTGCCCCGGGCCGCCGACGGGACGCAGGAGCCCGACGAGCACGGCCCGCTGCGGCCCGACCGCGCCGAACTGGTCGAGGGTGCCTCCGCGGACGCCGTGGCCGTGCTGTCGGAGGTCTTCCCTGCGCTGCTCCCGGCCGGGCTGGAGCGCCGTGCGGAGCTGCGGGCCCTGGGGGTGGCCCGGGTGCCGCTCGGGGACGTGGTGGACCGCCTCGCGGGCGCCGAGCGGCCCGCGGCCTGGTGGCACCGGCTCTACGACGCGCTCGCCGGCACCGACCCCGACCGGCTCAGCGGCCTGCCGGTGCCGCTGGCCGACGGCCGTACCGTCGTCGGCCCCCGGCACATCCTGCTGCCCGTCGCCGACCGCGCGCTCCCGGACGGGCTGACCCGCCTCGGCCTGAAGGTCGCCCACCCCGAGGCGGCCCATCCGCTGCTGGAGAAGCTCGGAGCGACCCCGGCCACCCCGCGTGCCGTGCTCACCACGCCGCAGGTGCGGGCCGCCGTCGCCGCGTCGATGGAGGCCGAGGAGATCTGGGACGAGGACGCGGGACCCCTCGACCCCGAGGACCTCGCCGAACTCGTCCTCACGCTGGTGCGGGACGCCGACCTCGCCCCGGGCGACGAGCCCTGGCTGGGCGCCCTCGCCCTCCCGGACGACGAGGGCGAACTCACCCCCGCGAGCGAACTCGTCTACCCCGGAAGCCCCTTCGAACAGGTCATCCGGGCGGACGAGATGGCCGCGTGCGATCCGGAGCTGGCCGAGCGCTGGGGCGAACAGCCGCTGACGGCGGCCGGTGTGCTCGCCACCTTCGCGCTGGTCCGGGCCACCGACGTGGTCCTCGACCCCGACGACCTCGAACCGCGCGACACCGACTGGGCGGAGCCGGACGACGTCGGCCTGCTCGACGCCGTCGACGTGTGGTGCGAGGACGTCCTCGACCAGCTCCCCGACACCGACGTGCCGCCGGTCGCCACCGAGGTCGTCGGCGTGCGCGACCTGGACCTGGTGGACGACGACGCCTGGCCTGCCGCGCTCGCCCTGCTGGCGCAGCCGCCGCTGCGCGAGGCGATCACCGCGCCGGTGCGGGTGCTGCTGCCCGACGGCACCACGCAGAACGTCCGCCCCTACGCCGCCTGGTGGCTGCGCGACCACCCGGTCCTCGACGGACGGCGCCCGGTCGGCCTGCGGGCGGCCGGGGGCGATCCCCTGCTCGCCGGTCTGTACGACGAGGCCGAGACCGCCTCGGTGGACGACCAGGTGCTGCGGGCGCTGGGCGTGCGCACGTCGGTGGCCGCGCTGCTGGACGAGCCCGGCGGCCCCGCCGAACTCCTCGCCCGCCTCGCCGACCCCGAGCGTTCCGTCACCGCCTCCCAACTGCGGGCGCTCTACGCCGAGTTGGCCGTGCTCGACCCGGCCGCGGTCACGCTGCCGGACGCGCTGCGGGCCGTGGTGGACGGCGAGGTCCGGGTGGTCGACGCGGCCGAGGCACTCGTCGCCGACGCGCCGGACCTGCTGCCGCTCGCGGGCGGCCGGGCCCTGCTGCCCGCCGGGCCCGCCTACGCCGGCGATCTGGCCGAGCTGTTCCAGGTCCCGCGCCTGAGCGAGGAGTTCCCCGCCCCGGTCGTCTCGCACGGCGAGCCCCACGAGGTACCGGACGCGGTACGGGAGTTGCTGCCGGGCGCGCCCGACTCCTACCTGGAGTACGAGGAACTGCTCATCGAGGGGCCCGAGGGCGCCGTCGAGGCGGACTGGCGCTACCGCGACGGCGTGCTGCACGCCGCCACCCTGGAGGGGGTCGCCGCGGGACTCGCCTGGGCGGCGGGCCAGTGGCACCGCCGCTTCGAGGTGGCCGCCCTGCTGGAAGACCCGTCCCGCACCGAGGAGTTGGCCACGGCCCGCTGGTTCGACTGACGGTCTCGCGCCCGGCGGCCCGGGCGGCGGGCGGGGGTCAGCCGTTGGCCCTCGCCCGCACCATCAGCACGATGACCACGATCACGGCGAGCAGAAAGAGCGCTCCGACCACGTCCACCACGGGGTTGTGCCAGTAGGAGTAGTGGTGGTGGTACGAGTGGTACACCACCGTGTGCGTGGTGTGCGTGACATGAGTCGTGTGGTACGTGTGCGAGTAGCTGTGCGTCGTGTGCGACGACGAGTGGGTTCCCCCGAATGCCAAGGTCATGGTGGGGGAGCATAAGGGCGCCGTTGATACCGCGTGAACTCGGGTGCGACGGAGGCGGTCAGGCGGGGCGCCGGCTGAGCAGGCGCCAGACCGCTTCCAGCACCGCGGAGGCCGCGGCCGCGATCGCCACCGCCGTCCAGGGCACCTCGACCCCCACCAGCTTCAGGGCGAAGAACCTCTGCAGCGACGGCGTGACCAGCACGACCAGGAACCCCAGCCCCATCGCCAGCACCAGGCAGACCCGCCACCAGGTGTACGGGCGGGCGACGATCGCCAGCACCCACATCGAGACCAGGAAGAGCGTCAGCGTCGCCGCGCTCGTCTCCGCACCGCGCCCGCCCGCGCCGCCGTAGTCGTGGCGCGCCACCAGGTACGTGACGAACGTGGCGGCCCCCGCAACGATCCCCATGGGCAGCGCGAACCGCATGACCCGGCGCACGAAGTGCGGCTGTGCGCGCTCGTGGTTGGGGGCGAGCGCCAGGAAGAAGGCGGGCACGCCGATCGTCAGCGTGCTCAGCATCGTCAGATGCCGGGGCAGGAACGGGTAGGGCACCCGCCAGATCACCACCAGCAGCGCCAGCAGCACCGAGTAGACCGTCTTCGTCAGGAAGAGGCTGGAGACCCGGGTGATGTTGCCGATGACCCGGCGCCCCTCGGCGACCACGGACGGCAGCGTGGCGAAGCTGTTGTCGAGCAGCACGATCTGGGCGACCGCGCGCGTCGCCTCGCTGCCCGAGCCCATCGACACGCCGATGTCGGCGTCCTTGAGCGCCAGCACGTCGTTGACCCCGTCGCCGGTCATCGCCACGTTGTGGCCGCGGGACTGCAGGGCGCCGACCATGTCGCGCTTCTGCTGCGGGGTGACCCGGCCGAAGACCGTGCCGCGTTCCAGCGCCCGGGCCATCGCACCGCGCTCACCGGGCAGTCGGCGCGCGTCGACGGGATCGTGCGCCCCCGGCAGGCCGAGCTTGGCCGCCACCGCGCCCACGGAGAGCGCGTTGTCCCCCGAGATCACCTTCGCGCAGACGTCCTGCCGCGCGAAGTACCGCAGGGCGTCGGTCGCGTCCTCGCGCAGCCGCTGCTCCAGGACGACCAGGGCCGCCGGCTCCACCTCCCGGGCCACCGCGGGGTCGTCCAGCGCCCTGGCGGTACGCCCCAGCAGCAGCACCCGCAGCCCCTGCGCGCCCAGCGCGTCGACCTCCGGCAGCCGGGCGTGGCCGGGCGGCAGCAGCACGTCGGGCGCGCCCAGCAGCCAGGTGCCGGCGCTGCCGTCCGGACCGTCCACGGCCGCGCCGCTGTACTTGCGGGCCGAGGAGAACGGGAGCGTCCCGGTACACCGCCACCCGCGCGAACCGTCGGGGTAGGCGTCGATGATCGCCTGGAGGCTGGCGTTGGGCCGGGGTTCTGCGATGCCGAGCGCCGCCAGGACGCCTTCGGCCTCCGCCCTGGCCGTCGTGCCGAGGACGCGCAGCTCGGTGACGTCCATCCCGCCCTCGGTCAGCGTGCCGGTCTTGTCCAGGCACACCGTGTCGACCCGGGCGAGCCCCTCGATCGCGGGCAGCTCCTGGACCAGGCACTGCCTGCGGCCCAGCCGGATCACCCCGATCGCGAAGGCGACCGAGGTCAGCAGCACCAGCCCCTCGGGGACCATCGGCACGATCCCGCCGACCATGCGGCGCACCGCCTCGCGCCAGTCGTGGCGTTCCACGTAGAGCTGGCTGACCACCAGCCCGACGGCGACGGGGACCATCATCCACGTCACGTACTTCAGGATCCGGCTGATCCCGGAGCGCAGTTCGGAGTGGACCAGGGTGAAGCGGCTCGCCTCCTCGGCGAGCTGTGCGGCGTAGGCCTGGCGGCCCACCTTGGTGGCGGTGAACGCGCCGCCGCCCGCCACCACGAAGCTGCCGGACATCACGGGGTCCCCGGGCCGCTTGGGCACGGGATCGGCCTCACCGGTCAGCAGCGACTCGTCGATCTCCAGCCCGTCGGCCTCGACGACCCGGCCGTCGACCACGCACTTGTCGCCGGGGCCGAGCTCGATCACGTCGTCCAGCACGATCGCCGAGGTCGGCACGGGCGTCGCGATGCCGTCCCGCCGCACCACGGGTCTGGCTTCGCCGATGACCGCCAGACCGTCCAGGGTGCGCTTGGCGCGTACCTCCTGGACGATGCCGATCGCGGTGTTGGCGACGATGACGAAGCCGAACAGGCCGTCCTGGACGGGGCCGACGGCGAGCACGATCAGGAAGAGGAAGCCGAGGATCGCGTTGAACCGGGTGAAGACGTTGCCGCGGACGATGGCCGCGGCCGAACGCGACGCCCGCACCGGAACGTCGTTGACCTCACCGCGGGCGATGCGCGCGGCGACGTCGGCGGAGGTGAGGCCGTAGGCGGGCCGGTCCGCCCGCGGCGGGCTCGCGGGGGCCGGCGCTATGCGTTCGCCGCGATCATCCATGGATCCGACACTACGTCCCGCCCGCCGGATCGGTTCGGAGGTCCGCCCGGTCCCGGCAGAGGGGCGCAGGCGGGCGCGGGCGCTACGGCGTGGGGCGGCGCAGGCCCTGGCGCTGGATGGCGGCGCGGCGGCGGCGGACGTACCAGATGCCCACCGTGCCCAGGCCCGCGCCGGCGAGGCAGCTCCAGACCCACCACGCGTGGCCGTGATCGGCGAACCAGCCGTAGAAGGGGAGCTGGACCAGGAAGAGGACGAACCAGACGATCGTGCCGCCGGTGATGATCGCGACGTCGTTCGCTTCGAGGGGTTCCGGCGTTTCGTGCCGAGGCGTCCACTTCGACTTCATGTCCACAGCCTAAGGGGCGCGGCCCGGGGGCCCGTGTCGCACCGTGGTGCGCCCCGGCCCCCGGAGATCCTGCGGGAGCCCGACGGTCTACGCGCGGAGATTCGCACGATTTGTTTCATCGGTTCATACTGAAACGAACCCGCGACCGGCTGGATTCTTTCGTAAGAACCTCCAAGCCGAGCTCCGCATCACGCACCGCGTTCTACGCACCACGGAACACATGAGGATTCGCATGCCCAGCTCGGCCACCGCACCGGTCGGCTCCGCACAGCCCACGACCCCGCATCCCCCCAGGAACGGCCCGGACCGCTTCTTCAAGATCACCGAGCGAGGATCGAGCGTCTACCGCGAGATCCGCGGTGGTGTGGCCACGTTCTTCGCGATGGCCTACATCATCGTTCTGAACCCGATCATCCTGGGCAGCGGTGTCGACAAGTTCGGCCATCACCTGAACGGCGGCCAGCTGGTCACCGCCACCGTGGTGACCGCGGCCTTCACCACGCTGCTCATGGGTGTCATCGGCAACGTGCCGATCGCGCTCGCCGCGGGGCTCGGCATCAACAGCGTGGTCGCCCTCCAGCTCGCACCCCGGATGAGCTGGCCGGACGCGATGGGCATGGTCGTGCTCGCCGGTATCGCGATCATGCTGCTGGTCGCGACGGGACTGCGCGAGCGGGTGATGAGCGCCGTGCCGCTGGGCCTGCGCAAGGCCATCGCGATCGGCATCGGCCTGTTCATCTTCCTGATCGGCCTGGTGGACTCCGGCTTCGTCAGCCGCATCCCGGACGCCGCGCACACCCCCGTTCCGCTCCAGCTCGGCGCGGGCGGGCATCTGACCGGCTGGCCGGTGCTGGTCTTCATCCTCGGCGTGCTGCTCACCCTGGGCCTGATCATCCGCAAGGTGCCCGGGGCGATCCTCATCAGCATCGTGGCGATGACCGTGCTCGCGCTGGTCGTCGACGCCGTCGCCCACATCCCGGCGGCCTCCTGGGGGCTGACCGTGCCCAAGTGGCCGGGTGACCCGGTCGCCACCCCCGACTTCGGCCTGATCGGCAAGGTCAGCCTCTTCGGCGGCTTCCATCAGGTGGGGATCCTCACCGGGATCCTGTTCGTCTTCACCGTCCTGCTGTCCGGCTTCTTCGACGCCATGGGCACCATCCTGGGCGTCAGCGACGAGGCTCACCTGCTCGACGAGAAGGGCGACCTGCCCGGGATGAACCGGGTGCTGATGGTCGACGGCATCGCCACGGCACTGGGCGGCGCGACCTCCAGCTCGGCCAACACCTGCTTCGTGGAGTCGACGACGGGCGTCGGCGAGGGCGCCCGCACGGGCCTGGCCAGCGTCGTCACCGGCGCGCTGTTCGTCCTCGCGCTCTTCCTGACCCCGCTGGCCACGATGGTCCCGGCCCAGGCCGCCACCCCGGCGCTGATCGCGGTGGGCTTCCTGATCCTGGCCGGCAGCATCCGCGACATCGACTGGAGCGACTACACGATCGCCGTTCCGGCGTTCCTGACGATGCTGATGATGCCGTTCACCTACTCGATCACCAACGGCATCGGGATCGGCTTCATCACCTTCTGCCTGCTGCGGCTGGTCGCCGGCCGCGGGCGCGAGGTGCCGGTGGCGCTGTACGCGGTCTCGGCGGTCTTCGCCTTCTACTACCTGATGCCGGCCCTCCACCTCACCTGAGGCCGCTCACCCGGGAGGGGGCACGGTCGGGCTCAGCCCGCGTAGAACCGCTGTGTCTCGTCGACCGCGGTCTTGAACCTCTCGTCGAAGTCATCGCGCATGAGCGTCCGGACGACATAGTCCTGGACGCTCATGCCGCGTTTTGCGGCGTGTTCGCTGATCCGTTGCAGCAGTTCGGCCTCTATGCGCACGCTCAGCACCCGTGAGCCCTTCGCGTCATCCGTTCCACGCGGTCCCATGCCCCCAGGGTCCGGGGCGGCCGGTGCGCGAGGCGTTGCTTTCCGGCACTAACTCACTCGTAAGGGTGACTTCGCACACAGAAACGTTTGCGGGTGCTCGGACCGGTGTCCTTAGAGTAGCTAATGAGCTAATCTAACTAACGTGACCGAACTGTCCGAGGACGACCTCGCCGCGGTGAACTCCCTCCGCTCCGCCGTGATGCGGCTGTCGCGCCGGCTGCGCCACCAGAAGGTCGAGGAGTGGGCGCTCAGCCCGACCGAGATGTCCGTGCTGGGCACCCTCGCCCGCTGCGGCTCGGCGACCCCTGGTGAGCTCGCTCGCAAGGAGCACGTGCAGCCGCCGTCCATGACCCGCATCGTGGCCATGCTCGAGGCCAAGGGACTGATCCGCCGCGAGCCGCACCCCGAGGACCGCCGCCAGATCGTGGTCAGCCGCACCGAGCAGGCCGAGGCGATGCTCGCCGAGAGCCGCCGCAAGAGCAACGCGTGGCTGGCCAAGCTCGCCGACGGGCTCAGCGACGAGGAGTGGGCCACGCTGCGGGAGGCCGCACCGGTCCTGGAGAAGCTGGCTCATCTGTAGCCGCTCGTTCCGCCCGGGCGATTCAGGTCACGCGATTTCGGCGATTCAGCCGATTGAGGCGATTAAGGCAGCAGACCAGAAGAGGAGGGACCGCCTTGAGTTCGGCCCCCGGAGCACAAGCCGCACCCGGATCGAACCCCATCACCGCGACCACCACCACCGCGACCCAGACGCGGAGCCGCACCTTCAGCTCCCTCAAGGTCCGCAACTACCGGCTCTTCGCCACAGGCGCCGTGATATCCAACACCGGCACCTGGATGTCCCGGATCGCCCAGGACTGGCTCGTCCTGAGCCTCACCGGATCCGCCACCGCGGTCGGCATCACGACCGCCATGCAGTTCCTGCCCATGCTGCTGTTCGGGCTCTACGGAGGCGTCGTCGCCGACCGCTACCCCAAGCGCGGGCTACTGCTGGTCACCCAGGGCACGATGGGCCTGCTGGGCCTCGCGCTCGCCGCCCTCACCCTCAGCGGACACGTCCAGGTCTGGCACGTGTACACCATCGCGTTCCTGCTCGGCGTGGTGACCACCGTCGACAACCCCACCCGGCAGTCGTTCGTCGTCGAGATGGTCGGCCCGAAGGACGTGCGCAACGCGGTCAGTCTCAACTCGGCCAACTTCCAGACCGCCCGCCTGATCGGCCCCGCGATCGCCGGTGCGCTGATCACCGCGGTCGGCAGCGGCTGGGCGTTCCTGATCAACGGCCTGTCGTTCGGCGCGCCCCTGGTCGGCCTGCTGCTGATGCGCCCCGCCGAGCTGCACCAGGTCGAGCGGGCACCGCGCGGCAAGGGCCAGCTGCGCGAGGGCCTGCGGTACGTGGCCGGGCACCCCGAGCTGATCTGGCCCATCGTGCTCGTCGGCTTCACCGGCACCTTCGGCTTCAACTTCCCCATCTGGCTCTCCGCCTTCGCCCACAACGTCTTCCACGCCGGAGCGGGCACGTACGGGCTCTTCAACAGCGCCCTCGCGATCGGCTCGGTGGTCGGCGCGCTGCTCGCCGCCCGGCGGGTGACCAGCCGGATGCGACTGCTGCTGGGGGCCGCGGCGCTCTTCGGCTCGCTGGAGGCGATCGCCGCGCTCTCGCCCTCCCTGTGGCTCTTCACCGGTCTGCTGGTGGCCGTCGGGATCTTCGGCATCACGGTCAACACCACCGCGAACTCCTCGGTGCAGCTCGCCTCCGATCCCGCCATGCGCGGCCGGGTGATGAGCTTGTTCATGATGGTCTTCGTCGGCGGCACACCGCTCGGCGGCCCGGTGATGGGCTGGGTCACCGACACCTTCGGCGCCCGGATCGGCTTCCTGACCGGCGGCGCGTTCTCGGCGGGTGCCGCGGTCCTGATCGCCCTGATCATCGCCCGCGCCGGCGGCCTGCGCCTCAAGGTCGACCTGCGCCCCGGCCGCCGCCACCTCCGCTTCGTCCCCCGCGACGACGCGCCCCCGGCGGAACGGGTCACCGTGACCGCGTGACCCGCGCGGCACACTGGCCCTGTGAGACTCTTCGTGGCGGTGCTGCCGCCGGACGACGCCCTGGACGAACTGGGCGGCGCCGTCGGGCGGTTGAAGGCGCTCCCCGGGGCGGAGTCGCTGCGCTGGACGGGCGTCGCGCAGTGGCATCTGACGTTGACCTTCCTCGGCGAGGTGGCCGAGGAGAGCCTGCCCGAGCTGTGTGAGCGGCTCGCCCGCGCGGCCCGGCGGCACCCGCCGATGACGCTGCGGCTCGCGGGCGGCGGGCGCTTCGGGGACGGCACGCTGTGGGCCGGGGTGACCGGCGAGACCGCCGCACTCGGCCGCCTCGCCGACTCGGTGGCCGCCGCCGCCCGCAGGACCGGCATCGAGGTGGAGGAGCGCCCCTTCACCGCCCATCTCACCCTCGCCCGCAACCGCGACCGCAGCCGCCACCGCACCCGCCTGCGCCCCTTCGCCGACCAGCTGGCGGACTTCGGCGGCCGGGAGTGGAGCGCCCGGGAGCTGGAACTGGTCCGCAGCAACCCGCCCGCCCTCGGCGTCGCGGGCGCCCAGCCGCGGTACGAGACGCTGCAGACCTGGCCGCTCGGAGGCCGGGTCCGCAGCGGCGAGGAGGGGGAGCGAGACCGGTGAGAGGCTCCGGTTACGCTCGTTGTGTGGATCCGAAGACCCGTACCCGAGTGATGACCGCCGCGTTGGTGCTGCTGCTGGCCGTGGTGGTGGTGGCGTCCGCCGTGCGCTGAGCGCCGCTCGCGGCGCGCTCGGCGCGGACGCGGCGCCCGGCGCACGTCGGGCTCACCAGGCGAACGCCTCCGGAGACGGACCCGTGGCCGGGAAGATCCCGTCCAGAGCGGTCAGGAACTCCTCACTCAGCGTGAGTCCGACCGCCCGCACCGCCGAGTCGAGCTGTTCGGCCGTGCGGGGGCCGACGATCGGGCCTGTCACGCCGGGCCGGGTCAGCAGCCAGGCCAGCGCCGCCTCACCGGGCTCGTGGCCGTGTTTGCCGCACAGGTCCTCGTAGGCCTGGATCTGCTCGCGCCGGGTCGTGTCCCTCAGCGCGTCGGCGGAACGGCCGCGGGTCGAACGCGTCCCGGACCCCTCGCGCTCCTTGCGTATCGCTCCGCCGAGCAGACCGCCGTGCAGCGGGGACCAGGGGATCACGCCGAGCCCGTACGCCTGCGCGGCCGGGATGACCTCCATCTCGGCGCGGCGCTCCACCAGGTTGTACAGGCACTGCTCGGAGACCAGGCCCAGCGAGCCGCGGCGGGCGGCGGCCTCGTTGGCGCGGCTTATGTGCCAGCCTGCGAAGTTCGACGACCCGGCGTAGATCACCTTGCCCTGCTGCACGAGGACGTCGACGGCCTGCCAGATCTCCTCCCACGGCGTGTTCCGGTCGACGTGGTGGAACTGGTACAGGTCGATGTGGTCCGTGCCCAGGCGCCTGAGGCTCTCCTCGGCGGCGCGGCGGATGTGCAGGGCCGACAGCCTGCCCTCGTTGGGCCAGTCGCCCATGTCGCCGTAGACCTTGGTGGCGAGCACGGTCTTCTCGCGGCGGCCGCCGCCCTTGGCGAACCAGGAGCCGATGATCTTCTCCGTGCGCCCCCGGTCCTCGCCCCAGCCGTAGACGTCGGCGGTGTCGAAGAAGTTGACCCCGGCCTCCAGGGCGGCGTCCATGACGGCGTGGCTGTGCGATTCGTCGGTGACGGGCCCGAAGTTCATGGTGCCGAGCACCAGTCGGGACACCTTCAGTCCGCTGCGTCCGAGCTGCGTGTACTCCATGACCGCCCAGCCAACGCCTTGGAGTGCGCTCGAATCAAGGGGGAATCAGGCGAAAGAGGCCGAGGATCAACGGAGTTGGCGCTGGTCCCGGTGGTGCCGGTACGGACCGCCCACCCCCCACGCCTGGTGCATCGCGTCGGCGAACGCGGCGGCGATGCGGTGCTCTCCGGCGGCGTTGGGGTGTGTGCCGTCGTACGTGTCGCGGTGGATGTCGTACCCGGCCGGGTGCGAGGCGAGCAGCAGCGGCGACGCGGGCGCGTCGAGATCGGCGACGGCCTTGGCGAGCAGCTCGTTGAAGCGGGCGCACTCGGCGGCGAAGGGCGCGTCGTACTCGGCCCGCACATTGGGGATGACCGGCAGCAGCACCGCCCGGACGCGCGGGTTCGCCTCCCGCGCCGCATCGACGAACCGGCGCACGTTCTCGGCGGTCTGCCCGGAGTCCGTGTAGAAGCCCAGGTCGATCAGGCCCAGCGAGATCAGCAGCGTGTCGGCCCGCTCCCCGCGCACCGCCTCCCCGATCACCGGCGCCATGTGCAGCCACCCCTCACCCCACCCGGCCAGGTGCGCCCGCGCCCGCTCGGGGAACGCGGGATCCCCGTACGCGTGCGAAACGGCCGCCTCGGCTGCCTTGTCGTACAGCTCCCGCCGCGGCCCGACGATCGCGTACGGCCCGTCGAACGCCGCGTTCAGGTGCTGCCACATGCGGTAGCGCCAGGTGTAATCGCCGGCGCTGCCGATGGTCATCGAGTCGCCGACGAACATGATCCGCATGCCGCCATCATGACGGATGGCCGTTACCGGCCGGTAGGTGACCCTCCCCACGGTGGCCGTCCGGCCGGGCGGGTCACGAGTCCGCTTTGAGCGCGGTGACGAAGGAGGCCCATGCGTCCGCCGAGAAGACGAGCGCGGGGCCGTCGGGGTCCTTGCTGTCGCGGACGGGGACGCTGCCGGAGGGGGCGTAGGCGGGTGCCCATTCGACGCAGCTGCCGCCTCCGTTGCCGCTGTACGAGGACTTGACCCACTCCGCTTGAGAGAGGTCCGGGGTGGTCATGGGGTGGGCAACTCTCCATTCTTGATTGCGGTGACGAACAAGGCCCATTCCTGCGCCGAGAAGACGAGCGCGGGGCCGTCGGGGTCCTTGCTGTCGCGGACGGGGACGATGCCGGAGGGGGCGTAGGCGGGTGCCCATTCGACGCAGCCGCCGCCGTCACCGTTGCTGTGGCTGGACTTGATCCACTCGGCGCTGGAGAGTTCCGGGGTGGTGCTCATGTGGGTAGCGCCTCCATTGCTTCTCTGAGGAGAGCCGCCGTCTTGCTGGGCGACAGAGCGTAGGCCCTTAGCAGATCGTAGGCCCGCCGCCGTACGCCAACGCTTTCCGCGTCCTCGAACAGGGTGCCCACGGTGAAGCTCTCCTCATGGGCGGCGGCGGATCGGTCGGCAAGGGTGAACAGCGTCAACGAGCCGCCCATCAAGGCGTGTTCGCCATGTTCGAACGGCAGGAGCTGGATGACGCTGGAGGGGGTGTCCACGTGGTCGACGAGGAAGGAGAGCTGTGCCCTCATGACCTGCGGCCCTCCGACGGGGCGCCTGATGACCGCCTCGTCGAGGATGAACGACAGGTCCGGCGGCGGGTCCGCCCGCAGCAACTCCTGCCGGCCCAGACGGATCGCCACCATCTCCTCGATGACGTCGGTGCCGGCCTTCGGATTGCTCACGCTGAACAGCGCTCGCGCGTAGTCCTCCGTCTGCATCAGCCCGGGTACGACCTGCCCGGCGTACTCCTCGATGACGCGCGCCCGCGCTTCCAGTTCCATCCGGCGCCGGTACTTGTCGGGATGAATCTCCTTGCACGCCAAGGGATACAGCTTCTCGAAGAGCCCGCCCGTGCCGA